>DASWMZ010000001.1:0-2562 GCA_036399495.1 Pedobacter sp.
CATTGCCAGCTACAAAGCCGAACCCTATGTAATGGCAGCTGACGTTTATGGAGTTTCTCCTCATACAGGCCGCGGCGGCTGGACTTGGTATACTGGTTCTGCCGGATGGATGTATATGCTCATTGTCGAATCTTTTCTTGGTCTAAAAAGGGAAGGAAACTTATTGTACTTCCAACCTTGCATTCCAGCTGACTGGAACTCTTTTTCTATGCAATACCGCTTTCATGCTACCATGTACACCATTGAAGTGAAAATAGTTGGCTCTGACTCTGAAGTTGGATTTACCCTGGACGGTGTAAAATTGAAGACCCATGGAGTTTTGTTGATAGATGACTTGAAGGCACACGTTGTAAAGATTGGATGGAAGAAATAAAATATATCCAATGTTATGTCCTAAAGAGAGTTCTAACAGATGAACCGATAGAACTACTTTCTCCTTTCGATAGATCTGGATGCGTAATGTTGTTGCAGGACAAACTGAAACTGATGAAGATCAGTTTCAGAACAAACCTCTATCATTTCATTCAGTTTGGATTTAAATTAAATTTATAGAATAATACGGATTGATCTCACCAAAAATTTTGTTCTATTGGTTTGAAACCAACCATAGAAGGATAAAATGTTTGATAGTATAAACGTAATTGAGTTTACAAATAAATTTAATAGTAAAGAGACCTGCTTGAAATACCTAGCAGATATAAAGTGGAAAGATGGCTATAAATGCTGCCGATGTAGTCATGAGAACTATTGCAAAGGTAAGAGTGATTATTCTCGAAGATGTACAAGATGCAAATATGACGAGTCTGTGATACGAGGCACCTTGTTTGAAAAGATTAAGTTTTCGCTTGTGAAGGCATTTCATATTTTATTTGCTGTATCCACCTATAAAAAAGGTGCTTCTTCCCATCATCTATCCCGAACGCTTGGCTTGCGACAGCCTACATGTTGGGCTTTCAAAAGGAAGGTGACGCAAGCCATGAAAAGTAGTGGTAAATATAAACTTAAGGGAAGTGTTGAAGTGGATGAATTTGTGATAGGAGGACCTGAGAAAGGGAAGCAAGGCAGATCAAAAGGTAAGAAAAGGCTTGTAGTGATGGCTGTAGAAAGGAATCAGCATGGGATATACAGATCCTATGCCAAGGTAATCAACAACTCGTCAAGCAAGGAGTTAAAGTCTTTTTTTACAGAAAAGATAGAAATAACGGCTAAGATCAAGACTGATAAATGGCTTGGCTATATACCTTTGAAAAAAACTTATAAAAACTTAAGACAAGTAGCCTCCAAAAAGGGTAAAAATTTTACTCCTCTTCATAGACATATTATGCTAATAAAAGGATGGATGAGAGGTATACATCATAGCGTTACAGGCCAGCATTTACAGGCCTATCTAGATGAATTTAATTTTAGGTTTAATAGACTAAAATCCATTAACTCTATTTTTGATACACTTCTAAACAGGATGGTGGAACATCAACCGTTCCCATATA
This sequence comes from Pedobacter sp., assembly GCA_036399495.1. Classification (GTDB taxonomy): domain Bacteria; phylum Bacteroidota; class Bacteroidia; order Sphingobacteriales; family Sphingobacteriaceae; genus Paradesertivirga. The sequence goes on from DASWMZ010000001.1 coordinate 1,488, forward strand.
AATTATTTAAAATCAGTGAGACGTAAACGTCTTATTCTATATTTTTAATTTCAGATGAGGTTCGATATTAACCTATAATATAAGCCCCATGGAGTTTTTCTAGCATGTCATTACCCTCTTTTAATATATTATGCCTGAAAAAATCATGAAATCTAAATATTACGTTGCATTTACTTACTTAGGAGATAGTGCTGCAACTTTGACTATGTCCTATTATCAAGCGGTTTATAATTTTCTATTTATCAATTAATCAAAGTGACATCTCTTCAGCCATTGAAACTCGCCCATTACTTGCCTGTGAATTTCTTGCCACCGACTAGCCCACCGGTGTTTTATTCCCTTTACCCGCAGAGACATTGTTTAGGCTTAATATCGATTTTTAAGACTGTAATAAATCACCTTTGTTGGTAACCTCGCTAACGGCCAGAAGCAATCTCTTCGTTTGTCTTCAAGATTTTTATCATCTAGTTAATAAAATATATAACCAAATTCATGCTCAATCTGATGAAATAAATATCTATCAAACTTCTACATTTGTATTACCCGTTATAATAAATCATTTGTATATTGCGTCACAATATCTACAACCAAAACAAAACGACAAATGAAAACATATATTAAGCTTTTAATTTCACTTACTATTTTTGCCGCATTTTTTCAATCTTGCAAGAAGAATGAAGATGTTATTCCAAAGAAAAGCTCTTCAGTTGACAGCAATAAAATAGCTGTAGTAAATGGCCGTCTACATTTTAAAGATCGAGCTCATCTTGAAGGGACGTACCACAAATTAACTTCGTTAGACAATAAAGAGCTTGAAATATGGAAAAATAATTTAGCATTTTCTAACCTAGCTGATAACATTGCGACTAGCACTGACCCGGCATTGATCTCACGTTATGATCTACCAATGGAGATACTTTGCGTTTTAAACGTTAAAGGTGAAGTTCAATATGGCGACACTATTGTGTGGTATAATAATGGAACGAAACATTTCATTCCTAAGAGAGATGAGTCTTTACTTAAAGAAGTGAAGCAAAACCCGTCAATTAGCAAAATTAAAGTTGATGTTGTTAAA
>DASWMZ010000002.1:0-2523 GCA_036399495.1 Pedobacter sp.
AGCCCCTGTGACTATCCCCAATAGTAGTATACTTACGTTCAACACCAATCGGGGATTGGTGTTGAACGGAAGTATACTACTATTGGTGATAGTCACAGAGGCTTTCATACGAAAATGGTTTCCTTGCTATTGGAATCTATTGATGCATCAGGCGAATAGCATTACGCATCTCCTCTAACTCCTGTAAGGTCTTTTGCTTCTTTTGCAATTGATCTGTCAGTTTATCAATCTTCTTCTCCTGTTTTTTTGTGTTGTCTTTGGCGTCGCTGGCATCTTCTGCATCATTGAGCGCTTTCTTGGCTTTCTTCTTTGCACTCTTTGCATCACCAAGGTCGCCGTTAGTAGCTTTGTAGGCCTGGTCGCTGCTTTGTTGCGCAGTGCTTTGTGCATCGGTTTTGGCCTTTTCTGCTTTAGACTTATAGCCCGGCAGGTTATTTTGTGCAATGGTTAGTTCTGCTGTTAATTCAGCGATATCATTACTGACCTCAACCCATTCTTTATTTAGTTTTATGGTATCGGAAGCAGATTTATATTTCTGCGAAAAAGCGGGAAGAGTAGCCATTAAGCAAATGGCGGACAGGAGAAACAGTACATTTCTTTTCATAATTATTTTTAAAAGAGTGATAAGTCAGCCTGGAGGCTTTCGGTTATATGATAGCAGTAATAAGGAGGGGATAGTTAAAGTATAGAGGCCAATTATCATGCCCCGTATTGATTACTACCTATATTGGCAGAAATACACTGAACTTTTCTTGAACAGACAGGAATAGTTAAGTGAAGCCTTAGCACCTACATCGTTTCAAATAGTGTTACATTACATAAATGGCCATTTTACTATGGCAGGCAATCACCAACCAAATGCCAACTGCTTCAACGTATTGACCATTGAACCGAATGCCTGTATTTTAGAGAACTGGCCTTATAGACTATTTATGAACTTTGTAACCCGCCACTTACTGCTGACAACCCTCTCAAGATATGGGACATTAACAATCGATGACATTGCGAAGCCGGAAAATCTTGGCTTGCTGCCTGATCTTAGCCAGTTGAAATACCTTTTACATCAATTGGTCATTCGGGGGCATATACTTGTATTGAACGGTGCTAAACCTATTACTTATTCCATAACAAAAGAAGGCATGGAAGAAAACAACAGGTTGCAGAACCACCATTAATCCCCTTATTTTTCTTTAGCGAAGCACCTGTAAGGAGCCGCTGCTTTAACCACCAAAATTTTATATGAACAAAAATGGCCCCATTATCATTATTGAAGATGATCTTGATGACAAAGAAGTATTGACAGATATTTTCAAAAAACTGAATTACAGCAATGAGATCATTTTTTTTCTGGAATCTGAAAAAGCATTGGATTACCTGAACCAGTCTGACGCTATTCCCTTTCTTATCCTTTCAGACATTAACATGCCCCGCCTCAACGGACTCGAATTAAAAAGAAAGATCCATGCTGACGCTGCCTTGCAGGTCAAATGCATTCCTTACCTGTTCTTCACTACATCGGCCTCAAAAAATGTAGTGATAGAAGCCTATAGCATGTCGGCGCAAGGTTTTTTTATTAAAGAAGCTTCGATGGAAGAACTGGAGAAAACCATCTCTATTATGATCGAATACTGGAAACGGTGTCACGCACCTAACCAGTATGAAGCGTGATATAAAACGGGATCGAACTAAGGGCTTGATTATTGGTACAATAGAATATGCCCCCGACTATCAATTCACAGATCCAAACAATATTGTTGTTTCCATCGCTTCAAATGATGTATGAGTTCAAACATGAAATTGCCTGCACTGAATTTTATGTTGATAGGGACGCAATGACCTTCGTAGGATTTTTTACGACCGAACAAATACATTTAGCGGTAACAAAATACAGGGCTGTGCCAACCCAGGCAAATGGTTAGGTTTTGACCAAATATCAAATATGTTAACCTTTTTGCCGGAAGCGGTAACCATAAATAAAGTCACTGTGTTTTAATTAGCAGAAAACCCAGCTTCTGTTTTTTTTTGTAACTCTTTAAAGAAGGAAGGCGTTAAGCCTGTCAGATAAGTGTTCGCTAAGGCAGCATTAGAGCACAATAGAGAAGGCTTTGTAAAAGATGAGCAGGGCTTCGCCATCAGTAGATTGCAAGGCTAGCATTGTTGGTGTTGCAACTAACAGAACCCATTACAATTTTGTTCAGGGTTTCAGACTTATTACATCACCTGCTGTAAATACTCCCAATTGTATATTTTGAAATTTCAAGAGACCTGTTGATGTTTTCTTATTTCCTTCTGGGCGGGCAAACCTCAACACCTGGCTTTCGCCTGCAACGGTTGCTTTTTGACCTTTTACAATGATGGCTGTTCCTTCATCTATTCCTATACAAACATAATCAGGCTTTTCGGCAAGTGCTGAGAGAAGCCTGTTGTAACGATTTCGCTTTATGAAATGCTGGTCAATGATAACATCCGGCAAAAGCCCAAGGCCTTCCGTGAATTCAATATTATCGCCCCATAACTTATCAA
>DASWMZ010000003.1:0-17031 GCA_036399495.1 Pedobacter sp.
AATTGCCACCACTGTTGGTGTTACAAAAGCATAATATCAAGTTTTGGTTAGTAACGAGCAATTGAAATTACTCGATGCAAACATTAAACAACTTGGTCAGCAGTTAAAAGAAACAACTGAGCTTAATAAGCAGGGATTTGTTGAGAAAATCGATTTAGATCGCTTAAGAGTAGTTTATAATAACTTAAACACTACAAGGGAAAATACCGAACGTTTGTTGGTTCTTGCTAACCAACTTTTAAAATTTCAAATGGGTATGCCCATCACGGAAAGTTTAGCGGTAAAAGAAAGAATTACTGATGTGAATCTAGACTTGGCTTCAACGGTAAATGTGGATACCACAGCTTACAAAAATAGAGTGGAATACAGCTTATTAGAAACACAGGCTCGTTTGAATGATCTGAATGTGAAAAGATTAAAATCGCTTGCCTTGCCAAGTCTGGCTGCAATAGGAAGCGCAGGGAACTCTTTTCAAGCGGCTAAATTTTCCAATCTGTTCGATATGAATTTACCATCAGTTTTTATTGGTTTACAACTTAATGTTCCGATATTTTCTGGTTTTCAAAGGACTTATCAAGTTAAGCAGGCGCAAATCGAATTGCAGAAAACCAATAATGTCTTAAATATCGCAAAAAATGGGTTCCTTCTTCAGCAGGAGCAATCCAAAATAAGATATCAGAATGGCTTAAAGTCTTTAAGTAACCAAAGAGCCAACATGGACCTTGCCCGCGAAGTGCTGCGCGTATCCAGCATAAAATACAAAGAAGGCGTAGGTTCAAGCATCGAAGTTACCCAGGCTCAAACGGCATTAGAAACAGCAGAAAATAATTATATCCAGGCATTGTATGATGCTCTGGTAAGTAAAGTAGATTTAGACAACGCTTACGGACGTATCCAATAACCTTATCACCAATATGAATATGAAACATTTAATTTATCTGGCAGTAATTTTAGTAATAGCTGCTTGTGGCAAGCCAAAAGATAAAAAGGCAGAATTAGAGAAATATAAAAAGGAGCGCAATGACTTAAACGTTAAAATAGCTGCGCTCGAAAAAGAAGTTGGAACCAAAACCGTGCAGGAAGTAGCTTTCGTTTCAGTTATTGAACTAAGCCCGGCAACCTTTAAAAATTATGTAGAAGTTCAGGGAAAAGTAGATGCTGAAGAAAATGTCCAGGTAAACCCTGAAGCACCTGGTGTAATCACGGCAATCTTCGTATCGGCAGGGCAGCGCGTTGGTCGCGGACAGACTTTAGCTCAATTGGATGATAAAGTGCTGCGTCAAAGCATCTCTCAATTGCAAACGCAAATGGAGTTGGCCACATCATTATTTCGCCGTCAGAAAAACCTTTGGGATCAAAAGATAGGAACCGAAGTTCAGTATCTCACTGCTAAGAGTCAGAAAGAAGGTCTGGAGCGTCAAATGGGGGTTTTACGTTCGCAGCAATCGCTTTACAGAATCAAATCTCCAATCTCCGGAACGGTTGATCGGATGGAACTAAAGCTTGGCCAGGCGGTTTCTCCGGGTATGCCCGGAATCACCGTAGTCAATACAAATAATTTGCGTGTAAAGGCTCTTGTGGCAGAATCATACGCTAGCCGCGTGAATCAAGGCGATGAGGTAGAAGTAATTATACCAGATGTACCAGACAGCATCAAGACCAGAGTGACTTTCGCTTCACGCGTAATCGATCCTGTTTCCAGAAGTTTTAATGTTGAAGTTAAGCTTCCTGCTAAAGCTATATATCGCCCAAATATGCTTGCAGTGCTTCGTATTGTTGATTATAAAATTGAAAAAGCAATTACGGTTCCTCTCAATGCCATTCAAAAATCTGAGACAGCTGATTACGTTTATGTAGCCGAAAACGGCAAAGCCAAACGTGTAAATGTGCGTACCGGAAAAATCTCGGAGGGTCAAGCCGAGATATTGGTAGGACTAAAAGAAGGCGACAAGGTGATAGTAAATGGAATGCAGGATTTGAATGAGGGCGAACCAGTTAAGTTTTAAATGAGCGCGCTTAAACATAAAGAAAATGAAAGACGTAAATAAAGAATTTGGGCCATCGAGCTGGGCTATAGAAAATAAAACGGCTATATATGTGCTCACTTTGATTGTTACCATTATGGGCATAATGGCCTATAATAATTTACCTAAAGAAAACTTCCCGGAGATTGTGATTCCAAAAATCATGGTTTATACGTTGTATCCGGGTACTTCTCCTGCCAATATGGAGAATTTAGTTACCAAGCATATTGAGAAGCAATTGCGCGGGCAGGAGGGCTTGAAGAAAGTTACATCCAGTTCGATACAAAGTATGTCGTTAATTACGGCAGAATTTAACACGAACATTGACATCGCTGAAGCCAAACAGCGTGTTAAAGATGCGGTAGATAAAGCTGAACAAGATTTGCCCCAGGATTTGCCGAACGACCCGCAGGTTTTTGACATCAACCTTTCAGACCTGCCGATCATGTATGTGAACGTGTCTGGAGATTACGACCTGAAACGGTTAAAGGAATATGCTGATGATCTGAAAGATGAAATCGAGGGAATGAAGGAGATTTCTGAAGTTGACCTTGTGGGTGCATTAGATCCGGAGATTCAAATTAATGCTGATTTGAATAAAATGGGAGCTGCTCAGATATCCTTCAACGATATTGAAGCTGCTGTAGGATATGAAAATTTAACAATCCCGGGAGGTTCGGTTAAAATGGACGGCGTTCGCCGCGATATTAACGTAAAACAGGATTTTAAATCGGCAGAAGAGATAGGTAACATTATAGTTAAAACGCCTACCGGGGCTGCAGTTTATTTAAAAGATATAGCCGAGGTAAAAGATTCATTTAAAGAACAGGAGAGTTATGCCCGGCTATACGGGAAAAACGTAATCACCCTACAGGTAAAAAAACGTGCGGGCGAAAATCTGATAGAGGCGTCAGATAAAATAAACAGTCTGGTTAAGGAAATGAAGGGAACTTCTCTTCCTAAAGATTTAAATATAACTATTACTGGTGACCAATCTAATCAAACCCGTGTGACATTACACGATTTGATCAATACGATTATCATCGGTTTTATTTTGGTAACGATCATCCTGATGTTTTTCATGGGGGTTACCAACGCCTTATTTGTCGCATTATCAGTTCCGCTTTCAATGTTTGTAGCGTTCTTATTACTACCTGCCCTCGGCGGATTGTTAGGCTTCAGCTTCACCATGAATATGATGGTATTGTTCTCTTTTCTTCTGGGACTGGGGATTGTAGTTGACGACGCCATTGTTGTAATTGAAAACACGCACCGAATATTCGATAATGGAAAAGTTCCAATTAAACAGGCAGCTAAAATAGCGGCGGGTGAAGTTTTTCTTCCAGTACTATCAGGCACATTAACCACTCTTGCACCATTTATTCCTTTGCTAGTTTGGCCCGGAATAATCGGGGAGTTTATGTTCTTCCTTCCTTTAACCTTGATAGTGACTTTGCTTGCTTCATTGGTTGTTGCCTATATCATTAACCCTGTGTTTGCGGTTGATTTTATGAAGCCGCACCACGATGATGAACATGGCCGCCCTACATTTGATCGCACGGTGAAACGCACACTTATAATCTTGGCGGTGCTGGCAGTACTTGGGTATTTAGTAAACGTTGGAATAGGGAACTTTGTAGTATTGTTGGCAATACTTTACCTGCTAAATCATTTCTTCCTGACAAACATTGTTAAACATTTCCAAAATGTAACCTGGCCCCGATTCCAGGACAGATACACGCGGATGTTGACCTGGGCGGTAGAGCGTCCGAAAAAGCTTCTTGTAGGTACTTTCGTGCTTTTGATTGCCTCTTTTGTTTTATTTGGAGCGTTGGTTGGAGCAGGAGTTCAAAAAATCGTTTTCTTTCCTGATTCTGAGCCAAACTTCTTATATGTATATGTTCAATTGCCCATAGGAACAGACCAAGCCTATACTAATGAAGTGGTAAGAGATGTTGAGCAAAGGGTAACGAAAGTTGTAGGAAGAAGTAACCCGCTAGTGTCGTCCATCATTTCAAATGTTACCGTAGGTGTTACCGACCCTCAAGATGAAGATCAGGGTAATTACACAAATAGAGGTAAAGTAACTGTGGCATTTGTGGAATTCGGTAAGCGAGACGGCGAAAGCACTCAACCATACCTGGACAAAGTTCGTACGGCCTTAAAGGGTATCCCGGGAGCCGCGATAACCGTAACTAAGGAACAATCTGGCCCGCCAACAGCCAAGCCTATTTCAATTGAACTTACAGGCGACGATTTAGATTCACTTGTTAGAGCTGCTGCAAATTTAAAGAAATACTTAGATGCTAAACAAATCGCCGGAGTTGAAGAGCTTAAATCTGACTTCCAGAATAATAAGCCGGAGATCATTTTCGATATCGATCGCGAGCGAGCCAACCGAGAAGGTATTTCGAGCGGTTTAATCGGAACGAGTTTACGTACAGCCATTTTTGGTAAAGAAGTCTCTAAATTTCGTGATGTTAATGAAGATTATGAGATCAATTTAAGGGTAAAGGACGATCAAAGAAACAACCTTCAAGCTATCCGGAATATGAAATTCACATATCGTGATATGGCGATGGGAGGGATGATTCGTCAAGTGCCGTTATCCTCATTTGCCGAAATTGATTATGTAAATACCTACGGAGGAATAAAGAGGAAGCAACAAAAACGCGTCATAATCCTTTCTTCCAATGTTCTTGGTGACTTTAACCCAAACCAGGTAGTAGGTAATATTGAACAAGAAGTTCAGCAATTTAAAGCACCTGCCGGTGTTTCGGTACGCATGGCGGGAGAGCAGGAAGAACAAATGGAAACAATGGCGTTTTTAGGAGGTGCATTGTTGACAGCATTAGGACTGATCCTAATTATCCTTGTTACCCAGTTTAACTCCATTAGTAAACCAATAATCATCCTGATAGAGATTCTCTTTTGCTTCATCGGGGTAATCTTAGGCTTCGCCATTTTCGGTATGGAAATGTCTATTGTAATGTGCGGTGTTGGTATTATTGCACTAGTGGGTATCGTTGTTCGTAATGGAATCTTATTGGTAGAGTTTACCGATTTAATGATAGAACAGGGCATGTCTGTTAAGGATGCTGTTATTGAAGCCGGCCGTACCCGGATGACTCCGGTATTATTGACTGCAACCGCTACAATGTTGGGCTTGATTCCTTTAGCTGTTGGATTAAATATTGATTTTGCCGCCTTGTTTACAACCGGCAACCCGCATATTTATTTCGGTGGCGACAGTGTTGCTTTCTGGGGTCCATTGTCATGGACAATGATTTTCGGTCTTAGTTTCGCAACTTTTTTAACGTTGATATTGGTACCGTGTATGTACTTATTAGCCGATAGAAACTCAAAAAGAGCAAAAAAGTGGCTGTCGAAAAGTTTTGAAGCTGAAAAACAAATAATTCCTAACTAGTTTACTTAAATACTTTCATTGAAACCTTGCAGCTCATTGCTGCAGGGTTTTTTTATAAACTGATATCACAATCAGGTAGGGTTGTTAACCTTAGATTAAGATACAGTTGCGCAGTATTAAAACAGTTAAACTATTTTAAAATTATTGTGTTTAATTAATATTTTAGGGGATTTAATACAAAATTAATACTCCCATACCTATTACAAACGTCATTTATGGCAAATTATAAATTTCCAAAAACCCCTACCGGGATAACCGGATTGGACGAAATAACAGAGGGCGGACTGCCAGCAGGAAGACCAACATTAATTTGCGGTGGCCCTGGATGTGGCAAAACGTTATTATCTGTTGAGTTTATCGTAAGGGGGGCGGTCGAGTTCAATGAGCCCGGAGTGTTTATTGCTTTTGAAGAGAAAGCTAGTGAACTTGAAATGAATGTAGCTTCAATAGGTTTTGATTTGAAGCAACTTCAGGCTGAAAAAAAAGTTAAGATTGATCATGTTCACATTGAACGCAGCGAGATAGAGGAAACTGGCGAGTATGACCTGGACGGTCTGTTCATCCGTTTGGGTTACGCCATTGATAGCATCGGCGCAAAGCGCGTTGTTTTAGATACCATCGAAAACTTGTTTTCTAGCTTAAATAACCAGGGCATTCTCCGTGCAGAATTGAGACGCCTTTTTACCTGGTTAAAAGAGAAGGGTGTTACAGCCATTATCACAGGTGAGCGAGGTGAAAGTTCCTTGACCCGCCAGGGACTCGAGGAGTACGTATCTGATTGTGTGATCTTATTAGAACATCGGGTTATAAATCAGATATCAACCCGCTTAATGCGGATCGTAAAATATCGCGGTTCTGTTCATGGAACCAATGAGTATCCGTTTTTAATAGACCACGAAGGTTTTTCTGTACTCCCCGTTACATCTCTAAAACTAGATAGCGAAATATCTGCCGAAAGAGTGTCTTCCGGAATACCCTCTCTCGACCAAATGCTTGAGGGCAAAGGATTTTATAAAGGAAGCAGTGTATTAGTGTCAGGTACCGCCGGAACAGGCAAGACAAGTATTGCAGCATCATTTGCCAACCAAGCCTGTCTTGATAAAAAGAAGTGTATTTATCTTGCGTTTGAAGAATCTCCGAATCAAATTATGAGAAACATGAAATCCATAGGCTTCGACCTTCAGAAGCATGTGGGAGCCGGTTTGCTTGAATTTCATGCTTTCAGACCAACTTTGTATGGCCTGGAAATGCATTTGGTTGCCATCCATAAACTGGTTAAAAAGTTTAAGCCTGATGTTTTAATTTTGGATCCGATAACAAACCTGATTACTGTTGGGTCTGTAAGTGAAGTTAAGGCAATGCTGATCAGGCTTATAGATTTTTTACAACAATCGCAGGTAACTGTGATGTTTACAGCATTAACACTCAACAACATTGTAAATGAGCAAACCGATGAAGGAGTATCATCGTTGGTAGATGCCTGGTTGCTGGTTCGCGATATTGAGCATAATGGAGAGCGTAATCGAGGAATGTACATTATGAAATCACGTGGTATGAAGCACTCAAATCAAGTTCGCGAATTTGTGATTAGTAACGAAGGCTTAACACTGGTAGACGTTTATTTAGGTCCGGATGGAATTATGGTTGGCTCCTCCAGAGAAGCTCAAATGTTGCAAGAGGCAGCCGGGTTAGAGTTGCATGGGCATGCAATCAGCAGGAAAGACAGAGAAATTTTACGTAAAAGAAAAGTGCTGGAGTCTAAAATTTCAAATCTTCAATCGGAATTTGAATCGGTTGAAGAGGAGTTAAATAAAGTATACTTTGAAGAAGAGTTAAAAAAACAGATCCTCGAAAAGAACCGCGAAGAAATGACTAAGATCAGAAGGGGAGAATCGGGTCAAAAAGACTCAGAGAAATAATATGGAACTAGAAGAACAAACCTGGGAACTCAGGCTTTATATCGCTGGCAAAACACCTAAATCGGTTACCGCTTTAATTAACCTAAAAAGATATTGCGAAGAGCATTTAAAAGGTAAATATCAAATTGAAGTTATTGATTTGTTATTACATCCGCAGCTAGCTGAAGGCGATCAGATTTTTGCCGTGCCAACCTTAGTTAGAAAGGTGCCGGTTCCTATTCGTAAAATAATAGGCGATTTATCAAACGAAGAAAAGGTGTTGGTAGGATTGAACATAGTGCCATTAAAATAAATAAAGTGCAAGAAAACGACGAACAAGAAGATTACGGCCTGTATGTTAATGATGAAACCTATTTCTTTAAATTATTCGTAACCGGGGCTTCTCCTAATTCTACCCGAGCAATTACTAATATCAAAAGTATTTGCGAGACAAAACTTGTAGGTAGATACGAACTTGAAATTATAGATGTCTATCAGCAGCCGCTGATGGCAGAAAGTGAACAAATTATTGCATTGCCTTTATTGGTTAAAAAAATGCCATTACCAGAAAGAAGGTTCATTGGCGATTTATCTGACACTGAGAAAGTGCTTAAAGGCCTAGGTATATAGATTGAGATGTTGAAACACAATACAGTTGAAGATCTGGAAAGAGAGATGCTAGAGTTGCGGGCCCAACTTGAGGAAGCAAATGATACGATAGAGGCTATTCGCACCGGACAAGTAGATGCCCTAATTGTACAGAACAGTGAAGGACATCAGCTATACACTTTAAAAAACGCTAACCAAACTTACCGGGTTTTTATCGAAAAGATGAACGAGGGTGCAGTAACTCTAAACCGGGAGGGAGTTATCGTTTACAGCAATTCCAGTTTTGCCAATGCTGTAAAGCTTCCGCTTGAAAAAGTAATTGGGCTACATTTTATTGAGTTCATTCCACCTGAGTCAAAAGAAGGATTTAGGATATTGCTCGAAGCAGGATGGATGCGCGATAGTAAGGGTGAGCTCTATCTTTTAGATGTTAACAATCAACCAATTCCCTTTTTGTTGTCGTTAACTACTCTTGAATTGGATGAAGGTTTGTGTATGAGTATTATTCTAACCGATTTATCTTCACAAAAGGATTCTCAGAAGCTATTGAAAATAAAGAATCAGGAGCTTGAAGAAGCGCAGCAAGTAAGTATAGCGCTTAACAATCAACTTGAGTCTACAGTTAAAGAGCGAACAAAAGAGTTGCTTTTAAGCAGAGAGCACTTCAAAATGTTGTCAAATAACATTTCACAAATTAGCTGGACTAATCTTCCAAACGGAGTTATCAATTATTATAATCAGCGTTGGTTTGAATATACGGGCTTATCTAAAGAAGAAACAAACGATTTGGGCTGGAAAGCCGTAGTGCATCCTGATGATTTGCCGCTTACTATTGAGAAATATTTTAATTCTCTTGAGACCGGTAAAATTTTTGAAGTTGAAAATAGAATTAAAGCGGCTGACGGAAGGTATCGCTGGCATTTGAACCGCGCTAATCCGTTGAAAAGCGAGAATGGAGATATCTTGTTTTGGGTGGGAACAGCCACAGATATAGAAGATCAAAAGCGTGCAATGGAAAAGAAAGATGAGTTCATTGGAATCGCTAGTCATGAGTTAAAAACACCATTAACCAGTCTTAAAGGATACTTGCAGCTTATTGGAAATTACAAAAAAGAAGCATTACCAGGAACTGTAAAGCAATTTGTAAATAAAGCTGATGAAGCAATTATGAAATTGCAAAACCTGGTAAACGACTTGCTTGACGTTAGCAAAATTCAAAAAGGAAAACTTCAGTTCAGTCAGTCTACACTCAATATAACAAATGTGGTTCATTCATGTGTTGAAAACGCTAATCATATTTACCCGCATTATACTATAACCTGTAAAACCGAAGAAAATTTATTTGTAACTGGTAATTTCGAGCGACTAGAACAAGTTCTAATGAACTTCATTAATAATTCGGTGAAGTATTCTCCTATCAATAGAGATATCTCGATTGTTGCAGAAAAACACTCGGACTATGTACAAGTATCTGTTACGGATAAAGGCATTGGTTTGTCTGATAATCAAATTGAGCTGATTTTTGAGCGATTTTATCGTGTGGACGACAAGAATTTTTCAGCAAGTGGACTTGGGATGGGCCTATACATCTCTTCGGAAATTATAAAGGCTCACAAAGGAAAAATAGGTGTGGAAAGTAAACTGGGTGAAAGGTCAACCTTCTATTTCCGGTTGCCCGCTACCTCAGATAGACCAGTTAATTAAAGTTTATCTTATTATAATTCCCTTCTTAATCTCGCTACAGGAATATTCATTGCCTCCCGATACTTAGCCACAGTACGGCGTGCAATATTATAACCTTTTTCTTTTAAAATTTCGGTAAGTTTTTCGTCGGCTAAGGGGTGCTGTTTATCTTCATTGCCAATGCACTCTTCCAATATTTTTTTAACCTCTTTATTAGAAACTTCTTCACCGCTTTCCATTTGAATAGCTTCAGAAAAGAAAGATTTTAATAAAAAAGTTCCGAATTCGGTTTGAACATATTTTGAGTTTGCGACGCGGGAAACGGTAGAAATGTCCATTCCGATTTTGTCAGCAATATCCTTCAAAATCATTGGCCGTAAATTACGCTCATCTCCCGTTAGAAAAAACTCGTATTGATACTGCATTATCGCATTCATTGTCTTCAAAAGCGTTTGCTGTCTTTGTCTGATAGCATCAATAAACCATTTTGCAGAATCAAGTTTTTGTTTAACAAACTGTACAGCTTCCTTAAGCTTTTTATCCCTTTGCGAAGCTTTATCGTAATGATCAAACATCTCCTTATAAGAACGACTTACCCGAAGCTCGGGAGCGTTCTGGGAGTTGAGTGTCAAGATTAATGTGCCTTCGTTATTCGCAATATGGAAATCGGGGATTACCTGTAATTGCTTGGTGTTAGTTTCGCCGGCATCACCTGGTTTTGGATTGAGTTTCAAAATCTCGGCAATCACTTCACGCAGCTCTGGCGAATCCATGTTCAAAGATTTTTCGAGCTTGTCGTAGTGTTTACGGGTAAATTCGTCAAGGTAATTTTCAACTACTTTAGTGGCTTTTTGGATTACTGGTGTTTGCTCTTTTTTTCGCAATTGAATTAAGAGGCACTCCTGCAAGTTGCGGGCTGCAACACCGGCCGGTTCAAAAGATTGAATCAGCTTCAAAACATCTAGAACTTCCTCTTCTTCAGCAATAACATTTTGAGAAAAAGCTAAGTCATCTAATAATGATGTAATAGAACGTCTAAGATATCCATCATCATCCAGGCTTCCAATAATTTGTTGTCCAATTTGGAAGTCCTTATCAGAAATAGGCGCTAAATCAAGCTGCTCTTGCAATTTCTCATAGAATGAAGATTGAATTGCGACAGGCATTTCCTTGCGTTCTTCCTCATCATCACCGTTCTGGTCGTATTTAGAGCTGTAATCGTTTATATTATCCTCCTGTAAATAATCGTCGACATTGAATTCCTCAAAATCATCCCCGCTGCTGGTTTCATCACCATTAAAATCGGGCGCATCAGGGTCTTTATCAGGATATTCTTCTACAGGCTCATTTAAATTTACAAGGCTAAGATCCTCTAGTGCAGGGTTTTCTTCAAGCTCTTCTTTTATACGGGCATCCAAACCCACGGTAGGAATTTGCAACAACTTTATGAACTGTATCTGTTGCGGAGATAACTTCTGAAGTAACTTCTGTTGTAAGTTTTGTCTTAACATATATTAATTGCCCCGAAAATACTAATTATCATCATTTAAATGGGGTATTGGCAGCTTTTGAGATTTTAAAAAGCTAACTTGTTAACGAAATTTACAAATAAAAGATTTGAAAATTCTCATTAAAAAGTGTAACATATCCTCTATACGTAGATTTACTAGAAAGGTATTTAATTTTTCAGCCTTTTTTTAATAATCATGTTTTACAAACAGCCTTGATTATGAGTGTAATACAAAAAATTCTTGTAGCAAACCGCGGAGAAATAGCATTAAGAATAATGCGATCGGCTAAAGAAATGGGGATTAAAACTGTTGCCGTATTTTCTGAGGCTGATCGTGATGCTCTGCATGCCCGATATGCAGATGAGGCGGTGTGTATCGGGCCGGCACCGTCAAATCAATCTTATTTAGTGATCGAAAATATTCTGGATGCTTGCCGGAAAACGAATGCCGACGCCATTCATCCCGGTTACGGATTTTTATCTGAAAACCCTGTTTTTGCAAAAGCTGTAGCCGATGCCGGAGTCATTTTTATAGGTCCGTCTGCGGAGGCAATGGAAATTATGGGTAATAAATTATCCGCGAAGGCGGCTGCATTATCTTATAATATTCCCTTAGTACCTGGTACAGATCATGCCATAACAGATATTCCGGAAGCAAAACTTAGAGCATCTGAAGTCGGTTTCCCGATTTTGATTAAGGCTGCTGCAGGTGGGGGCGGAAAAGGAATGCGGATTGTAGAACGAGAAGATGAGTTTGAGGAACAAATGCAACGTGCTGTATCAGAGGCAATTTCTGCATTTGGAGATGGTTCGGTTTTTATTGAACGCTATGTTACTTCCCCGCGACATATAGAGATTCAGGTATTAGGAGATTCCCATGGAAATATTATTCATCTTTTTGAGCGGGAATGCTCGGTGCAGCGCAGGCATCAAAAGGTTGTAGAGGAAGCTCCATCATCAGTCTTAACCCCTGAGATAAGAGAGAAAATGGGAAAATGTGCTGTTGATGCGGCACGTTCTTGTAATTACACAAGTGCCGGAACGGTTGAATTTATATTGGATGAGAATCTTGATTTTTATTTCCTTGAGATGAATACCAGGTTGCAGGTTGAACATCCGGTAACGGAAATGATTACAGGCATCGACCTGGTTAAAGAGCAAATAAAAATTGCTCAGGGTGAATTACTTCAATTTAAGCAAGAGGATTTAAAAATCCAGGGACATGCTATCGAGTTAAGGGTTTATGCAGAAGACCCGAATAATAATTTCCTTCCGGATATTGGAACACTTAGCCGCTATAAAATCCCGCAAGGCCCGGGCGTACGTGTCGACGATGGGTTTGAGCAAGGCATGGAAATTCCAATCTATTACGATCCTATGATTGCGAAGCTTGTAACCTGGGGGGCTAACAGAGCAGAAGCTATCACCCGTATGAAGCGCGCCATAGATGAATACCAGATCACAGGCGTACAAAATACTTTATCCTTTGGCCGATTTGTTATGGAGCATAATGCATTTGTAAGCGGAAATTTTGATACGCACTTTGTGAGCAAGTATTTTAAAGCGGATAGAGCGGTTGAAGATTCTGAAGAGGAGGCATTTATTGCGGCAGTTATGGGATTAAAGATTATAACAGAAAGTAAGGCATCAACAGTTATGATTAAATCTGAAAGCATCGCATCTAACTGGCAAAAGAACCGGAAAGAGTATTAATTTTGTGTTTTATAATATTCCAGATGCTTAGGACTTTTGGAATCACTACACACGATAACCTCATGTTTACAGGCATTATAGAAACGCTAGGAGTAGTTAAAGATCTGAAACAGGATCAGGACAATCTTCATATTACAATCGAATCGTCTATATCCTCAGAACTTAAAATTGACCAGTCGGTAGCTCATAATGGAGTTTGTCTTACGGTTGTTGCTTGTGATGATACCAGTCATACCGTAACGGCTATCTCCGAGACGCTTCAGAAGACAAACCTAAACAGCTTGAAAGCCGGCAGTTTAACCAATCTTGAACGCTGTATGCAAATGAATGGCCGCCTCGACGGGCATATTGTACAAGGTCATGTAGATCAAACTGCTGAGTGCATTGATTTAAAAGAGCTAAATGGGAGTTGGGAATATACATTTAGATATGATTCTTCCATAGGTAATGTAACTGTCGAAAAAGGATCGATTTGCGTAAATGGTATAAGTTTAACAGTGGTAAATTCGAAGGATGATCAGTTTTCGGTAGCCATAATTCCTTATACATATGAGCATACAAATTTGCAGCAGGTTGAACCGGGGGACTTTGTAAATCTTGAATTTGATATTATTGGGAAGTATGTGGCGAGGCTTATGAAGGGTTAATTTTTGGCTTTTCGATTATAAATTTTTATAGCACTAAAATAATCTTTTTGCTCCCAGGCTTCTAAAGCCTTGTTTTCGGTTTTTATTATTGATCTCAAATATTCGGGCGAGAACGGAGATATTTCGCCCTCATTAATTTGGATTTCGCTGATTTGCCAACCTTTATTAAAAAGATATGTGGCATTTATTTTTCCTTTCAACAACACAAACTTCCACGTGTTGATGCTAGGGTACCCAATAAGTGATTCACGCATATCATAAGGGTTGGGACGAATGACTTTGATGGTTTCTTCAGGTAAGATTTTCCTGAGTGAATCATTCTTACTGTAATAAATAAAGGAGCTGGTTCCCTTACCTTCTTGCAAAATATCGGAATTGGCTTTAATCGTCGAGCCGTCTTTCATGTATACTTCATAAGT
The DNA here is from genome assembly GCA_036399495.1 of Pedobacter sp. Classification (GTDB taxonomy): domain Bacteria; phylum Bacteroidota; class Bacteroidia; order Sphingobacteriales; family Sphingobacteriaceae; genus Paradesertivirga. The sequence continues at coordinate 13,931 of DASWMZ010000003.1, forward strand.
ATACTTCCATACGTTGAGCTTGTATTTGTAATGCTTTCTGGCTTTCTTATCAGTCACCTTAGTAATTGGATCTACATATTGGCCGAAGCTTTGCAAAGAAAGTAGTATTGTTATAACGGAAGTAAAAAAGAATCTCATCATTAAGAATAGGTCGCTAAAATTAATATATTTTATAATATAAGAATGAGGTGCACAATGTAAATAGCAAAATTTCTATTTTTGCGCATGCAAGAAAAAATCATCATTCTTGACTTCGGCTCGCAATACACCCAACTTATTGCCCGAAGAGTAAGAGAACTTAACGTATACTGCGAAATACATCCCTTTAATAATCTTCCCGCTTTTGATCAAACTGTAAAAGGTGTAATTTTTTCAGGCAGCCCGTACTCGGTTCGCCAAGAAAATGCCCCGCAAATAGACGTTAAACTGTTTCATGATAAGTATCCCCTGTTAGGAGTTTGTTACGGAGCTCAATATATGGCTCAACATTCAGGTGGACAGGTAATTCCGTCTACAATCCGCGAATACGGAAGAGCTAATCTTCATTATATAAACGAAGCACATCCTTTATTAAAAAACATTCCGAAAGATTCTCAAGTTTGGATGTCGCACGGCGATACCATCTCGGAAATACCCGACGGGTTTGAAGTAATTGCCAGTACCGATACCGTTAGAGTTGCAGCTTACCAGGTTAATGGAAGCAAAACTTATGGAATCCAATTCCACCCAGAAGTAACTCATAGTACAGACGGAAAGCAATTGCTTGAAAATTTTCTGGTTGATATCTGCGGATGCACGCAGGACTGGACACCTGATTCTTTTATTGAAACTACAATTGCATCGCTAAAAGAGAAGATTGGCAACGATAAAGTTGTTTTGGGTCTTTCTGGTGGAGTAGATTCTTCTGTTGCGGCGGTATTATTACACAACGCAATAGGCAAAAATCTCCATTGCATTTTTGTGGATAACGGACTTTTACGCAAAGACGAATATAACCAGGTGCTTGATTCTTACCAGCACATGGGCCTGAATGTAAAAGGAATTGATGCTAAAGATAGATTCTTAAGTCAGTTAGCTGGAATAAAAGATCCTGAGTTAAAACGTAAGGCTATTGGACGCGTCTTTATCGAGGTGTTTGATGATGCGGCTCACGAAGTTCAGGATGTTTCCTGGCTCGGACAAGGAACGATTTACCCCGATGTAATCGAGTCCGTTTCTGTTAATGGTCCCTCAGCAACTATAAAATCACATCATAATGTTGGCGGTTTGCCCGATTTTATGAAGCTAAAAGTTGTTGAACCTTTGAATACGTTGTTTAAAGATGAGGTACGCCGTGTAGGTAAGGCTTTGGGTATTGATGATGTGATTTTAGGGCGGCATCCATTCCCCGGTCCGGGCCTGGCTATTAGAATCCTGGAAGATGTTACCGCAGAAAAAGTTGCCATTTTACAGGAAGCCGACGCTATATATATTGCAAACTTAAAATCTTCGGGTTGGTATGATAAGGTTTGGCAGGCAGGAGCGATCTTTTTGCCAGTTCAGTCGGTAGGAGTGATGGGCGATGAACGGACGTATGAAAATGTGATTTGTTTACGGGCTGTTGGTTCTGTAGATGGTATGACCGCCGATTGGAGTCATCTGCCTTACGAGTTACTTGCGAAGATTTCAAACGATATCATCAATAATGTAAAAGGTATAAACCGGGTTGTTTATGATATTAGCTCCAAGCCACCTGCAACTATTGAGTGGGAGTAAATTCTCACCTGAGGCCTATGGAATCAAACCGCTTCGAGCAGCAGCTTAAAACGTTCTTACGTGTTTTAGAATCTTACCAGGAAGATAAGCCACTGGCTAAGTTTTTACCAGATTTTTTTCGAAAGAATAAGCAAATGGGATCAACCGATCGTAAGGTTGCGAGCGGTTTACTGTATGCTTTTTTCAGGTTGGGGAAAGCCTGTGATAAGCTTTCAATAGAAGAACGTTTATTCATAGCCGAATTTCTTTGCTCGAATACCTCGAATGGTTTTTTACAAAACTTCAAGCCAGAATTTAATGAAAGAATTGAACTGTCGCTTGATGATAAGATAGCCTTCCTTAAAGCCTCTGATATTGGCTTTGACTTAGAGGATGTCTTCCCATTTCATCAACACCTATCTAAGGGTGTCGAAAAAGAGAACTTCTTAAAGTCCTTTTTTATTCAGCCGGATTTATTTCTTAAAGTCTATCCAGAAAAAACTGCCTGGGTAACTTCAAAACTTGAAGATGCTGGCATCACTTATCAGGAAGAAGGTGAACGTTCTTTACGCCTTCCTAATGGCACTAAGCTGGATCAGATTTTTCCGGAAAATAAATACTTCGAAATTCAGGATCTATCTTCTCAGGCTGCGTGTCAGTTATTTCAACCACAGAAATATGATTACTGGTGGGATTGCTGTGCCGCTTCAGGTGGGAAGTCCATTAACCTGTTTCATCAACAGCCGGATATAAAGCTATTGGTTTCAGATATCCGCGAAAGCGTTCTGGAAAATCTTGATGAACGATTTCGAAGTGCTGGCATATTGAAATATCAAAAGAAAATCTTAGATCTTACCAAAGATCCTCAGCCTTTCATCCACGCTTTTGAGTTTGACGGAGTTATCTTTGATGCGCCATGTACAGGTTCCGGAACATGGGGCCGCTCGCCGGAAATGATCAATCAATTTCAGGAATACCGGATTAAGGCCTTTCAAAATCTGCAGCAATCTATTGCCAAAAACATCAGTAAATATCTAAAGTCCGGAAAGCCATTGATTTATATCACTTGTTCTGTGTTCAAAGAAGAGAATGAGGAGATGGTTGATTTTCTGGTCAAACAACTTGGTTTGAAGCTGGAACATCAACAGGTTTTAAATGGATATGATCTAAAGGCAGATACGATGTTTGTCGCCAGGCTTATAAAGCCTTAAGCTGCTTTAAACAAAAAAGAGGCCGTCTCATAAGCAATTATGGGACGGTTTTTTTTTTGCACTGTTTGGAAGCACTAGCCGAAGACCTTTTCGAAGCATCAGTCAAATAACAGGAGATTCCCTGCGCTTTATCTTTCTGGTGGCAATGACAAGGGT
>DASWMZ010000004.1:0-7841 GCA_036399495.1 Pedobacter sp.
TAGCCCAAAGCAATTCTTTACAATCGTTTTTTACACTTACTACATGCACTTCGCTGACATTGCACAGCTCCTTAAGGCCAGATTGAATATCAAACAGAGGGGAAGTTTTAATTATAATGCGTGGCGCTTTTGATAACAGCAGTTGAAGATTAGCCACCACATTCGGTTCAGTATCTTGCAGTAAGAAAACCTTTTTTGTTTGTATCCGCCTTGACGGATCAATGTAGATTGTATCGAAGTTATCATTACTGTTTTGCAAATAATCAATGCTATCGGCATTTATAAAGGTGATATTTTCAGCACATAAAATCTCAGCATTGTGTTTCGCTATTAATGAGAGTGTTTCATCCCTTTCGCAATGTATCACCTGCACAGCATTTCGGGAAAAATAATAAGCGTCAACTCCGAAGCCTCCGGTTAGATCAATGAGTTTATCGCCCTTTACAAGCCCGCTCTTGTATTCAGCAGTAAGTTCCGAAGAGCATTGTTCAATTGATAGTTTTGGAGGGAAGATAATTCCCGAAGTGTGGAACCATAAGGGAAGTTTCTTCTCCGCCCTTTGTTTAGAATCTAATTGTTCTGCAAGTTCTTGCGATGATACTTCCGAAAACGGACTTTTGGAAAGTGCTATTTTATGAACATCATTCTTTAATCTATCGCTGAGAAACTTTTGAACCGCCGGAAGGGAGATATTTGCATTCAACTTATTCGGCTTTAGAATCTTGCAGCACCATTTGTGCCGTGTGTCTGCTTATTTGTTCGAGTAAAACAACCTTGCCTTCGGTTACGTTGGTAATCACGTCTTTATTGAAATGCCTGATTGTGAGAAGTTGTAACCCACCGTTATATCTTATCTTAAATTTATCTTTCAGAGTAGTTAGCAACCTTTCAAACCTCAGTTCGTCCATATCGAAGCAGGCAGAATAACTTATTGCCGATAACTGCATCATATTAATCTTGACGTGCTGGGCAGCGAATATTCCATATAAGTCGCAAAGGTGATCTTCTGTTATAAACGACAGATCAAGGGTTGAAATGGTAATCAGCATTTGATTGCTTTTCACGATAATCGCGGGTTGAGTGTTAATTACGTCACTTTCCTGAATGCAAGTGCCGCTTTCAAGCGGGGATAAAAATGGTTTAACCAGAAGTGGAATTTTTGCGTTTTGTAAAGGCTTAATTGTTTTTGGATGAATTACTGTAGCGCCATAGAATGTCATTTCCAATGCGTCCCGATAGGAGAGCTCTTCATATTTTACTGTATTAGGAAAAAATTTAGGATCGGCGTTTAGCACGCCTGGTACGTCTTTCCAAACTGTTACTGCTTCAGCTTTTAAGCAGGAAGCAAAGATTGCCGCCGTGTAATCTGAGCCTTCGCGCCCTAAGGTTGTTGTGAAGTTTTCTGAAGTTCCTCCTATAAAGCCCTGGGTTAATGCAACCTGTTCTGAAAGTATTTCGGGTAGGGTATTCTCAATAGCCTTTTGAGTCTTTACCCAATCTACACGGCCTTCGCGATAGATGTTATCCGTATGGATGTAACTTCTGGCATCAAGCCATTTGCTTTTTATCCCTGAATGATTCAAATAGGCATTGACAATTTTAGTCGATAAGAGCTCACCCATCGATACCAGTTGATCATATATGAAATCATACTCATCATGCGGCTCATCTTCTAATATCCAATCGATCTCTACAAAAGTGTTCACAACATCATCAAAAATTGGATTGCTTTTATCATCAAATAATTGATCAATAACAGCTCCATGGTAAGACTTTAATCTGCCAAAAATCTCCTGAATGTTTCCAGTCTGTTCAACATACGCCCGGGTTAACTCTTCTAGAGAATTGGTGGTTTTGCCCATTGCCGAAACCACTATTAAAAGCTGCTTGTCGCGATTAATATCGATGATCCGTGCCAGATTTTTAATTCCATCGGCATCTTTAACTGAGGCACCGCCAAATTTGAATACGTTTATCATGTTAATTTACTGGTATTAGCAACTGGATTTTGGCTTAATTGTTCTTTTGACAAAGAGGCGTTTAACCAACCTGATTGTATTGCCGACTGATATTTACTATAGAACTTAATGGCCGGTTCATTCCAGTCTAGTACTTGCCAGCTAATTCCGTTGAAGCCTTTTAGTTGAGCTTCATTTATAATCGTTTCGAAAAGAAGCGTGCCTAAGCCTTTTCCCCGAGCACTTGGTGTTACGTAAAAATCTTCAAGATATAATCTCGATCCTTTCCAAGTTGAAAAGCGGATATAATACAAAGCAAAACCTTCTATTTTGCCGTCTTGTTCAACCAAAAATGCTTTCCAAACAGGTTTTGCCCCAAAACCAGCATCAACAAATTCTTCATAAGTGATGGTTACCTCATCTGGTGCACGCTCAAAATCTGCTAATTCCTGAACAAGCTCCAGTAGTCTCTTGCAATCTTGTTTTTGTGCTTCGCGGATTTGCATGGCGAAATAAATGATGAATAAAAGAATGATTGATTATGAGGACAGCCTTAGTTATTTTTCCAATGAGGTGTTACCCTTGTTCCGAAAATGGTGCTACCAACACGTAACATGGTACTGCCTTGCTCTAAAGCTATTTTGTAATCGCCAGACATTCCCATAGATAGTTCTTTGAAATAAGATTCTTTGCGGAAGAAGCTTTGTTGAATGCCCTGAAAAAACACATTTAGCTCAGTAAATTCATCATTAACCTGTTTCTCAAGTTTGGTGTTTGTTGCGATGCCCATTAATCCTATGATGCGGATATTTTTTAAATCTGAATATTCTTCAGAACGCAAAAGCTCAATTGCTTCATCATAACCCAAACCAAACTTGGTGTCCTCATCGGCAATATAAATCTGTAAAAGACAATCTATCACCCGGTTGTTTTTTGCGGCTTGTTTGTTTACTTCAATTAAAAGTTTTAAACTATCTATAGAGTGAATAAGATTAATAAATGGGGCGATATACTTAACCTTATTCGTTTGAAGATGCCCAATTAAATGCCACTCAATATCCTTTGGAAGCTGTTCGTGTTTTTCTACAAGTTCTTGCACTTGGTTCTCACCAAACACTCGTTGCCCGGCATTATAGGCCTCCATTATTTCCTCTTTTGATTTCGTTTTCGAAACTGCAATTAGCTTCGCATTATACGAATCCATTTCCTTCATTAATTTTGTGAGGTTGGCTGCAATGCTCATTTATGTGTATTTTTAGCGAAATTTCCTGCTAAATTAATAAATGAGGCGCTTACTGTTGCTCTTTTTTCTTTACGTTTTAATATCATCATGTTCCGAAGGGGTGCCAAGGGGTGTAATACCGCAAGAGCCTATGATTAATATCCTAACTGATTTACATCTGGCAGGCGGATTTTCCTTTTCGAAGAAAATTGACAGCACTAATTTAGATGTTGATATCGTTTACAAATCAATATATAAAAAGCACAAAACTGACTCTGTAACAGTAAAAAAAAGTGTGCTTTATTATTCACGAAATCCAGAAAAGTTCGATTTGATTTATAAGCAAGTTGAAATAAATCTTAACACATTACACAGCCTTGAAGAAAAGCGTGAGGTTCAGGCTCAAAAGGTTTTGGCAATGCGCCGGGAACAGCGTGAAACAATTGTGAAGAGCAAGGCAAAAGTGGCCGCAGACCGTAAAAAAATGTTAAAAGGAATTTATGATTTCAACCTGCCTAATTACAAATTACCTCGCGCTATCTACTTCACAAACTGGAATATGACCAGCAGAGCACCTTACAAAACGATAAGTTCAAAAACTGATTCCACAAAAAAAGCTTCTTTATCCAGGAAGCCGAATTAAATAATGATTTACCCCCCAACCGCCTCTGAGAAACTTGGTTTTATTGAGATTAAGTCGCTGATTAAGGCTAATTGCCTAAGTGAGATGGGCCGACAAATGGTCGATCGGATCCAAATGATGACCAGTTTCGATTTAATTAACAAGTTTCTCTTTCAAACCAAAGAGTTTAAAGATATACTTGAAAATGATGCGCCCTTGCATATCAGGCACTTGTTTGATATCAAATCGTTAGCTGAAAAGATTCGTGTGGAAGGTGCTTTCTTAACAGAAGGTGAACTTCATCAGGTGTTACTTTCACTACATACCGTATTTTCTGTAATCAATTATTTCAATGAGCGCGAGGGTCGTTATCCAAACCTCGAAGGGTTATTTGAACATCTTCCGATAGAAAAGAAGATTATTAAAAGCATAGAAGCGGTTATTGATGAGAAAGGATCAATTCGTTCAAACGCTTCCGCGGAATTACAAACGATTATTTCAGGTATCGCGAAAGCGGAATCAGAAGCTCGAAAAAAAGTAGATCAAATTTTTAAAAGTGCACAAAATAGCGGCTGGACAGCTGATGGAAACTTAACGATTCGTGACGGCCGCTTATGTATTCCCATCTTATCAGAAAATAAGCGAAAGTTGAAGGGTTTTATCCATGATGAATCTGCTTCCGGACAAACCGTTTATATCGAGCCTGAAGAAGTTTTCCATTTAAACAATCAGGTAAGAGATCTTGAGTTTGATAAACGCCGGGAGATTGTAAGAATATTAACTGGTTTAAGTAATGAATTACGGCCGTACGTACCTTTGCTTTTAGCTTATCACGGATTACTTACAAAGCTTGATTTTGTACGAGCCAAAGCACTTTTTGCACACCACATCGAAGCTGAACTTCCGGTTCTTGTGCAAACACCAGAACTTAATCTGGTAAATGCCCGACACCCTTTACTGTTTCTAACCCTGAAAAAGGAGGGAATAACGGTTGTGCCTTTAAATATCAAAATTGATGAGCAGCAACGGGTTGTAGTGCTTTCCGGACCCAATGCCGGAGGGAAGTCGGTGGCCATGAAAACGGTCGGGTTGTTACAAATTATGGTTCAGGCAGGATTGCTTATTCCGGTAGATGAAGCCTCAAAAATTGGCGTTTTTAAACAGGTTTTTGCAGATATCGGTGATGATCAGTCTATCGAAAGCGACTTAAGTACTTATAGTGCGCACCTTTCAAAGATGAAGTACTTTGTCGAAAATGCTGGTGGTAAAACGCTTGTTCTGATAGATGAGTTTGGAACTGGTACCGATCCCCAATTTGGTGGCCCGATAGCCGAAGCAGTACTTGAAGCCTTAAACCGAAAACACATTCGCGGTATCGTAACCACGCATTATTCAAATCTAAAAGTATTTGCCAATGCGGCAGAAGGATTGGAAAATGCCTCCATGATTTTCGATAATTTGAAAATGCAGCCCATGTATATTTTAGAGATGGGTAAACCCGGAAGTTCTTATGCTTTCGAGATAGCACAAAAAATAGGTTTGCCACCGCATGTAATTAATGCTGCAAAAAATAAAATCGGGGTTCATCAGAAGAAAGTCGATACGTTGTTGATTGACCTTGAACGGGATAAAAAGGAAATTTTAGAACGGAAGATCACGTTAGAAAAACAGCAAAAGCGTGTGAATATGCTGTTGGAGGAAAACGAAAAATTGAAAGCTTATCTGGATGAGAATAAACGCATAATTCTGAAGGATGCTAAAAAAGAAGCTCAGACTATCATTCTAAATGCCAATAAGCTAGTAGAAAATACTATTTCTGAAATTAAGGAAAGCAAGGCCGATAAGGTTACGACTCAGAAATTAAGACAAAATCTTCAGCAGGAGCTGGAGAAAAATATAATTAAAGAAGGAAAGCCTAAACCAACCGAAGAGAGCTCTGAACTAAAGGCTGGTGATTGGGTGCGCCTGGAAGATTCAGAAACTATTGCACAGGTTATTGATACCGCAAAAGATAACGTAATACTTGCCATGGGCGATTTGCGCTCGGTAGTTAAACGAAAACGTGTTCAAAAAATAGCAAATAAAGAAGTGCCGAAGGAAATTAGAAGATCTTATTCTTCTCAAGTAACAGATGCTATAGCTCAGTTTAATCCCGAAATAGATGTAAGAGGGCTGCGTGGCGAAGAGGCATTATTTGAGATAGAAAAATATCTCGATCGCGCTTTGATGATGGGCTTCTCAAATCTTAAAATTATTCACGGCAAAGGGGATGGTATTCTTCGGAAGATGATTCGTGAATATTTAAGAAAATACTCTCAGGTCATCAAAATTGAAGATGAACATGCAGACAGAGGTGGAGACGGGATTACTTATGTGTTTTTGTAAAGGAGAATCTCTCCGAAAGTTTAAACTTTTGGAGAGATGTTAATTTCCTACGAAGAACTAAAGTCCAAAATAAACCTGATTGAAGCGGATCCGCCTCAGGCGGATGAGCGTAAAGCAGGGCTAAGCCGAACTACAAAGAAGTAGTGTTGATTTTCACAAAATTAAAACGTAAGTTTTTTGTTTTCGCTCTCATCGTAAGGATTTCCGCCCATGGTATTCTTCACCAGATTAATCACTTGGGTAATCAATAAATCAGGAGTATCCCAATATTCAGCTTCCTGAGGTTCGATTTTAAGCAGGCAAAGATTCGGGTCTTCTTTTCCGTAAGGGAACCACATTTTAAATCGGTCGCTCCAAAGTTCGTCAATTTTAGCCTTGTTCTCACTTATTTCGGCTTTACCATTTACAGCAACATACAGATTGTTTTGTGGGTTACTATAATTCAAAAGAACATCCGGGTTGGATTTTATTTCTTCGAACTTTTTTGACTTTTTCGAAATGAATAGCCAAATTATACCATCATCTTTAAGCTCGAACGTATACATGGGGATGCTACTAGATTTGCCGTTGTTTGCCGTAGTGGTAAACATAACAATTTTAATATCTTTAAGTTTAGAGCCCAGCTCCCTTGCCTTTTTAATATGTTCAATTTCTTGTAACTGCTCTTGCACAGTTGCGCCTTGTAGAGTTTCCATTTTAGAGAATTTATATAATGGGAAACTCTTAGAAATTGATTTTTGTTTAGACTATTAGCATTTTCACATCTCTGTAAAATAATTTGCTACTCATCTCGTTACTCTGCATATCCTTATATTGCGAGTGAAATTTTACCGAATTCTATTTTGACAAAATATCTCCTTGTAATTTTTTTTAGTTTTTCATTAAGCAGTTTCGCACAATCCAGATTTACCGTCAATGGTACAATTACAGACTCTTTAAGTGGAGAGACACTGATTGGTGCTTCGGTTAAACTCCAGGAATTACCGGCCAGCGCAACTTCGAGCAACACATACGGGTTTTACTCATTAACTGCACCCTCTGGCCAATATCAGCTTGTGGTGAGTTATACCGGTTATGCAACTGTAACCCGGACAATTACGCTCGATAAAAATTTAGTTATAAATATCGGCATCAATTCAAATTCTGTTTTACAGGAAGTGGTTGTTACGGGGCGATCTGTAGTAGAAAATGTTTCGAGTCCGCAAATGGGTGTTGAAAAACTGAATATGGAAAGCATTAAAAATGTACCTGTTTTATTTGGGGAGAAAGATATTTTAAAGACACTTCAGTTATTACCAGGGATCAAATCCGCAGGCGAAGGGAACAGCGGGTTTTATGTGCGCGGTGGTTCGGCGGATCAAAATTTGATATTGTTAGATGAAGCAAATGTGTACAATGCCTCTCATCTTTTAGGGTTCTTCTCTACTTTTAATTCTGATGCAATTAAGGATGTGACCATTTACAAAGGCGGAATGCCTGCACAATATGGCGGTCGTTTGGCTTCTGCTTTAGATATTAGAATGAATGAAGGAGACAAGAATAAATATACTGCAGAAGGAGGAATTGGCTTGATTGCATCGCGCTTAAAATTTGAGGGGCCGGTGCAAAAAGGTAAGGGATCATTTATGTTAAGCGGAAGGCGAACCTATGCCGA
>DASWMZ010000005.1:0-31358 GCA_036399495.1 Pedobacter sp.
AGGCCTTACAGCTATTGCTGTTGGATTGCAGAGAACTTATACTACAGGTCTCACAAGTCAAATCTATACTACCGTTACCGCCAATGGCTTAACATCTAATGAATTGCGGTTGTTAAATTCGGGAAATATTCCCGAACTGCAGCTAACAACCGGAGGTGGCAGTGTCGATGGTACAAATACTTTATTAGCGAGTATTTGGTCTGTCAGCAATAAGATCATTTTCGATGCGGATAATATTCTAGCAAATGCTCCTAACATTGGTGACAAGGGGGTAGCAAGTGGCTTAGTTGGGTATGCAACTATATTTAAGGCTTTAGCTATCGGTAATCAGGCGATGTTTTGGGAACAAATACCCGCCGGAACAGGCTCGGTTGCTACAGGATCTACCTTTATTACTCGCGCCGCCGGATATGCTCGCGCAATAGCTGATATAAACAATGCTTTAGCTACAATTCAGGCAAATCCTATCAGCCCAAGCTTTTACACTAACGTGCCGGTTGGAATTAATATAGTTAATACTCTGCAAGCATTAAAAGCAAGATATGCGTTGTTTGCAGGAGATTATGCTACTGCGCTGAGTGCAGCTAATTTGGTTGATCTATCCGTTCGATCTTTTTTCACCTTCGATGCAACCAATCCCAATCCGATTTTCAGGAACATAACTTCCACCAATAACATCACTGCGCCAACAGATGCAAATTTAGGATTACCTGCCGGTATCACCCCTGACCCAGGTGATAAGCGCATACCATTCTACACCTCCACTAATACCACAGCGCCAACAGTGAGAGTAAACGGCTTTGGGGCGGCAAGCACAACTCAATACCCAATTTACCTTCCTGGAGAGATTACGTTAATTAAAGCTGAGGCTCATGCACGAATGACGCCTCCTAATTTAACCAATGCTTTAATCGAACTGAACAAAGTAGTTACTAAAAAACCTGCTGATGACCCATTTGGTGTGGGCGCTGATCTCCCTCCACTTGTTGGTCCATTCACACAAGCAGAATTACTAACACAAATCTATAAACACAGAAGTATTGAACTTTACATGCTGGGCATGAGGCTTGAAGATCAGCGTCGCTTTGGAAGGCCGATATCTGAGCGGAAGCGGAACTTTATGCCTTATCCTTTTTCTGAACGAGACAATAATCCGAACACGCCTGCAGACCCTACCCTCTAAAACGGGTTGCAGGCATAAGAAAACAATGACTATTTGGAAACGGATAGCCTTGTTTATACTGCTTACACAAGGAGAGAGTATTATAAAAAGCTGATGGAAACAACAACGGAAAAAGAATCTAATTACAACGACCTCGATAAAATGTCTGTTTCTGACATTCTTTTACACATTAACAATGAAGATAGCACGGTAGCTGCATCAGTGCAAAAAGTAATCCCCAAAATTGAAAGGCTTTCCAATATTATTCTTGAAAAGATGAAGCTTGGAGGACGACTTTTTTATATTGGCGCGGGTACCAGCGGAAGGCTTGGCGTTCTCGATGCTTCAGAATGTCCTCCAACGTTTGGAGTACCCTTTGATTGGGTGCTTGGTATTATAGCGGGAGGCGACGGTGCCATAAGGAAAGCTGTAGAGTTTGCCGAAGATGATGTTGAACAAGCGTGGAAAGACATGGAAAAGTTTGGCATCAATAACAATGATGTAGTGGTAGGTCTTGCAGCATCAGGAACTACCCCATACGTTATTGGGGGATTAAAAGCGGCTAAAACTAAAGGAATTACTACCGGCTGTGTGGTTTGCAACGCAGGGAGCCCGGTGGCTGAGGAAGCAGACTTCCCCGTAGAAGTTGTTGTGGGACCTGAGTTTCTTTCGGGATCTACACGAATGAAATCAGGCACCGCTCAAAAACTGGTCCTGAATATGCTCAGCACATCGGTAATGATTAAGCTAGGACGTGTTAAAGGAAATAAAATGGTTGATATGCAACTGAGTAACCATAAGCTTTTCAATCGCGGTGTGCGAATGATAATGCACGAAACCGGTACCGACGAACAGACAGCGACAGCTCTTTTAGAAAAGCATGGAAATGTCCGCAAGGCAATAGATAGCTCAATGAAAACGTCTTAAATCGCAGAAGCAATAAATAACCGACCATACAAATGTCAAGACTAAACCTACTGGAAGAAACCCGGTATGAAAAGCTACCTGTTTCTATCTTTCCTGATAAAGAGAGCGCTTCTAAGGATGTTGCCGCACGAATCGCAAAACTCATTCGAGCTAAACAAGAAAGTGGTGAAAATGCCGTTTTAGGTCTCGCTACTGGCGTAACTCCTTTACAAGTATATGCCGAACTAATTCGTTTTCACAAAGAAGAAGGACTCAGTTTTAAGAATGTAATCACCTTTAACCTCGACGAATATTACCCTATGAGGCCCGATGCTGAGCAAAGTTATGTCAAGTTCATGCACGAAAACCTCTTCGCTCATATCGATATCGAGCCTCAAAATATCCACATACCGGATGGCACGCTGGCAATGGAGGATATCAATTCTTTTTGTCTTGAGTATGAAACAAAAATTTCCGAGCAAGGCGGTTTGGATATCCAAATACTTGGTATTGGGCGGACGGGCCACATCGGCTTTAACGAACCTGGTTCTGCACCTAATTCCGGTACACGTCTGGTCACCCTTCATGATCTCACCCGCAGAGATGCTTCACTCGATTTTGGAAGCAAAGAAAACGTTCCCACTAAGGCAATCACTATGGGGATCGGTACTATTTTTAAAGCCCGCGAGATTATTTTGATGGCCTGGAATCAGAAAAAGGCATCGATTATAAAAAAGGCGGTTGAGGGTGAAATATCTGCCGAAGTTCCTGCAACTTATCTCCAATTATCCGATCATGTGGAGTTCGTTTTAGACCAGGATGCTGCCTCTGAGCTAACTCGTTTTGATACTCCCTGGTTAGTAAAAGATTTAGTATGGAATGAAAAATCCATCAAAAAAGCAGTTATCTGGCTAGCTCAAACACTAAATAAGCCGATATTAAAACTTACTGACGAGGATTACAACACAAACGGCATGTCGCAGCTGGCAACCGAAAAAGGCCCTGTGTACGATATTAACATTCATATTTTCAATAAGATACAACATACAATTACTGGCTGGCCGGGGGGAAAACCCAATGCCGACGATTCTCAAAGGCCCGAAAGAAAAGAACCATCTAAAAAGCGTGTTTTATTGTTCTCGCCACATCCCGACGATGATGTAATTTCAATGGGTGGTACATTTATCCGGCTGGCGGATCAGCAGCACAACGTTCATGTGGCTTACCAAACTTCGGGAAATACCGCAGTATGGGATGATGATGTTTTAAGATACGTCGAATTTGCAATGGATTTTTCTCGCTCCCAATCTATGGATACTAGTCGCCTTGAGGCTTTGTATCACACGATGAAAGATTTTGCAAAGGATAAACAGCCTAATCAGGAAGACATCAAAGAAGTTCAAACAATAAAGGGGCTTATTCGCAAAGGGGAAGCGATCGCTGGTGCCCGTTACGCCGGGTTAACAGATGAGAACATCCATTTTATGAACCTTCCTTTTTATGATCGGAGTAAAAAGCAAAAGCGTGTAAATTATGAGGATGATATTTTGCAGACCATGGAGCTGCTTCAACAAATAAAACCGCACCAGGTATACGCTGCAGGCGATTTTGCCGATCCGCATGGCACTCACAAAATTTGTTTCAATATTGTACATGAAGCATTAAGACGATTAAAATCTACTGAAGAGTGGATAAATGATTGCTGGTTATGGTTGTACCGCGGAGCTTGGCACGAGTTTGATATTCATGAGATTGAAATGGCGGTACCACTCTCCCCTCAGGAAGTGGAGCGTAAACGCTACGCGATCTTTAAACATCAATCGCAAAAAGACAGGCCTGTTTTTCCGGGCGATGATGCGCGCGAGTTTTGGATCAGAGCGGAAAACCGTACCCGTGAAACTGCCAAAAATTATAATATGTTGGGATTGGCTGAATATGAGGCAATAGAGGCGTTCGTTCGTTTCAGATTTTAGGCGTAACGTAAGCTAATTAAAATAACATACATAAGATTTGAAAAGATACTCCAATGATTATCTTTGCGAAACTATAGTTCAGTATTGGTACTTATAATCTGAAATTCTTAAATATGACAAATTTTTCTATAATACCGGCTTCACTTAAACGGACGATGACTGTTGCTTTGTTTCTTAGCTTTTTCCTGTCTGGTAAAGCTCAACAAAACCAAGAACACGCACCAATGGGATTAGGTGGCACATCCCATTCTGAGCAAGCTCAAGATTACAGACGCTTTATCGAGGAGCCATCTGGGTATGATGTTCCCCGCGGAGGATTACATACGCAGCCATGGGTTTATACATTAACCGCCGCTGGTCTGGTTTTACTTATCGGCGTTATATATAAGTCTAAGACTGATCAAGACTTTAATTCTTGATAAAATATTAGGTGCCCGGCTCTATAGAGTCGAGAGTACCTAATATTAGAGCGGAGATCAAAATAACCCTTCCGAAATCATTCCTCTCCCTCCCTTCCAAATTTATTTTAAAATTTCTTGCGAGGTTAGGATTTTCTGACTTACTTTGTAACTCAAAGTTCTTTTAAATGAAGGAAAACGATATTTACTCTGAGCTAAGTTCTATCAGAAATTTGATGGAGCGTTCAACCAAATTTATCTCACTGAGCGGCCTATCTGGTATACTGGCAGGGGTTTACGCGCTTATAGGAGCCTTTATTGGTTACAAACTGGTTTATACCAAAAACAG
This sequence comes from Pedobacter sp., assembly GCA_036399495.1. Lineage (GTDB taxonomy): Bacteria > Bacteroidota > Bacteroidia > Sphingobacteriales > Sphingobacteriaceae > Paradesertivirga. The sequence continues at coordinate 4,789 of DASWMZ010000005.1, forward strand.
TGGACTGCTCTTCAGGGATTTTTATGTGAACGACCCGATGGTGTGGTGGCCCCTGTTTTTAGTTGCCGCAACCGTATTGGTTTTATCTGTACTGACTGGTATTTTGCTTACTATCCGCCAGGCTCGCAAGAAAGGAGAGAACTTTTGGAACCCGGTAAGTAAACGTTTGCTCATGAGTATGGCCATCCCTCTGGTTACTGGCGGCTTGTTTATTTTAATCTTAATTTTTCGGGGATATTATGGCATCATCTCTTCTTCCTGCCTTATATTTTACGGATTAGCACTGGTAGCAGCCAGTCAATTTACTTTTTCAGATGTAAAATGGTTAGGTTTTTTCGAGCTTGCGCTTGGTTTACTTGCCGCCTTGCTGCCAGGATATGGAATTGTGTTCTGGGTGATTGGCTTCGGGATACTGCATATTCTTTATGGTTCAATCATGCATTTTAAATATAACCAGTGAAGGTTTCTTTAGAACAGTTCGATAAAGCTTTTGAAAACCGGATACGCCTTCAGATAATGAGCGTGTTAGTGGCCAATGAGAGCTACGATTTTAACTCGCTAAAGGAGCTGTTGAATGTAACTGATGGCAACTTAGCTTCGCACCTTAAGGCGCTTGAAAAAGAGCAGTATATCACCGTGAACAAAAGCTTTGTAGGACGGAAACCTAATACGCAGTATGTAGCATCAAAAACTGGTCGTGAGGCATTTAGAAAACACCTTGAAGCACTTGAAAATTTAATTAAACAACAGAAACAGTAATATTTTTTTAACCAATTACTTTGAAATGCAAAGTACTTTTAAATAACTAAACATGGAAAATTCAATTGAACCGCCTTTAAAAGACAAAATGCTCTTATGGGGATTTGCAGCTATCGCACTATCAGCTACCATTTTCTTCTTTTCAGAAGATACAATGAAAGTAAACGAAGGCAGCGGCTTTGGTATATTCTTTTTTAACTATGCAATTACTGCGATTTACTCTATAGCAGTATGGGTGAAGGCCGTTAAACTTCACCGAGGAAAACTATCCCACAGCAAAATCGAATATACCGTACTGATGCTGATTCTATGGTTCATTAGCGCATTCGCATTAAACAGGTTAATGAATGTATTTGATGAATCAGAAGAATGGTTAACCGTATTGATAATCATTTCGTCTCTAGCATTAATTGCAGGGTTATTCATTGAAAGGCTTCCCGTCTTACTAAAGCATGTAGTCGCTTTCTTTTTAGGATTGGCATTAATGCTATTTGTTTATTATACCTTTTATTTGGTACCGCTTTATGTAATAAGTGCGCCGGCCGCTTTAGGTATTGGTATCTCGCTTCACTCGTATGTGCCACTCCTCTTAAGCATTGTAACTGTTGCGTTGTGTGTTAAACAAATAAGAAAACACCAAGCCCTTCTTTATTCTTTGGCTGGAGCACTGCTTTTTGGCCTTGTGGTCATTATTACCTTCCTGGAAAGCTGGCAACGCATTACAAGTCAAATAACAAGAGTCACTAACCAGAATACACTATCGGAAGGAAAACTACCAAACTGGATAGTGGTGAGTCAGGCTATACCAAAAAACTTTGTTTCGGAAAGATTGATAAAAGCCGAGTGGGTGTACAAAACAGTTGAAACGAGTGGAAATTGGTTTTGGGGAGGATTCCCAAGCCGGGCCTTCGACGAGCCGCAAAAACATGATCCCTTAGTAATAATAGCAAGCCTGTTTATAGCTAAGCCAAATCTGGATGAAAGAGAGCGTATAAAGATTTTAGAGGCTATGTACGATTCAAGGCATCAGGCCCAAGAGCGTCTTTGGTCGGGCGGTGAATTGCAAACATCAAATGTAATTAGTAATGTGAAGATCTTTCCGGAGTATCGAATGGCATATACGGAGAAAATTCTAAGTATTCATAACTCGGATAATAAAGGTTGGAGCCGTAATGGCGAAGCTATTTATACGTTCCATCTACCGGAAGGCGCCGTTGTAAGTTCATTATCATTATGGATAGAAGGGAAAGAGGAAAAAGCCTACCTGACAACAAAAGCTAAGGCTGATTCTGCTTACAAGCAAATAGTAGGAGTTGAAAATCGTGACCCGTCGGTTATCCATTGGCAAGAAGGCAACACGGTAAGTGTTAGAGTCTTTCCTTGCACAGCAGAGGAAGACAGAAAGTTTAAAATTGGAGTGACCAGCCCACTGCGAAAAACGAATGGGGAACTCGTCTACGATAACATCTATTTTGACGGCCCAACGGGAAAGGAAGCTTCTGAAACAGTACAATTTACTTTTTCGCAAAAGCCAGAAGGTCTCACACTCCCAAATGACTGGACAGAAATTAGCGAGGGAATTTACCAGGTAAACAGAAGTTATGAACCTTATTGGGAAGCCAGGTGTAAAGCACCTCAATTATCTAAGAATAGCTTTTCATTCGATAACAAAACCTATCAATTAAAAGACTATGCCGTTAAGTACACAAATTTTGATGCCGAGTCAATTTATCTTGACTTGAATAGTTCATGGTCGGAGGAAGAATTTTCAATTCTCTGGAATAAAATTAAGGCAAAAAAAATATTTGCATTCGAGGACAAAATGGTGCAATTGAACGAAGCTAACAAGGATGCCGTGTTCGCTCGCATGAATAAGTTGAACTTTAGTTTATTTTCGATTTACAAAATTCAGCAACCACAAGATGCCTTAATCATTTCGAAAAGCACTGAAACTTCCCCAAACTTTAGCGATTTAAAGGATAGTGAATTTGCTGAACGAACCCTACAATACCTAAGCGCAAATAAAAATATCCGCTTTTATACTATAGAAAATGAATTGTCTCCGTATTTAAAAGCGCTGAAAGAGATGAGAGTTTTTAATTACCACTCGGGCTCTATTTCTTCTCTGCTTTCGCTTATTAACGATAAAAAATTTATTGAACAACCAGAGGATACAGCAACGGTACATGTAAACAATTCTGACTTATTGATAGTGGAATCGGCAAGTTCAGGGAAGGGAACGGCGCCAGACCATTTGCTACGTCTTTTTGCTTACAATAATATAATGAAGAAGGTAGCTTCAAATTGTTTTTTAAACGATTTTATACAACCAGATGTGCTAGCTGAGGCAGAAAAAGCGAATATTGTTACGCCGGTTTCCAGCTTAATAGTATTGGAAACTCAAAAGGATTATGAACGCTTTAACATTGAACAAAGTAAAAATAGTCTCAAAAATGCCTCAATGAAATCTTCGGGAGCTGTACCTGAACCTCATGAGTGGATGATGATCATATTTACAGCCGGAATCGTAATTTATCTTATCCGGAAACCTACTAAAACTAGTTCAATTGCTTGATATGCTATCGCTTCGGATAAAATATTCTAATCTGGCAATTTCAGGCTACGTGCTCTGTATATGGTATTTGATAATGACTGTTATGGTTTTTAACAACTATTATCTATTGAATGCCAACCTGGTTATTGGTGTTATTCTCGCACCGTATATTGGATCAGTAGATACTGGCAAATTTTCGTTTCGCTATTTTGTGCCGTCTATCACTTTCATAACACTAGCAGTATTTATCCCAGTAAAGACGACCGTTTTTCTTGCTCTATTGTTCAGTTTTCTATTCTTCCTGGAGAATTACATTGGAAAAATCAGTTCGATGCTTCTGTTGCTTCTGGTACTTATATCGCCTATTTTTAAATATATAAGCCAGGTTGTAGGCTTTCCAATCAGACTATGGCTTAGCGATGCTACAGCCGGCATTTTTCGACTAGCTGGAGCCGATACACTCGCATTTGGAAATGTTATTATGATGGGAGGTAATGAATTTGCTGTGGACCAGGCATGTGCTGGGTTAAATATGCTGGCTACCTCACTAATTATTTGCTTATTTGTTATCGCATACTACCAAAAACGAACGATAAAGCGATTCTCTCTTTTGCATGTGATAACGTTACTATTTGTGACCACAATTCTGAATATAACGTGCAATCTGATCAGAATTTTGATACTCGTACAGTTTAAGATTCCAGCCGAATCTATTTACCATGACATTATGGGCTTATTATGCCTTCTCGTATATGTAATACTTCCATTAATGCTTCTGATAAAAATTTCGATTGCCAAATATGGAAGGAAGTTCACTGCGGTTACGAAAGGATCTGAGTACCCTCAGGCACCCCAACACCTCTGGTTTCACTTTTTATTTTTAGGCGCCATTTCCTTGGTTGCATATAACCTAAAAAACATGGGGCAAATTGCTCCTTCGATTAATCAGATCAATCTTACGGGATATAAAAAGGACGTTTTGGATAACGGGGTTCTAAAATTCGAAAATAGTAATGCTCTGGTTTACATCAAATCGGGAACTTTTTATGCACCTGAGCATGACCCGATGGTATGTTGGAAAGGAAGCGGATATATTTTTAAATCTATAAAAAAAGAGACTATCGGCTCTACTGAAATCTATACTGGTATACTTGAAAAAGAAGATGATAAAATTTATTCTGCCTGGTGGTTTGACAACGGCAAAACGAAAACTATAAGTCAATTTAAATGGCGATGGAAAGCTGCTAAAGGTGAAGGGGACTTTTACCTCGTAAATGCTAATGCGAAAGATGCCTCCGCTTTAAGAAGGGTAATTATCAATCTATTATTAAACAATCATAATCTATAAACGATGCTTCATTTTAGCAAAAATTACTTTTTCTTATTTGTTCTACTCTTCATCACCGAAGTGCTCATCGCCCTCTATGTTCATGAACAAATCATAAGACCCTATGTAGGCGATGTTTTAGTGGTTATTTTATTGTACTGCTTCGTCAAAAGCTTTTTAGACCTGCCTGTCACAGTAACTGCTGTAGCAGTGCTGCTCTTTTCCTATCTGATAGAAACTCTGCAATATTTTAATATTGTGAAACTGCTTGGCTTAGAGCAATTAAGGCTGGCCAACACCATCATCGGCAATTATTTTACCTGGATAGATTTTTTGGCATACACCTTGGGATTTCTTATAGTACTTGGTGTTGAAAAAGTAATATCAAGTAAAAAAGCAAACCACTCAAAAGATAACGCATGGCTCTTTTTGTAGATAAAAATTCAATAGTCCGACAGATTTGGAGCAAAGCCGATACCATCCTTTTTATTTTTGCCGGTGCATCTGCCGAGTTTGCACTTAACAAAGCTGTCGACTGGCTTTACTTTACAGGAAAGCTTCCATCTGATCCGTTAGGAAGATTATTTTCAACAGTTTCTTATGCAAGGCAAATCGTGTTTTCAGAATATCATGAGGCGTTGAGTGCCATTGATAAGATTACTGCCATACACAAAACTGTTGAAGGAAACCGTGGCGCACAGATACCAGATTGGGCCTACCGAGATGTATTGTTTATGCTGATTGACTATTCGATCCGGTCGTTCGAAGTTCTGGAGCGAGAGCTTACAGATAAAGAAAAAGCCGAAACATTTGATGTATTCTACCGGGTGGGGTTGCGGATGGGAATTAACGGTTTACCGTCAAACTATCAGGACTGGTCGCTTATGCGAAATCAGCATCTTGAAGACAACCTTATTAGCAGCGAATTTACAATCGATCTGTATAAGCAATACCGAAAACATCTTGGCCCAATAAGGTATAATTTATTACGACAAGCACAAATTCTTGTAGTGCCACATCGCGTAAACAAACTGCTATCATTAGGCGATGCTACCCTATTAAGACCCGTTTTAAAATTTTATAAACTAAGCAAGCTTCTTAAATTAGAAGGGATCTTAAAAAATATAATCCTGCCCGAAAATTATAAAGCGCAAATTCATAACCTTGATGTGGTCAAATAGGACTAGCTTTGCAAACAAAACAAAATATGGCTTCTACAAAACTTACAATTAATAATAACGGTTCGGTGAGAATCGAAGGCGACTTTGAAATAGTTGATAAAAGCGGAAATGTGTACGGTTTGCAAGGCCGTACCGTCGTGTCAGTGTGCCGTTGTGGACTTTCTAAGAATAAACCTTTTTGCGATGGTTCTCACAACGGACACTTCGAGCATGATGCTACGGCTTTTGATCTTCCGCCGAAAAAGGTGTAAATATAGTCAGACCTGCTTTACTAAGTAAAGCAGGTTATTACTCTGTTCTCTAGTAAATACTACTTTCCTTCATCATCTCCAACTCTTTCGAGGTGATGTCGACTATTGCATAGGATGCCACATTCGAAATTAACATCTCGTCTAGTATATCTACCAGATTTTTATAGTTGGATTTATCTGAGGGTTTTATAAGCACAATTAAACCTTTTTTAGAATTACCGGTTGATTTTACCGCTGCTTTAGATCGCTCAAGTATAGCTTTTCGAATACCCGAAGAACTGTAATTGGTTATTGCGGGATTAACTATTGGTGCTTCTAGTGTACCTTGGTACCATTGCAGTCGATCCCCTTTTCCGAGACAGATGGTCATAGTACGTATTTCGGATACAGGCTCCGGATCAGCTTCAACTGGCATGGCAAGATCCATTGCGTTTGGTTTTGACAACGAAGTGGTTAGCATAAAGAAAGTGATTAGCAGAAAGGCCAGATCGACCATTGCGGTAAGATCTATTCTGGGTGCTTGCTTAAGACCACCAACTCTTCGAGAGCCCTGGTCTTTGCTGTTGTTTAACTCGGCCATTGTGTAGGTTTATTTAATTGATGCAGGTTTTGTAGCAATTCCACACGAAACAGCCAGAAGTTTTTCTGAGCAAAGCTCTTATTCCTATCTTGCAGATCTGCACATTCAATGAACAATAAAAGCAAAACCACTTTCATCATTCTAATTGCTGCCATATTAATCTATGTCCTTTATGATTCGCTTTCTCAGTCGGTAGGAAAAGAGTTCAAAGGACAATTTAAGGAACTGGCATTTTACCGGAATGAGCAAAATACCGGTCCGGTGCTAAGAGTTTATGCTGTGTCTTTGAGCGATACGCTTTGGAAAGAGATGGAAATCTACGGCAATACTATGCCGCATAATAAATATGGAAACACTAAGGTTTACTATTTCTAAACCGAGGGAAAATGCCCGGATCACTTTCAAGAGTTGACGGAAGTTTTGAAAAGAAATACCAGGAGAATTGTATTGCAAAATATGAGAAAGGTGCAATGGGCCAAATTGTACTTGTTAAATACCCTTTTAGACAAAACTCAAATCAGTAAGAATAAATAAATTAGTCACCCCTCATTACCGGAAGTTCTATAACCACCTTTGTTCCTTTTCCAAGATCAGACAAAAGATAAACGCTTCCCCGATGTTTCTTAACTATGTTATAGGTAATTGACATTCCCAAGCCAGTCCCTTCTCCCACCTCTTTGGTTGTAAAAAATGGTTCGAACACTTTCTTAATTGTCTGATCATCCATTCCGATTCCATTATCGCTTATTTCAATGATAACCGCATGCTCGACAAAGCGGGTTTCCACCATAATTTCTCCCTGTACGCCATCGCTTGCAACACATATGCGAATGGCATGCGCCGCGTTTGAAACAATATTTAAAAATGCCTGATTCAACTTACCGGGATAACACTCTATTAATGGTAGCTCACCATATTTCTTTGTAATCTTAATGCCTGATAACAAATTATTTGCAATAACTAATGTTGATTCGATGCCATTGTTAATGTCAGCAAATTTTAAGTCATCTTCATCCAGCCGTGAAAAAACTCTAAGTCCCTGTACAATTTCAGCGGTTCGTGATGCTCCGTCATTTATCCCCTTGAATAGATGAGCAATCTCAGTTTTAAGGTATTCGTAATCAATTTCTTCCTTATATTCTTCAATCTTTTTCTGCCTTTCGGTGATGTCAGTATTTGATGAGCTTAGGTCTTCAATCGTACTGATTACATTCATTAGCACATCAACATCCCGCTGAAGCGGAGTAACATTCGAAGTCACAAAGTTTATTGGATTATTTATTTCATGGGCAATACCAGCGGTAAGCTGACCCAAAGAGGCCATTTTTTCTGATTCAACCAATTGCATTTGCGCCTGTTTCAAGTCATCCAGCGTTATACTTAATTCTTCATTGGAGGCTTCAAGTTCCGTGGTTCGTTCCTTTACTTTTGATTCAAGAAAGATGTTTTGTTCACGTATAAGATTTTCGTTTTGCTGTGCAATAGAAAGCGCCTCGGCTTGCGATGCCTCTTTCCCCTTTTTCAAAATATTAATTCGGTCAGCTAATCCAAAAGACAACACAGCCATTTCAATAATCGCAGCGCCCTGCATAGCATGACTTGTTAACGCATTATAAGGAAGTATTCCATAATCTTTTAAAGCAAATATAACCGCTCCAGAGAGCAAAGCCGACCAAGAGAAAAATAAGAACCTTGCCGGCGCGTAGCCTTCTTTATAAACAATAGCTGAAACCACTAACACGCCGAAGAGAATAAAGGTGGTTGAAATTTGCATAATTTGGAATCCTTCTTGCACCATTCCAGCCAGCGTTATAATCAAAGCTAATATTTGGATACCAATCAGAATGTTTAACACGAGGTGAACTTTTTTAGACCTTAGATTCGTATTAAGGAACTCCTGAGTGAATTTTGCAGCTCCGATTATGGCAGCGATAGCAAAAAGCACTACACTCTTAAGTTCAAATGAAGGATAATTACCCCAAAGATATTGAAATGTAACTCCTTTTATTCCAATTTGCGTAAGTCCTAGCGTCGCCACATAGATCGCATAGTAGATATAACTGCTATCCTTCACTGAAAAGAAGATAAACAGATTATACACTACCATGATTAAAATCGCTCCTATAAAAATGCCTGAAAATAAATTTTCTCTACTTAAAGATTGCCATAGTGCGTCTGCCCTGTTAATGGATATTGGCAGTATTATTTGCTCTGCGCTTTTAACTCTTAGGTAATAAGTCTTTGGAGAATATGGAGATATATCAAGATCGAAGATATAGTTAGGGTAATTGTACTTTCTTGTATTAAACTTCTTTACCCCTCCCATCAAATTACTTTGATATTTATCTTGAGCGTCTGGTGTAAAAAGCTCAACCTCATCAAGCAAAGGGTATGCAATTTCCAATAACCATTTAGTATCAGTCGAGTGGTTGTTCACAGTAAAACGGAGCCACGTACTCTTGGAGGAAATACCTAAATTGGGTACATCTTTGTCGTAGGCTTTAAAATCCGACGAATTTAAATGTCTTTGAAGGCCATTTCCTTATCTGGTTGGAAAACCCAAATTTGTTTTCCAAGCATAATTCTATCAGTAGAATTTCTAACAACAACATCTGCATGTGCAGATAAACCGTACAGTAATGTCCACAGATAAAGGTTAACGAAAAGAAGACATTTCAGCATTTACAGATCTAGGCTTTCTTAAAGTTAGTTTATAGTTTCGATAACATCTAATTGTGAGATAAAAAGGGGTTAAATCAGGTCATATCAGATGAGCTGTAAAACCTGTATCGGGAAATTCGTAAAAATCAACAAAGTTTTCCGACCCAAAATACAAGATTATCAGTAACTTCAGTTCGGGACTGAGACATTTAATAAGGTTAAATTAAACAAAGATAAGAATGTCGTTTGTATAGCCTAAATTCACAGCTACTCCCCACTGTCCTCAGGCTTTAGCTGAACTAACTTGATCTCATAATCAGAAACCTCAATAAGCCTGTCTTTATACAAGCCTCCTACGGTTTTTTTAAATGCTTTCTTACTGATTTTTAGTCTTTTATAAATATCAGGCGGAGAACTTTTATCGCCGAGATCTAAAACACCATTATTCTCTTTTAGCTTGTCTAAAAGGATGGCTTTTGAATCGAGGATGTGAGTATAGCCTATGGGATTTAAACTTAAATCAATCTTATTTCCTTCCCTTATCTTTTTGATGTAACCCCTTCTTATTTCACCATGAGTTAAGTGCTCATAAAGTTCATTGTGGTAAAGGAGTCCGATATATTTTTTATTGATGATCGCATTATATCCCAAATCACTCGGATCGGCAATATAAAGTTGCACTTCATCTCCTTCTTCAAAGTCGAAACCTTCTTCTAATACAAACGGCGTAAGTCTGGAGCTGGCTTCCAACCGGTTATTCTGCTCATTCATATAAACATATACCACATAACGCTCACCCTTACGCATCGGTCGTTTTTGCTCGCGCTCAGGTACGAATACATCTTTTTCAATACCCAAATCTAAGAAAGCGCCATTGTCATTTTGGTCTATAACTTGGAGTATAGCAAATTGGTCGACACAGGCATACGGAGTTTTTAAGGTAGCGGTTAGCCGGCCGTCGCTGCTCATATACACAAAGGCATGGAGCGTATCTTCAATATTCAAATTATCAACCGCAGTAGTGAACGGAAGGATTACTTCTTCATCTTCGTCGCTGAAAACTAATCCTGTGGCTGCTTTTCGTTTATAAATAAGATCGTTGTATGTTCCAATATTTATCATGAGATAATGTAAAGAAGGTTTACCCCTGCAGATTTAACCTAATCGTAATTTTTTAATTTTGATTTTAACGTTGACTTATTACCTAGTGTTTTTTCTTCTTGTTCATCTTGGCTTTTAACCCCGAACTGTAATTGTAATCTTTCGAATTGCTGGCTTTCTTTTCATGGAAAGCTGCTCCTCTTTCCTCGGTCGGAGTACGGGACTTTGTAGTCTTAATCACCCTTCCTTCAACAGGTTCAACATCAATAATTAAACCTTTTGGTAAATCAGAAATTGGGATCTTTTTACCAAGCGCTTGTTCAATTTTGCGAACTTGCGGTAATTCCAAATCAGTACTCAGAGTAATTGCAACGGCCACATCAGTATTTTGAAGAACCCGGTTAATAAAAACCTCTTTTTGCTGTGGGATTTCTGCATGAATAATAAAGGGGACTTGAGATAAGTCAAGATTTCCCTGCAATTCGTCGGCAATAATTAAAACCCTTAGATCTATGTTATCCTGAAACTCTTCAATAGATTCTACCCCAGCAGATTCAAAAAAAATTGGGTTGAGAATGGCAATTTGAGTTTTTAAACGGGTCTTCAACTGGTTATATACTTTTTCGGCGGTTAAGCGAGTATTCACAAAAACCGTTGCTTTTGTAAATACTTCAGCGTCATCCAGCAACAAATTCAGCAAATTAAGCTTTGTGCGAAAGTTTGGCAACTGATACAATAGTTGTTCGCAGGTTGACACCTCGGTTTCGCCAAGATCCTCAATTTCGATAACAAACGGTTGCTGAATAAAAGGATCAAGCATTTTATTTAAGCGATCGTGCAAAACTTCGGCAAACACTAAGTGCTGGCATTTTTGGATACTATTGGCCAATTCCACAACCGGCAGCTGCATGCCCTGCTTAACAATGAGTTCAGCATCATCAATAACCATAGTGGTTATCTTGTTTAAATTTAAAGCGAGTTTTAGATAAATTGCCCGCGCTCTGTCGGGCGTGGCAACAACGATATCGCAGCCATCTGCCAGGGCATTCAACTGGCTTTCCATCGCAGGCGCAGCGTATAAGCCAACAATTCGAATCGTTTTGTTTTTATTTAAAAGCTCAAACTGCTCAATAACAGCCAGCACACTTTCTTTATCAGGAACTAAAATCAATGCTCTGGGGGCATCTTCAAAGCCTTGTTTAAGCTTAGTTAAAACACCAAGAATATAAGTACTTGTTTTACCGCAGCCTTGTGGGCCCACAGCAATCAGATCCTGACCGCCAATAATACGGGTCATTGTTTTTAATTGTATCTCCTTCGGACTTATAAATCCCGCATCGGTAATTGATCGAATTAGGGACTTGTTAAGCTTTAACTTTTCTAACCACACACTGTCAAAATTTAATTTTGCGCAAATTACGGGATTGATTCCAGTTTCAAGTAACCTGAATGATTTGTGAGTGTAGTTTGTTAATTGAAACAAGTAGATTTTATAATTTATCAATTGCCCAGGCCCTGATAATTATTTCATCTTGGAGGAATAAATCTTCAAGCCTTTTACGACAACCTTGCCACCAAGCCTTATCTAATTCATCTGCCATCACTTCATAAATGATGATATCATCCTTTACCGTTCTGTCCTCCGTATCCTTCCAGAAACCCGTTGCCGGAGAACGGGTATACGCCGTTATTCCTCCGAATTTTTCTGTCAATTCATTTTTCAGTAGGATGAACTGCCTGTTAGAGAATTCTTCGCCATTTTCGTTAAATAAAGGAAGCAGTATTTGAATTGAATGCATGCTGGTATAACAAGTGGCTTCAAAATATGTTAGTCAAAAACTTGAATGCTTGATTCAGTTTCTACCCACCTTTATCAAACAAAAAAGCACCAGCGTTATGCTGATGCTCAAAGAATTTAAAATAAAGTATTTAGTTATACAACCTTTACATTTACTGCATTTAACCCTTTTTTACCGCGTTCAACTTCATATTCTACAGTGTCATTCTCACGAATATTATCCACTAAACCTGAAGAGTGAACAAAGATATCGCTATCTCCGTTTGATGGTACAATGAAACCAAAACCTTTAGTCTCATTAAAAAATTTTACTGTTCCTTTTTGCATTATAAAAAAATTAATATTCAAATGTCGATAATATATTTCTAAACAAAAACACCTCGGAGATTTATTTTTGGTTGAAAGAGATTAGCTTTTCTCATATGCTCCAACAACTTCCCGTTACTCGTGTTTAATAAAAAAACAATTGCTAATGACCTGGAAAAAATGGTTTTCTGATTCAATCGATATAATAGATGATAAATTTGATAATCTGGCGTTCGGCTTAAAAAGTCGCTTACGTTTAAATGATCCGATACAAATTATTCCTTATCGTAGTTATGGAACAGCCAACAGACTCTATTTAAAGGGCCGGGTATTAGAAGATAAAGGAATTGCCGCTTCGGGCGATAAAGACACTGTTCTTAATAATCTGGTGAACATGTACAAACGTTTTGAAAGCGATGAGATTCCAAACGCTGTTCTAAATGTAACTTTTCAGGATCAGCAGCATCAGATGGTAACCGATGAAGAAGGTTATTTTATGATAAACATTGAACCCAGCTATCCTATAGTAACAGAAAATAGCTGGCACCAGGTTGAGATAGAGTTAACAGATTCACCAACTAAGTTTGTAAAGGGTGTAAAAGTTACCGCAGATGTTCTTGTCCCACCGGAAGATGCGGAATATGGCATTATAAGCGACATAGACGATACTATTATTGAAACAAGCGCAACGAATACCTTGGCCATGTCTCGCACGGTTTTTCTTCATAACGCCAAAACACGACTTCCTTTTGCCGGCGTGTCTGCGTTTTACAAATCATTACAATTGGGAAGAAATGGGAAGCGAAACAATCCTTTCTTTTACGTTTCCAGCAGCCCTTGGAATATGTATGATTTGCTAAAAGAGTTTATGGACTTAAACGAAATCCCTGCCGGTCCGCTTTTACTTCGGGATTTCGGTCTCAAAGAAAATAAGTTCTTCAGCAATGGCGGACATATGGGGCATAAGTTTAAAGAGATCGAAAACATCTTGTTAACCTATCCTAAACTCAACTTCGTTTTGATTGGCGATAGCGGGCAGGAAGATCCTAAAATCTATCGTGAAGTGGTTAAACAATATCCCGGCAGGATTTTAGCGATCTACATTCGCGATGTACAGTTGCCCGACCGCGAGCAAATAGCCATTCAAATAAAAGAAGAATTGAGTAAGGATAAAGTGGATATGCTTATCCTTGATAATACCGTGGAAGCAGCCGAGCATGCTGCAAAGCTTGGTTTAATTTACACCGAAACCATCCCGGAGATTGAAACAGAAAAAGAACTTGATAAAGGGCAAATCCCTGGAAAGGAGGAAGCGACTATAACCGAGTAAACTGGTAGACATTAGAATAATTCATAAATTAAACCAGTATACCCAGCTTCTAAACTACTTCCCAAACTTCAACTTCAACTGCTCCAACATATCGTTAGTTACAGGTACCGCTTTCTCCTCTTTTTTAGGCGATTGATGATGATCTTTTTTTACGAATGCAGGCCTTTGCTCTAATGGCTTCGGACTCTTACCCTGTACCTCAACGGTAATTGTTTTCTCCTGTTTTATAATAATCTTTTTGTTGTTATTCCAACGCACCCAGATTTTCTCTAGGCATCTTTTTGTGTATAAAGGAAAATCACCTTGCTGCATCCAGGCGTAATAACTTGGTTCTGCGGTAAACACTTCTTCAACGCATTTTCCTTTATGTTTTCCGAAATTGAATACCTCTATTCCATCCTCATTGAATACTAACCTCCCTGCAAAATCAACAGGCCTGCTTAAGTTGGTAAATTGGTGAAGTGTAGCAACATCATTTTGAACAGGTTTCGACTTATTGCCTTTTCTATCTTCCCATTCAGTATCCTGATATTTCTCTAATTGAGCCATTAAAACTTCATAAGTCGCCTTAATATCTGCTTCTGCAGAATGTGCATTCTCTATTTGTTTTCCGCAGTAAAACTGATAGGCCGCCTTTAATGTACGCTGCTCCATCTGATGGAAGATATTTTGAACATCAACAAATTTCCTCGTTTCCAGATCAAATTCAACTTGAGCACGAAGAAACTCCTCCATTAACAAGGGAATATCAAACTTATTCGAATTATATCCGGCAAGATCTGCGTCGCCTATAAAGTCGGCCAGCTCTTGCGCAACTTCTTTAAAGGTAGGAGCATCCTTAACATCCTCATCGAAAATATTATGAATCATTGAAGTTTCGGCAGGAATAGGCATTTGAGGATTTATTCGCATGCATTTAATTTCCTGCGTACCATCAACAAGCACTTTTAAAATAGCTATTTCAACTATTCTGTCTGAACCCAGATTTAAGCCGGTAGCTTCAAGATCAAAAAATGCAAGCGGACGAGTGAGATTGAGTTTCATATTCTCAAACAAAGGTGGGAAAAAGCATTCAAAATTGATTCAAATATTATCAACTGATTGCTGTTCTTGTTATCTTTCCCGAACCAAACCATCACAATGATAAAAATTTTCTTTACAGCAGGAGCAATTCTGGCCTCCATGTTGCTTAACGCACAAGATTTCACCTTCGGCAAACCTACCCCGCAAGAATTTAACTTAAAACAGTACGACAAAGACACCACTGCGAATGCTGTTGTACTAAAAGAATATGGCAATGCTTATATCAGCAACAATGATTTGAACTTGATTTTTGAATATCACGTCAGGATAAAAATTTTCAACAGCAAAGCATTTAGAACAGGAAATATTGAAATTGTACTAAAAAAGCCTGAACCTAATACTTTTGAGAAGATCAGAGATATTAAAGGTATCACTTTCTACCCTGACGAAAATAACCTGATTCAAACCAGTTCTCTAGAGTCAAAACAAATATTCAAGGAAAGTAAAGCTGGTAAATACCATGATCTTGTTAAGTTTGCTATGCCAAACCTGAAGGATGACTGCATCATAGAGTATTCATATGTTCTTGAGTCGCCGTTCTTGTTCAATTTCAGAACGTGGGAATTTCAGTCAGATGTTCCCAAGATTCGAAGTGAATTTTGTGGACATATTCCAGCAGTATACAATTACAATATCGTGCTTCGGGGAGGTCTGGAGTTGACCGAAAATAAATCGGAACTCGAAAAAGAGTGTTTTTATCCAGGTGGAGGATGGAAAGCTGACTGCTCAAAAATGACTTATATAATGACCGATGTCCCCGCATTTGTTGAGGAAGATTATATGACCGCAGCCAGTAATTTTAAGTCGGCTATGTATTTTGAGCTCTCCGATTATTCTGATTATCGCGGTACAAAACATAAGGTCACCAAAGAATGGAAAGACGTGGACCATGAATTAAAAACTCATGAGAGTTTTGGGGTCCAATTAAAGAAAAAAGATTTTTTCAAAGAAAAGCTTGAACCCATTTTAGTTGGTAAAGTCTTGGGCCTTGATAAAGCCAAAGCCATATACTCTTATATAAAATCGTGGTATAGATGGAATAATTACTTTGGAAAGTATAGTGACGACGGGCTGAAAAAATCCTTTGATAACCACTCAGGAAATGTTGGAGATATAAATCTGGCACTGGTAACAGCAATGAATTCGGCAGGTATCAACGCCGAGCCTGTTATTTTGTCAACCCGTTCTAATGGCACTGTAAATTCGCTTTTTCCGGTACTAAGCGATTTTGATTATGTAATATGCAGAGCCACAATTGACAATACCTCTTACATGTTGGATGCAACAGATCCTCTCCTGCCTTTTGGTCTTCTTCCGCTGAGGTGTCTTAATGATAAAGGAAGGCTAATTAGCTCTGATAAACCGTCTTCCTGGATGGAAATAAAAGCATCACAAAAAGAACTGCAAATCATTACCATGAACCTCATAATGGATGAAAGTGGTAAAGTAAAGGGCTCAATGGTGATTTTATCGTCTGGGTATGACGCCTACAAGAAGAGAACTGCAATCAAAAAATTCAATACAAGCGATGAATATATTGAAGATTTGGATGAGCGCTTTCCTAAAATAAAATTCATCAAATCAGAAATTCTCAACCTCGATAGCCTGGAAAAACCAGTGAAAGAGATTTATGAGATTGAGATTAACAATACTGAAAAGGACCAATTCTATGTCAGTCCTTTCTTGTTGGATAAAGCAACTGAAAATCCTTTTAAATTAAACGAAAGGACTTATCCTGTCGATCTTGGAGCTCCATCCGAAGTGAGAACATCAATGCATATGAAATTTCCGGAGAACTTCAATGTTGCAAGTAAACCCCAAACTCTTGCTCTGGGCTTACCAAATAACGGAGGTCGGTTTCTTTTGGATACACAAGTTGAAAACAATATCATATTGTTAACATCTGTTGTTCAACTAAACAAATCTGTATACTCACCAGAAGAATATCATTATCTCAAAGCGCTATTTACTCAAATCGCCCAGGTAAAACAAACAAGTATTACTTTTAGAAAAAAACAATGAAAATTTCGGTGATAGCGTCACTTCTTTTACTCTTAATAGTCTCCGAAAAAGCAAGAGGTGATTATGCTGTAAATCTCATTCCCAAAAATCTATTAGTGAAAGCTGGCGCCGTTGTGAGAAATTGCGAAACAGTTATAGAGTTGAAGCAACTGGATGAAGTTTATTACAGAAAGAAATATGCAATCACCATTCTGAATCCTTCAGCTCTTGAGGAAGCTTCTTTATACTTATTTTACGATAAAACCACCTCGGTAAGATCTGTAAAAGGTATAATTTGGGATGAATTTGGTATATCCATAGGGAAAATCACCGAAAAAAACCTTCAGGATAGAAGCGCCGTTTCTGATATGTCATTATATGCAGATGACCGTATTAAATACTATCAGCCTTCAAACTTTAGCTTTCCCTTTACCATCGAATACGAGTATGAAGTAAAAACAAAACAAAGCTTATTCTTCCCCTCATGGATTCCAAGCAGTACTACCGGTGTAGCGATTGAATCGAGCTCCTTCATTTTCACTAGCCCTGAATCTTTTAATATTCGCCACAAAGAGTTTAATTATATCGGAAAAATCGAAGAGTCAAGTGACAACGGTATAAAACATTATAAATGGCAGGTAAAGAATATTAGTGCTATTCGAGATGAGCCATATAGTCCTGATTACGAGAATTACTTGCTTACTGTTAAAGTTGCCCCTGAAAAATTCGCCTATAAAAGCCTCAAAGGATCATTCTCTAACTGGAAGGAATTTGGACAATGGATGAGTGACAATTTATTAAAAGGGAGAGATGAAGTTTCGGAGTCCACTAAATCTTACATTACGGAACTTGTAAAGAATGTTCCTGATCCTAAAGAGAAAGCAAGAAAAATATATGCCTATATGCAAGAAAAAACCCGCTATATAAGCGTACAAATCGGGATTGGCGGGTATCAGCCCTTTCCAGCCTCCGATGTCGACAGGTTGGGATATGGCGATTGTAAGGGATTGGCGAACTATATGCATTCTCTTCTTAAACTGGCTGGCATTGAATCATACTATACAATAGTTCATGCCGGAGCTTTTAAAAAGGATATAACGCCTGACTTTACGAGCCTGCAAGGCAATCATATTATCTTATGTCTACCGTTTAAAAATGATACTACGTGGCTTGAATGCACTAGTAAAGAGGCTCCATTTGGTTTCTTGGGAGATTTCACAGATGATCGCTATGTTATTGCATGCACACCCGAAGGTGGCAAGATTATGCGCACACCTAAGCTTAATGCAAAAGATAATCAACAGATTAGAACGGCAAATTTTAAAATTTCAGTAGATGGTTCGCTCTCAGGAACCATGAGTACATCGTTTACCGGAGCACAATACGACAACCACCACGTGTTGTTAAATAGAGCTTATACCGAACAGATTAAAATACTACCCGACCTTTACCCGCTCCCCAATCTTCAGATACAGTCTTTAGAAATTAAACAAGATAAAGGAACTGCACCCGAAACAAAAGAGCTGATTACTCTAAACTCATCTAATTATTGCATTCTTAATGGTGAGGAATTGTTTGTGAAAATGAACGCAATCAACCAGATGCGTCCGCTTAAAGAGGTTAGTAATCGGTTGAACCCGGTTAAAGTAGTTAGAGGGTTTTATGACGAAGATAACATCAGTTACCGTATCCCTGATAACTACAAGTTAGATCTTCCGCGCAAAAACATTCTAATCGAAACAGGTTTTGGAAAATACCATGCTGAAGTGTTGGTGAATGGTCAAACCATTACATACAAAAGAGAAATGTTTCTTCACGAAGGCAGCTACACTGCCGAACAATATCAGGATTTTGTAGATTTCTTTCAGGAAATAGCAGATGCAGATAACCTCGTAGCTATCCTTACAAAAAATTAAACTAAGAAAAGACTAAAATTCCAAGCAATATTCCCGTAATCATGATTACATACAACAGAATCTCCGTAGATGCAAATCGCTTGTATTTTGTCCAGAAGGAATAATCGGCTTTTGGTTTAGTCATAATTATTAACGGCTCAATATCGGCAATGAGGCTTTCACACTCCCGCCACGGGAAAAATACTTATAATACCACGGATCTTTCAAATTGCTCACAATAACACCCTTAGTGGTTGATACATGAACAAAACGGTTATTTAACAGATAAACCCCAACATGACTGAATCGTTTTCCGTTGAAATCAAAGAACACCAGATCACCTTCTTTCAATTCCTCCTCAAATTTTCTTTTAACACCCTCGGCCATTTGCATGGCCGTTCCAGGCAAAGTGTAATCAAATACTTCCTTTTCCAGCAATGCTGTAAACCTCGAACAATCAATTCCGCTTTTATCTCTTCCACCTGTTACATGGTTTACACCCATCCAGTCATCAATAAATTTATAAAGCTTTTCATTTTTTATTTCTCTTTGAGATACATCAAGCAGGGCTGCATACCGTTCTCTAAGGCTACCGCGAATTTCCTTATTTCTTGCTGCCGAAACATCGGTTAGCATTTTGCTGCTTTTGCAGGATGCAACAAGTGAAACGACGAGTATTAACAGATATAAAAAGCGCCTCATAATTTAAGTCATTCTATCTATGTGCAGATTGATTGATATGCAAATGATCTGCTCATCAATCAATATATCAATGTCTCGAAGGAGAATCACCGAAGTTTCTAACGTCTGTTAATAAACAAAACTATTATGCCTTTAAAACCCGCTGAATCTCGTCGAGTTTCATTAAAGCCTCTACGGGCGTAAGCGTATTCACATCGAGGTTATTAAGCAGATCGCGAATTTTGACTAGTACCGGATCATCAATTGAAAACATCTGCAACTGATAAGCCTGCTGCTGCACCTTTTTGATACTGTCTTTTATATGCTCACCCCCTGTACGCTCCTGTTCAAGCCGTTTTAGAATTTCGTTAGCACGATTAATAAGCTTCGGAGGCATCCCTGCCATCTTCGCTACATGGATTCCGAAACTATGCTCGCTTCCGCCAGGCACCAGCTTTCTTAAAAAGATCACCTTATTGCCAACTTCTTTCACCGATACATTGAAATTTTTGATCCGGTTGAAAGAATTGCTTAACTCATTTAATTCGTGGTAATGTGTGGCAAATAAAGTTTTCGCTTTCGCGGATGGATTCGTGTGCAAAAACTCTGCAATGGCCCAGGCGATGGAAATTCCATCATAAGTTGATGTTCCGCGCCCAATTTCATCGAGAAGAATTAAGCTTTTATCAGATAGATTATTTAAGATACTGGCCGTTTCATTCATCTCCACCATAAAGGTTGATTCGCCAGACGAAAGGTTATCCGAGGCACCAACACGGGTGAAGATCTTATCCACCAGTCCAATTTTCGCTTCTTTAGCAGGAACAAAACATCCCATTTGGGCCATCAAAACGATCAAACCAGTCTGCCTCAGCAAAGCCGATTTTCCCGACATATTCGGCCCGGTAATGATAATTATTTGCTGACTGTCACTATCCAGAAACACATCATTTGTAATATATGCTTCTCCTACTGGTAGCCTCTGCTCAATTACAGGATGACGACCACCCTTGATATCAATAATATTGCCGTTATCTAAAATCGGTTTGACATAATAGTTTTTAATTGCCAGTGTGGCGAAACATAGCAAAACGTCAAGCTGAGCAATGAGCTGCGCATTTAACTGAATGGGTTTGATATATTCAGAAAGTGCTAATACCAATTCGCTATATAGCCTATTTTCAATTACATGAATCTTTTCTTCAGCTCCTAAAATCTGCTCCTCGTATTCTTTCAGTTCCGGAGTAATATATCGTTCGGCGTTTACAAGTGTTTGTTTTCTAATCCAGCTCGATGGAACTTTATCTTTATGAGAATTGGTAACCTCCAGATAATATCCAAAAACATTATTAAAGGCAACTTTTAAAGAAGGTATTCCCGTAACTTCGGCCTCTCGCTTCTGAATTTCCACCAGATATCCCTTTCCACCAAAAGCAATCTTTCGTAACCGATCAAGTTCTTCATCAACACCTTCAGCAATTACGCCTCCTTTTATCACCAATACCGGAGGTTCTGAACTTAACTCGCTCTCTATCTTCTCGCGCATTAAAACACATCCGTTCAACTGTTCTGCAATAGTTTTTAACGAAAGACTCTCGGCATCAGCGCAAAGCTTTTTTATTACTTCAATAGAAGTTAATGCCCGCTTCAATTGGCACACTTCACGTGGATTTGCTTTTAACAAACCGATTTTAGAAACCAATCTTTCAAGATCACCTATCTGCTTAATTTCATAGAGAAGCGCTACACGCAACTCTTCTTCCTTAACCAAATCCTCAACTACATTCAAGCGATCTTCAATGGGCTTTTTCTCTTTCAAAGGCATTACAATCCATCGCCTTAACATTCTGGCACCCATTGGCGAACAGGTTTGATCAAGAACATCTACCAGTGTTACCGCGTTTTCGTTAGCCGAGCCAACTAGTTCAAGGTTACGTACAGTGAACCGATCAAGCCACATGTAGCGATCTTCTTCGATTCTAGAAATTGATGAGATATGCTGAAGATTGCGATGTTCCGTCTCGTTCAGATAATGGAGAGCAACGCCAGCCGCGGTAATGGCAAGAGGTAATCGGTCAATACCAAACCCCTTAAGCGACTTTACTTCAAAGTGTTTAAGTAGCGACTCGGTGGCATAATCGCCGGTATACGGCCATTCATCTAAACTATAGGTGTAGAACCTATCACCAAAACTATCAATAAAGTCTCTGTTCCGGCTTTTCTGAAAAATAACTTCACTCGGTTTAAACCCTTGTAAAAGCTTATCGATATAATCATGATTACCCTGCGCTACCAGAAATTCTCCGGTAGAAATATCTAAAAAAGCTATTCCAATATGCGTCTTGTCGAAGAACAAAGAAGCCAGGTAGTTATTGGACTTTTGCTGAAGAATACTGTCACTATACGATACGCCCGGTGTAACCAATTCCGTGACGCCCCGCTTCACAATAGTCTTAGTGGTTTTTGGATCTTCAAGCTGATCGCAAATAGCTACACGCTGCCCGGCACGAACAAGTTTCGGTAAATAAGTATCCAAAGAATGGTGGGGGAATCCGGCCAGCTCAATATGCGACGCAGATCCATTTGCCCGCTTGGTAAGGGTTATCCCTAAAATGCCGGCAGCCTTTATCGCATCCTCACCAAATGTTTCGTAAAAATCGCCAACCCTAAATAGCAATAAAGCACCCGGATATTTGATCTTTATACTATTGTACTGCTGCATTAACGGCGTTTCTTTCGACTCGCGCTTTTCTTTGATATTACTCTTGGCCAACTTTTTATGGAAAGTGTAAAGTTAAATGATTACCTAGTTTTTGCGTAAGGTTGTTTATAACTAAGGCGGTGTGTAAAACAAGATCAGTTATTTTGAAAGCATCTATTGTCTTTGTGGAGATTTCGGCCCCGCTTTCTGTTACAAATCCTCATTTCACAGCCTGAAAAGCGGCTGCTTCATTGCGGGTTTTCCACGGCAATCGGGTTTAAAAATGGAATATTTTACCTCTGTTGATGGTTTTAGAATCTGATGTGAGCATAAGAACCGAAGAAAATTTGTTTACTTCTCGCCTTCCCGCAAAGCAACTGTCTATAGAACGGTAGATTAAAGTCCTGTAAAACGTATTATTTGCGCTGCTTTTCCAACCAAGCCTGATAAGCAGCTTTCCCACGTTCGAATTCTGCAGCCGTTGAATAAAATCTATGAGACTTGTCGTTTTTCTCCACGTTTAAAACGTAATAAATATAGCTTGTGGTGGCAGGATAAAGGGCGGCTTTGAGGGAGTTTTCAGAAATTGACGAAATTGGCCCCGGAGGAAGGCCGACAACCTTTCTGGTATTGTACGGAGAATTCGACTCTAAGTCACTTTTGTTTATTGTCCCATCCCAGCGATTTTCCATCTTCGCTATGTAAACAGCAGTCTGGTCTATTCCAAGCGGCATTTCTTTGTTGAGGCGATTATAGATCACTGAGGCTATAACAGGTCGCTCCTCGTTCAATCGCGATTCTGTTTCGATAAGTGAAGCAATGGTAATTATCTTGTGCGGTGTCAATTTTAATTTATACGCCCGATCTGCATATTCTGGCTTCCAAACCTTTTTAAACTCGCTGACCATCTTCTTAAGGATAGCCTGAGTGGTAACAGTTCGTGGGAAATTATAAGTATTTGGATACATATAACCTTCAAGATTTTTAGCTTCCGGAGCTATATCTTTAATGAGAGAAATATCCTCCATAAGGTTCAATACAGCATTCTCCCCTGACGGTTGATTTTGAGGAAATTGTTCGGTTATTCTTTTAGCAATATCAAAGCGAGTGAAACCTTCCGGGATGGTTAATTTAACAGTTCGTAATCTTCCCTTATTTAGTTCCCCTAGTACTTCAAGCGGTGTAATTGGTGAATCAAACCGATATTCACCCGCCTGCATTTTATTGCCGGTACCGGTAATTTTCAGATATATTTTTAGCGGGATTTGGGCGGAAAGGATTTCTTCGGAAACAAGTTTAGCGAGTATTTTGCCGGGAGGCGAGCCAGGTTGGATTTGAATATATACGTTACTCTTATTATGAGCATGTGGGGTATTTAGCGATCTATAAATCCAATATGAAAAACCGATGATTCCAAAAATCACTAAAACACTAAGAAACTTTAAAACTTTCATTGTGTAAGCCTCAGTTTGAATACCAAAATATAAATCAGGGCCCTTTTACTTGATAACGATTTTATAGTGGTGGATCACTTACAAATCTTTAATAAGGAGATGGACTAATACACGTCCAGCCCCCATCAACAATAATAGTTTGCCCCGTAATGTGTTTCGCTTTATCCGAAACTAAAAACAATGCAGTATCTGCAATATCTTTAACATACGCCGGACGGCCCATTGGCGTCAACCGCGACCAGGTTCCAACATAATCCGATCCATCTTCCAACGTTCTTTCCGTTAAAGTTGCGCCTGGCGCAATGGTATTCACGTTTATTTTATACTGCGAAAGTTCGATCACCAAATTCTTTGCGAGCATTTCCAAAGCCGCTTTACTCATTCCATACGCCGCCAAATCTTTATGAGCCTGATGACCGGTTACAGAAGAAGTGAACAACAAAGATCCGCCTTGAGGCTGCTTTTTCATTTCGTTAGAAGCTGCCTGGGCCAGAAAGAATGTTCCGCCCAAATTTACCTGCATCACTTTAAAAAAAGCTTCCGGCGAATAGGTGAAAAAATCACCAAATAAAGTAATTCCAGCATTGGCAATCACAATATCCAACTGTCCAAATTGGGTTACTGTTTCGTCGACCATTTCCTGGATAAAAACAGTATCGCTGCAATCTCCGGGCATAGCAATACAAGATACATCGCCTTGTTGCTTAATCTTTTTTACGGCGTCATTGGCCAGGTTATGATCTAAGTCGTTTAGAATTACCTGAGCTCCCTCTTTCGCAAGGTCATTGCATATTTCAAATCCGATACCCTGACCAGCCCCGGTTACAATAGCTACTTTATTTTTGAAAGACATTGCTATACTTTATGGTGCTTTTTAATTTTGACTTTATCAATGGGAGTCTCTTGTTACTTTACTACCCGATCCACCTTTCAAAAAATCCATATCGGCTCCCAGGTGCGCCTGTTCTACATGTGTTTGATACAGATGTGTATACCCGCGCTCCTGTACCGGTTCAGTCAGTTTCCAGGCAGCTTTGCGTTTAAATAATTCATCATCTGAAACTTCAAGCTGCAATTTTCGATTTTCAACATCCAATGTAATAATATCACCATTCTGAACCAGTGCTAATGGACCGCCAACCGCTGCTTCTGGGGAAACGTGAAGCACTACAGTTCCAAAGCCGGTACCGCTCATTCTTCCATCAGAAATACGAACCATATCGGTAACTCCAAGCGTTAATAATTTAGTAGGTAGAGCCATATTACCAACTTCAGCCATACCCGGATAACCCTTCGGGCCAACATTTTTCAATACCATAATACTGTCCGAATCAATTTCCAGATCTGGATCTTCAATGCGGGCGTGATAATCTTCAATGTTCTCAAATACAACCGCTTTACCCGAGTGCTGCAATAAGGAAGCACTGGCAGCTGAGGGTTTAATTACCGCTCCATTAGGTGCCAGATTTCCTTTAACTACTACAATTCCCGAATTAGCTTTAAAGGGATCTTCCATGGTACTAATAATATCGCTATTATAGATCTCAGCGGAAGCACAATTCTCGCCCATGGTAAGTCCATTTACGGTAATCGCATCCTGATGAATTATAGAGGCCATCTCTTTTATAACTGCGGGCAAGCCGCCAGAGTAATAAAGGTCTTCCATATAATGAGCACCCGAGGGTTGAATATTTGCAAGTAATGGTATCCCCTGGGAGTATTTATCAAAATCATCAAGGTTTAATTCAACACCAATTCTGCCGGCAATAGCCAATAAGTGAATTACAAAATTGGTTGACCCCCCAATTGCAGCATTAACTTTTATAGCATTTTCAAAAGCTTTTCGTGTAAGAATCTTAGAAAGAGTTAAATCTTCCTTTACCATTTCTACTATGCGTCGCCCTGAAAGTTGAGATAGCACTTTTCGACGTGCATCCGCCGCCGGAATCGAAGCGTTGTTTGGTAGTGAAAGCCCCAACGCTTCTACCATAGTGGCCATAGTTGAAGCTGTGCCCATAACTGCACAATGCCCTTGCGTTCGAGCCATACAAGCTTCGGCTTCTACAAATTCCTCTGAGGTAATTTGTCCGAGTTTATGAGCTACGTTAAACCGCCAAACATCTGAGGTACCGATATCCTTTCCTTTCCAGTGACCTTTTAGCATCGGTCCGCCGGATATAACCAGCGTGGGAATATCAACGCTACAGGCACCCATTACTAGTGAGGGTGTAGTTTTATCGCAACCGCATAAAAGCACGACTCCGTCAATAGGGTTTGCGCGGATCGACTCTTCTACATCCATACTTACGAGGTTTCGGTAAAGCATGGCGGTTGGTTTAATAAGTGTTTCGCCCAAAGACATTACCGGAAATTCGACCGGGAAGCCACCTGCTTCTAGTACTCCTCTTTTAACTGCTTCGGCTAGATCACGGAAATGTGCATTACAGGGCGTAAGTTCGCTCCAGGTATTACAAATACCTATTACGGGCTTTCCCTCGAACATATCCTGTGGTATACCCTGATTTTTCATCCAGGCGCGGTATATGAAACCATCTTTGCCCTTTCGGCCAAACCAGTTTTTACTTCTTAATTCTTTTTCGTGCATCTTTTAATAACAAACTGTTGATCCTTAATCCCTAACGTTACTCCTTTTAACTCATAATAAATTATATGAATAGGGCTACTGTGCTCTTCCTTTATCAATCAAATCTAAGTAATGGGATTATAATTATTGAAAGACAAATAACAATAATTTTACAAGCAAAAAAAGAGGCCGTCTCATAAGCAATTATGGGACGGTTTTTTATGCAACATTTCCAAAGCTTTACTGGACTACCTTTTAAAAAGCAGCGTTCGTTAATAGGGATTCTGATAAGCTTAATGGGGAACTTAGGGGCGGAAGAAGTT
>DASWMZ010000006.1:0-31791 GCA_036399495.1 Pedobacter sp.
TTTGGAACGGTGTGCCCGAAGCAAAACTTAAGAAAGACGACAGCGGACTTCTTAACCATTATTACAATAATCAGGGTTATTTGTATAATACGCCTCAAGATTCTGTTAATTTATGGGATTCGAACAGACGCAGCTATTCGCAGTTTTTGTACGATAATCAAACGGATAATTACAAACAAACGCATTATCAGTTGCTCTATAATCATACTTTCTCAAGTGTATTAAGTTTGAACTCTGCTGTGCATTACACTAAGGGGAAAGGATATTATGAAGAATCTAAAGAAAACCAAAAGTTTGAGGATTATGGTTTGAACGGTTCTGAATCTGGCGCAACGCCAGATCAAGAAACCTCCTTAATCCGGCGCCGCTGGCTCGATAATGATTTTTATGGATTCACCTATTCATTAAATTACAAACCTACAACGCAGCAGAATTTAATTATAGGTGGCGCCTACAATGAATACGACGGTGACCATTTTGGCGAAGTAATCGCAGCTCCCCAACTTAATAAATATGGCTTAAAGCAGCGTTATTATGATGGAAATGGCTTTAAAAAAGACTTCAACGCTTTTGCAAAAATGGATTTCGGAGTGGGTAAAATGAGGTTTTTTTATGATGCACAATTCAGATATCTGGATTATGCTATCAGGGGAACCGATAAAACGCTTACAAATCACGACAAAAGATATTACACCTGGTTTTTTAATCCAAAAATTGGGGCAACTTATCAGATTAACAAAAACTCAAATTTCTACACCTCATTCGCAGTTGCTAATAAAGAACCAAATCGCGACGATTACCTTAATGCTATTGCCGGCTCGCTGCCTGTTAATGAAACACTGGGTAATGTTGAAGCGGGTTACCGCTTTAGCGGCAACCGTTTCAGAGCAGGCGCAAATTTCTATGGCATGTTTTATAAAGATCAACTCATCTCTACCGGAAAGATAAACGATGTAGGGGAATATATTCGCCAGAATGTGCCAAATAGTTATCGGACAGGTGTGGAGCTTGATGGTGGCTTGCAGCTATCAACAAGTTTGGTATGGTCTGGTACAGCAGCATTTAGTCGTAATAGAATAAAAGATTTCACCGAATATATGGATGATTACGACAACGGTGGTCAGGTAGTTAAATCCTATAAAAATACTGATATCGCATTTTCACCATCTGCTATACTTTCCAGCGAAATCGCATATAAGCCAATTAAGAAACTTGAAGTTGCTTTATTGTCGAAATATGTAGGCAAGCAGTTTTTGGATAATACATCTAACGATAACAGGATGCTCAACAAATTTTTCGTACAGGATATCCGGTTAAGTTACAATGCTTCCTTACCACAAGTAAAAAATGTAGCAATAACTCTGTTAGTAAATAATGTCCTGGATGAAGAGTACGAATCGAATGGTTACTCATACACATATATTTACGGCGAATCCATTACAGAGAACTTTTATTTCCCGCAGGCGGGAACAAACTTTTTGCTGACTTTAAGCTTAAAATTTTAGGATAATGCCTGGCAGGATTTATGTCAGGCATTATTTCAAATTCTTTTTAAATTCACACTAATTAAATCTTGAAAGACGAGATTTGTGGCAATTGAATAATCGCAGATGAAGCTCAAATATTTCCTTTTAATTTTTTTTATTTCCTGGTTTACCATTACCAAGGCACAACCAAATTCTGGGAAACTACCCCGCCCCAAACTCGTTGTGGGTTTGGTTATAGACCAAATGCGATGGGATTACCTTTATCGCTACTACGAACGTTATGGCGCAAAAGGTTTTAAGCGTCTGCTGAATGAAGGATTTAGTTGTGAAAACACCCAGATTTCATATGTTCCTACCGTTACCGCTTGCGGGCATGCCAGTCTTTATACAGGTTCAGTGCCATCTATTAATGGCATAGCCGGAAACGATTGGATTATCCAGTCTACTGGAAAATCGATGTATTGTACCGCGGATTCAACGGTGCAATCTGTCGGTACTACATCTGACATGGGCAAAATGTCTCCCCGTAATCTTCTCTCAAATACAATTACCGACGAACTGAAACTTGCTTCTAATATGCGATCTAAGGTCGTAGGAATTTCTTTAAAAGACCGTGGAGCGATATTGCCTGCCGGTCATTCGGCTGATGGCGCTTACTGGTTCGACGATCTTTCCGGAAACTGGATCACAAGTACTTTCTACCGGGCAAATTTGCCGGCCTGGGTAGAAAAATTTAATAGAGGGCGCTTGTCAGAAAAATATCTAAATCAAAAATGGGAGACTCTTTATCCTCTCTCAACTTATAAGCAAAGCAGCCCTGATGATTCGCGTTATGAGGGTAAATTTAGAAATGAAACGGCACCAGTGTTTCCACACGATATCCCGGCGAGCCGCAACACTAGCGGAGGTAATATCAGAAATAATCCCATGGGCAACACCTTCACATTTGATTTCGCCAAAGCAGCGATCACTAGCGAACAGATGGGAAAAGGCGGCCACACTGATTTCTTAGCTATAAGTCTATCCTCTCCAGATTATCTTGGACATCAATTTGGCCCTAACGCGGTCGAGATGGAGGATATGTATTTAAAGCTTGATAGAGATATTGGGAACTTTTTAGAGTACCTGGATGCCAGTGTTGGAAAAGGCCAATACACACTTTTTCTATCTGCGGATCACGGCGCAGCCCACAATCCTAATTTTTTGATTGATCGTAAAATTCCGGCAGGGGTGTTTTCAGGATCGGATATCAATGAGATTAATGCGCTTCTGTTGAAGAGATTTGGAGTTGACAAGATTGTGAGGAGCTTCGCTAATTACCAAGTGCATTTTAATTACCCACTAATTAATGAGAAGGCATTGGATTTAAATCTGATTAAAAAGGAAGTTATCGCCCGCTATAAAAATCAAAAGGATATTGCTTATGTGGTAGATTTAAAGAATATCGGAAGCGAACCTATCCCCGATGTTTTAAAATTGAGAATCATTAATGGTTATAACGAAAAGCGCAGCGGCGAAATTCAAATCATACTAAATCCGGGGTATTATTCGGGAAACGGACCGAATGTCACGGGTACTACTCATGGAACCTGGAATCCTTACGATACCCATATTCCGTTGGTTTTTATGGGATGGGGAATTAAGCAAGGCAAGACAAATCGCTTAACTTCCATGGCCGATGTGGCGTCTACTCTCGCGGCATTATTACGGATTCAGGAACCAAACGGAAATATCGGAGTACCAATTACTGAAGTTTTAAAATAAGTCAATTGAAGAAATTTATATCCAAACTTCATTACCTAACACAAGATCTTGAACACCGTAGTCATGTGGAGCAAACCCAACTAGCTTGTGAGGCTGGTTGTAAGTGGTTGCAGTATCGTTGCTTTAGTAAAAGCGATGAGGAGATGTTAATGGAACTTCACCAAATAGCATCTATTTGCGATGACTGGGGCGCAACACTAATTGTTACCGATCATGTCCACTTGCTAAGCAAGGCAGATATTCAGGGTGTTCATATCGAAGATATGGATGCCGATTTTATAGCCATCCGTAAACAGATTGGTCCCGACAAAACCTTAGGTGCGTCTGCGCATACCTTTGAGAATATCCAACGAATTATTGAAAGCGAAGTAGTTGATTATGTCGGCTGCGGGCCGTTTAGCTTAACCGATACAAAGCCAAATGATTACAACTTGCTAGGTTTTGACGGCTATCAGGCTATCATGGAAAACATGAAAAGAACGGGAATTGAGTTTCCGGTGCTCGCAGTGGGTGGAGTAACCCTTGAAGACATTGAAAGACTTATGCGAACAGGTGTTTTTGGAATTGCTCTTTCGGCCGCTGTGAATACATCCAGCAATCCAGCAAAAGCTTTTAAGGACATTTATAACAAAGTCTACTAAGTCTTGTTATTTTAGCGTTATGTCGTCACACCACATTATCAGAGAAAAGCAAGAACCAGCATTGCTCATTATGAACCTGGAAGGGTTCAATTATGAAAACCTCGGCCAACTTTTAGAATGGAGCCCAACCGTAATTGTAGATGAGCGAGTTTTTGAAACTGTAGATTCAATGGGGATTAAGATTGATGCGATTGTAAGCAAAAACCCTCTTTTTCATGAGCAGCCAGGAACCTTAATTATACCTACGGAAGACGACCCCTTACAGGATGCACTTAAATTCCTCACCGGAGAACAGTATCCTGCGGTAAATATCATTACAAATAATTTCGCAGCTAAAGATTTCGCCCTCTTTGTTGAGCGTATAGACATTGTTATACTTACGCCGGATAAAAAAATCTTTCCCGTTAAACCGGGATTTAGCAAGTGGCAAACTGCCGGCGAAGAAATCGAGATTCTTTTAGAAGCCACAAAAGTTCACTACTCAGGTCTGGTACCAATTACAGAGCATGTTTTTGAAACGGAAAAGGAAGGGTTTTATACGCTTACATTCGAGCAGCCTTTTACGTTTATTGCAGAGAGGCTATAGTTAAGAACTTGTTATGCAAGGAATCCACCACTTTGAGACCTTCCTCCTCACCGGAATCTTATTGAATCTTACGCCTGGAAACGATACCATATTTATATTGAGCAAAAGTATTGCGCAAGGTAAAAAAGCAGGCATTATTTCGGTATTAGGCATCGCAACGGGAAGCGTTATCCATACAGTTTTGGCTGCATACGGACTCTCCGTAATCATCGCGAAATCGCTTCTCGTTTTTAACCTAATTAAGTATGCAGGTGCGGCATACCTATTTTACTTGGGTTACAAAATGTTTAACGATAAGAGCGAGTTAAATACTCGAATCCTTCGACGTCGTAAAGCCATAAATTATCTTAAAATATATGGCGACGCAATCCTAACCAATGTGTTAAATCCGAAAGTCGCGCTCTTCTTTATAGCGTTTCTGCCACAATTTATCAACCCAGATGCAACTAATACTATGCTGCCTTTTATGGTGCTTGGCGCAACATTCATTTTAACCGGAACAACCTGGTGTTTAATTCTGGCCGTGTTTGCATCAGCCATTTTCGCAAAGTTTAAATCGAACACTAATATTGCCGGCTACTTCAATAAAGTATGCGGACTATCGCTCATTGCGCTTGGAATAAAAGTAGCTTTCACGGGTAGAAAGTAATTTAATTCATGGCTGTTATTCGCTTCGCTTCAAAAAACGATATTTTCCTGATTAGTAAACTTGCGTACGAGATCTGGCCGAAAACGTATCTGAATATTCTTTCAACAAAGCAAATTAACTTTATGCTGAATGACATGTATTCACATGAAAATCTGCTGGCACAGTTTAATAATGGCGTCGAGTTTTTGATGGTGGAGATTCAGAATAATGGTGTTGGCTTTGCATCTTACTCTTTATCCGACAGCGGTACCAGCGTTTATAAAATTCATAAATTATACCTGTTGCCAGCCTATCAGGGCAAAGGGTTGGGAAACCAAATAATACAATTTATTGAAGGCGATAGTGGGCTAAAAAATGGCAAATTTTTAGAATTAAATGTTAACCGTAACAATCCGGCAGTGGCTTTCTATTTAAAGAATGGTTTTGAAATTATCAGAGAAATAAATATTCCTTATCACCAGTTTACCCTGAATGATTACGTAATGAGAAAAGCTGTTAAGGCTTCTTAGTTTCAAGAGGCGGGATTCTGCTAGGTGTTTCCGTTCCCGCTACAATGCCACGAGAGCTTAAAGCGATTGCACTTATCGTGGAAGCGATATTTTCTACATTCAGGGTTTCAAATTCATCATTTACTGTATGATAAAACTTATCCTTATCAATCTGGTCGGTTGAAATAGTATGTGCAGGCACACCCAGCGCCGCAAGAGTTGCGTTATCACTTCGGTAGAATAAATTTTGTTGGGTGTACGGATCGGGGTGAAACGTAAAACCGGTTCCTTCAAGGTTCTTTTGCAGAATAGTTCCAAAATCTGATCGGTCAAATCCTGTAATGAAAGCTGCGTTCTTCCCGAATTTCGATTCCTTGCCAATCATCTCAATATTAAACATGGCCACCACTTCCGTGGGATTTAATTGGTTGGAGAAATACTTAGAGCCCAGCATTCCGGATTCTTCTCCTGTAAAGGCTGCGAAAATTAATGTGCGTGCGTTGTTATTTAGCTTTTTATAATATTTGGCTAAAGAAATAACGGCTGTTATTCCTGATGCATCATCATCAGCACCATTGGCAATAGAATCTCCTTCTGCAGCTTCAATGATTCCCAGATGGTCGTAATGTCCGGAGAAAATTACATATTCATTAGGCTTGGTTTTGCCCGGAATAATTCCGGCAACATTAAAAAGGGGAGACCGTTCTATTTTATTTTTAAAGGTTATTTCATAGCTTGCTGGTCCAATTTCTTCTCCCAAAATAAATACAGCGGCTTTGTTTTCATCGGGTTTATCAATTACTCTTTCGGCCATGAAGTAAGATTTCAACCTGTTAAAAGCATCGAAAAATTGCTCATCTACAAAAACTACTACAGGCTTTTTTAAAGCCATAATCTCTTTGTACCGAGTCATAAATGACTCGCCGTCTTTTATAAGATGGACTTCTGCGCCGTTGTTTTGAGTCCAATTTAACTCTGGTTTATCAGTAATAACAAGCAAATTTTTGTTGTCTACAGATACGCCGTTTACTGTGCCTTTATAATTTTCAGGAGCAATGCTTAATAAAGAAAATTCCTGCCGAAAACTTGGTAGACCAGCCAGGGGTTCCAGGCCGATTCCCTTAAATTCACTTTCAATAAATTTTGCGGCTTTATCTATACCCGGAGTAAATATCGCCCTGCCTTGCATTTCATCAGACGATAGGGTTCGAATGATTCTTTCTACATCGCTCTGCTTAACGAGGAGATTGGACTTTTTTACAGTGCAGGAAGCTACTAAGAAGATTAATACAGACAAGAAAAGGTGCTTCATATATTATTCCCAAGGATGATTTTGGAGCTCACGCGATGACTTCCCTACAATAATCTTCTTCTGTTTATCGATCTCTGTATCTACTTTGGTATCATGTACACCATCAGTTACGGCGATATCAAAGTCTTTTGTTTTATGTGATCCATGCACCGCCGATTGTTCAACATTTTCCAAAGCAATATCATAGGGACCGATAGGGCTCATCAACTTTACAAAAACGGGTAAACATTCGAAAAGGATAAATAGTAGTCCGATGAAAGCAATTGCCATGTATGTGCCAAAATCTCGCGAACCATCGGCATTAAAACTTAGCTGCCCTAACGCCCAATTTCGATCCGCAAAGCCGGCAACATTTGCAAGGCTATCCAACTGCTTCCCACTAAACATCCGCTCCGTGGTTATCCCTTCCATCTCCTTTCTTTTCAAAATGAAGCTTTCCAGCGATGCCATTTCCGCTCTTACAATATCCAGCCGTTGTGCCTTTTGATTTAGTACGGATTCTTTCTGTTTAGCGTAAGTTCCGTAACCTTCCTTCCCAGAAGTTTGATTGCTTTTATCTCCAAAAATTTCCTGGTTCAATACAAAGCGGGAGCGGTTGATATCCTTTATTAGTGAGTCTCTTTCAGATTTTAAATCACCTATCTTCTGCAACTCGGTCACATATTTATTGGTAAACACATTATTTAGTGTGTCTATTTTGGAACGCTGTCCATTCAAATAACTCGTTTTAAGTTTTTGCCTAATTTCCTTATCGAAAATCTTTAATTCTAACGGACGAGAAATAACAATACCGATCATAATTGCAAGTAAGATCCGTGGTGTGGCTTGCAATATCTGTTGATTACTGCTTCCGATTTTAGAAATGCTTGACACGATATATCTGTCCATATTGAAGATCGCAAGTCCCCAGATTAACCCGAAAAGAATAGCCAGAAGAATAGAAATCGGGTTACCAGAAAAAACAAAATACATGGCATAACCACCAGAAAGTGCAGCAAATAAAGCAGTAAAAAAAATAGTGGCCCCTATCCCAACATATTTATTGTGTTCGGTGGAGAAACGTTTAAGGGTATCAATATGAGCTCCGGAACAGAACCAGAAAAAATCGGTGATTTTTTTCATTAACCAAAGAATAGCATTTAATAAAACGACCTGACATGCAAGTTGTTACAAAGAAACTAAAAATAGATGGTAACACCTTAACGATAACAGTTAAAGCAAATACCGGATTAGTATTATCTTTGTTTAAAAATTCTGCTAAAATGGAAGAGATAACCGTAGAAGAGTTGAAACGAAAAATCGATAGTGGTGAGGATTTTCAACTGATTGATGTAAGAGAAACCTTTGAGTACGAGGTGTCTAATTTAGGTGGTGAAAATATTCCTTTGTCAGGAATAATGATTGAATCTGATAAACTCGCTACTGATAAACCTGTAATTGTACAATGCCGAAGCGGTAAACGCAGTGCGGCGGCAATTATGCAGTTACAAACTTTGGGTTTTGATAATTTATATAATTTAGAAGGGGGCATACTTGCCTGGAAAGAAAAGTACGATCCATCAATGCCTGTTTATTAATACTAGAGAGCTTGTTAATATGTTTGAAACAGTGTTAGTAAAGGCTGTTGTAAACCACCACGCCCGGGCATGTCCAAAAAACCTATTTAAATTCAATATAAAATAAGTTAGTGTACCTATTTTTTTTGAACTCCTTTTGAATTTTTACTTTTACTTAACTACGTCTGTTAACCAATTGTTTAATTATATACCAGTATGTCTAACCAACTATCTTCTATTACCAAAATGCTCGTCTTCCTATTGATATTAGGAGGAAACATCATGCGGGGGCATGCCCAACAATACCAACCCAATTGGGCTTCGCTTGATAAGCGCCCTATACCGGAATGGTTCCAGGACGCTAAATTCGGAATTTTTATTCATTGGGGGGTTTATTCCGTGCCGTCTTACCGTCCGGTAGGTACCAAGATGTATGAAACTTACGCGGAGTGGTACCAGGAACAAATGTACTTGCCAGGCGGCTCGCAGAATTTTCATAACCGTGTATATGGTAAAAATTTTGATTACCGTTCATTTGGCCCTATGTTCAAAGCCGAATTGTTTGAACCAGACCGCTGGGCCGGATTGTTTGAGAGAGCCGGTGCGAAATATGTAGTACTCACCTCTAAGCACCATGACGGTTTTACTTTATGGCCTTCCAAGTCGCCTTACTCTAAAAATTGGAATAGTATGGAAGTTGGGCCGAAACGTGATTTAGTGGGAGACTTAACCAAAGCTGTCCGTGCTAAAGGATTGCGGATGGGATTATACTATTCTTTAATGGAATGGGAGTCAATTACTAAAAAGGATGGCGGTCACTATATTGATAAAGCAATTGTAGATAAATACCGGATTCCGGATCCGAAATACATAGATAACCATATGCTGCCGCAACTTAAAGAGTTGGTATTGAATTACCAGCCTTCTTTAATTTTTGCCGACGGCGCATGGGATAAAACATCAGAATATTGGAAAAGCCCGGAGTTTTTAGCGTGGCTCTATAACAATGCGCCTAACAAAGACGAGGTACTAGTGAACGACCGCTGGGATATAAAGAATGGCCTGCATGGAGGGTACTACACCACTGAATATGATGAACATAATGCCGCAATGGGTGCAGATCATCCCTGGGAAGAAAGTCGTGGGATGGGCCAGTCGTACGGATTTAACCGGGCAGAAAATATTGATGATTACCAAACATCGGCATCTTTAATTGGACAGTTAATTAATATTGTGAGCCGGGGCGGTAATTTGTTACTCAATATTGGCCCTGCTGCTGACGGTACTATCCCGGTGATTATGCAGCAACGCCTGGTTGATATGGGCGAATGGCTTCGTATTAATGGGGAAGCCATTTACGGTACTCGAGCCTGGAAAAACAATCCGGGAAAAGTAACCGCCAGCTCCAATAATAAAATATATTACACTACTAAGGGTAAGGATCTGTATGTACTCAGTACCGGGTGGCCCACGGAAGTTATTACAATAGATAAAATAAAGGCTTCTAAAAAAACTAAGGTAAGTATGCTAGGTGTAGACGCGAGTGTGAAGCCGAAACTTAAAGAGGGCAAGCTGAGCTTCAGTGCTCCTATGGCGACACCTGCTCAGGTGAAGGGCGCGTATGCCTATGTATTTAAAGTGGAAAACGTGTTGTAATTCGACGTATCAATAATTGATTAGAACTAAGATTCTGATTCTTATTAAATAAAGATCAGAATCATTTATTTATATCAGAGCTTTGGCTCCAAATAGTTTTAATGCTTAAAAAAGTTCTTTTAAACGTATTTTATAATATCGCCATTTTTACAATGGGTCTTTGTTTGTTTTGGGGAATAAATAAAGAACGCTACAGCATTGTATTAGTGGCGGTATTTGCCTTGGCACTATTTGTTTTCTTTAAGCTGCGGCTGATAAAAGAGATTAAGCAGACAACAAAAAAGGGAACTTAATCTTTCGGGTTAAACCCGAATTTAGATTGTACCCATCACCATCATTTGCTCCATAGTAGGATTTATGCTTCCACCTTTGGGTTCTAGTGTGACAGCAAAAGCCTCTGCATTTTTCAGAGATTTCATTTTTATCATCCCGGCACTATCCGTTTTTGCGTCGAAAACTCCTAAATCTACTGGTTTTCCGTTTACAAGTGCCCAAAGCTGGTACTGATGCTGAGGATCGTTTGCCGGCATTTTTAGGGAAGCCACATCAATCATCACTTCCGATTTTTGCGGGCTGAATGCTACCATCATGCTTGCCGTTGGAGCGTTCGGAGTTCCTTTCAAACTAACCACCTTATATTGGTCAGGACTGTGAAACACATCAAGTGATTGTTTTGCATCCCGAAGCTGCCCTTCAACAAAATTCGTGTGAGCAGCGTATTTTTGATTCGATTGGCGCAGAATGGCTATTTGATGCTGCGAATCTTTTAACTGACTATGTAAGTTAATCAAGGTGATCAGACTTAATAGAAGTAAAGCGATAGATGCAGCAAGAGCATACTTGTAAAAATTATTCCTTTTGGTTCCAATTGGAACAACAGGAGTTTCTT
Source organism: Pedobacter sp. (assembly GCA_036399495.1). GTDB lineage: Bacteria > Bacteroidota > Bacteroidia > Sphingobacteriales > Sphingobacteriaceae > Paradesertivirga. The sequence continues at coordinate 11,029 of DASWMZ010000006.1, forward strand.
TTTCTTTGGCCGTTTCTAAACTTTCGAGGGTTTTTGAGCGCAATGCGTTGGGTGCATCAACTGCATTATCATCGGCATAGCTTTCCAGCGCATTTTCGATCTCCGTTAATTCTGTTCTTAATTCGGAATGCTTTTCAAGCATCAACTCCACCTCACGTCTTTCGCTTTCGCTTAAGCTCCCAAGAACGTAAAGCTCTAACACCCCACTTTCAATATATGCTTTTAAATCTTCCACTTCAATTGAATAACTTTCGTAAGCTAATGATAGCCAACCTTACTCTTGTCTTAACGGTTCCGAGAGGTATGCCCAATTCTTCTGATGCTTCAACGTGCGTATAACCTTTAAAGTAAATTAAATCGAGTACTGCTTTAGCTTCAGGCTTTAAGTTATCTACCATCTCTCTAACACCAAGTACTTCGGGATTTAAAGTTGTACTGCGTTGTTCATCAATGGTAATTACGGAGTTTTCAATATCTTGGTTTTTGCTGTTATTGCGATAATCTTTAGACCTCAACTTATCGACTGAAAGATTCCGGGCGAGGTTTACCATCCAGGTAAATAGTCGTCCTTTCGTTTCATCGTAAGATTCAAACGAATTCCAGATTTTAACAAATGTATCCTGCAAAATGTCTTCGGCAAGTTCCTGGTTTTGCACTACTCTCGTAATAACGCCAAAAAGCGAAGCAGAATACATATCATATAGTGCTTCTGAACCTATTCTTTGTTTATGCCTGATAGCCCTGATCAAATCGGGCTCTGCGAGTGATATTTTCGTTTTTCTGCTCAAAAGTTTTGGGTCACATTAGTATCTATCATAACAATTAAATGCAATTATTGTGTGGATTCAATTTTTTTTCAAAAAAATGCAAATATGGAAATCCAACCCCATTAATATTCCCGTAGGTAAGGGAAATAATCATAACCCAATATAGATATTATGGAAAATTCAACTATTAAAAATGAGGAAGCTTCTACACAAGAGGCATTCCTTGACAAACGAGTTCAACGGCGTTCGTTTTTAAAATACGCGGGAGCAGGTGCAGCAGGTGTAGCATTAGTTGCTGCTGGCTGTAAACAAAGTAATTTCAATCCCGATGATCCGAACAACAGTATGGGAAAAGCTGTTTCTTTAGGAAGTGGCGATGTAGGTATTTTGAATTACGCTTACGCCTTAGAGCAATTGGAAGCTGCATTTTACATTCAGGTAATTGCAACTCCCTTTTCTGGCATGACAGCTGTTGAAACAGCATTGTTAACAGATATAAGGGATCACGAAATTGCACATCGTGAGTTTTTTAAGACAGCCATTCCGGCTAATGGGGGAACTGCAATTCCAGCCCTGGAGGTTGATTTTAGTAGTATAAATTTTGGAAGCCGTGCTAGTGTATTAGGTACAGCCAGAGCTTTTGAAGACCTTGGTGTTTCAGCTTATGATGGTGCAGGTTATTTATTAAAAAATGAGACCTTTTTGCTTTTAGCCGGTAAAATTGTTTCTGTCGAAGCTCGTCATGCGGCGCTTATCCGCGAACTTTTGGATACTAACAGTTTCTTAGGTGACCAGGTTGATGCAAATTCAGTAAATATTGCACGGACCCCAGCACAAGTACTTGCCATTGCAGGAACTTATATCAAGACCAAAATTGACGCAAGTAGTTTACCAACCTCTTAATTAGAAGATCATGAATATTGTAAACATATTAGAAGAAATAGAAAAAGTAGACGGAGAAATCTACGAACGTTTAAGTCCCCGCAGAAAAGCCATGAAGGAATTCTGGAATATGGGATCAAAAGTTGCATTGTCAGCAATGCCTCTTGCATTAGGTTCAATGTTTAATAAAGCTTACGGACAAACAGTTCCTCAAGCTGCAATTGATGTACTTCAATTTGCCTTAACATTAGAACATTTTGAGTATCGTTTTTACGAGCGAGGTAATGCCGCAACTACTTTAACCATACCGGCAGGAGCTCAAAAAGAGGCTATAGTAATGATTCGCGATAGCGAAAAGAAACATGTGGATTTCTTGAAAGGGGTTTTAACTTCATTGAGTCAAACACCAGTTGCAGAGAAAACGTCGTACGATTTTACAGCAGGTGGAACCTTCCCAACAGTATTTTCAGATTATGCAACATTTTTAGCAGTTGCACAGGTTCTTGAAGATACTGGTGTAAGGGCTTATAAAGGTCAGGCTGGTGCAATAAAAGGTATAAACGGAGTTTTAACGCCAGCTTTAGGCATTCACGCTGTTGAAGCACGTCACGCTGCTAAGATTCGTTATATGCGTAGGATGAATGGTGCAATGGGTGCCGTTGAGGGAGCCGTAAAACCATGGATTGCAGGATCTGCTTCTGTTTTTAACGATACAGGGGTTGCTGCTGCGGATGGCAATTATGGCGGAGCTGTAAAAGAAAATAATGTGAACCAGGCGGGCGTAATAATTACAGACCTGAATGGTGTAAATGGTAAGATCAAATATAGCCAAGCGGCTGAAGCATTCGATGAGCCTTTAACTAAAGCTGAAGTATTAGCATTAGTAGCTCCTTTTGGAGTAAGTTAATTTTTGTGATGATTGATTAGTAATGAAGAAGGGCGCTTTTTGCGCCCTTCTTCTATTTTATATGTATCTGTTGATTATATTTTCCAGATATTCCTGCTTTCCGCTGATAGTAGCCGGTTCGCCTTTCTCAATGGCATAAGCTCTCAAATCTTCCAGATTTAACTTGCCTTCTTCAAATTCTTTTCCTTTCCCGGAATCAAAAGATGCATAACGTTCTTCACGGATTTTTTTGAAATCGGATTTTTGAAGGATGTTATCCGCTACAATTAAAGCTCTCGCAAAAGTATCCATACCGCCAACGTGTGCGTAGAATAAATCTTTTGGATCGGTAGAGTTTCTTCTGATCTTCGCATCAAAATTCACACCGCCGCCTTGTAATCCGCCTGCTTCCAGGAAGATCAGCATTGCTTCAGTCAACTCGTTTAAGTTATTAGGGAATTGGTCGGTATCCCATCCATTCTGATAGTCACCTCGGTTGGCATCTACAGAACCTAACATTCCTGCATCAGCAGCAACTTGCAATTCGTGCTGGAAAGTATGACCTGCAAGCGTTGCGTGGTTTACTTCGATGTTAATTTTAAAGTCTTTCTCTAATCCAAACTGGTTTAAGAAACCAATTACCGTAGCGCAGTCAAAATCGTACTGATGTTTTGATGGCTCAGCCGGTTTAGGTTCAATGAAGAACGTTCCTTTGAAGCCGTTTTTGCGTGCGTAATCTTTAGCAGCGTGCAGGAATTTTGCAAAGTGCTCCTGCTCGCGCTTCATGTTGGTATTTAACAAAGTCATGTAACCCTCACGACCGCCCCAGAATACATAATTTTCTCCGTCTAAAGCGATTGTTGCATCTAAAGCCGCTTTAACCTGAGCGCCACCATGAGCAAGCACATGGAAATCCGGGTTAGTTGAAGCTCCGTTCATGTAGCGGGGATTAGAAAATAAATTCGCGGTTCCCCATAGTAATTTCACACCGCTAGCCGCTTGTTTTTGCTTAGCGTAATCAACCAAAGCCTGCAGTCTTCTTTCGTTTTCTACAATGTCGTTATCGTAATCAACCACATCCACATCGTGGAAACAGTAAAAAGGCAAGTTCATTTTTGTAAGAAATTCAAAAGCGGCATCCATTTTATCTTTTGCTCTTTCGATAGGATCATCTTTTTTATCCCATGGATGGATGTGAGTTGGCGATCCAAACGGATCTCCACCATTTCCTACAAAAGAATGCCAATAAGCTCCCGCGAAGCGGAAATGATCTTTTAAAGTTTTACCTGCCACAACGCGATTTTCGTCGTACCATCTAAAAGCAAGCGGATTGTCGGATTCTAAGCCCTCAAATTTGATTTGGCCAATTCCTTTGAAAAATTCGGTTTCACCGGTTATTACATTTCCCATGTTATTAATTTATATGCTGTTCTAATACTTGTTTCCAATCCTGATATACTCGTTCGTAGGGGTCGGCTTTTGTTGGCTCGACCAAAGAAAGTGGTTTTGCATTTTTGAAGGCTTCTTGTTCCGAGGCAAATACTTTACTTCCGATTCCCGCACCCAATGCTGCCCCTACACTGCCATCATTTTCATAAAGCTCTACCGGTACATTGGTTGCGTTTACAAAAGCTTCGGTGAAAACCGGACTCAAGAACATATTCGCTTTCCCGGCTCTAATCACCGATGGATTGATTCCTATTTGCCTCATGATGTCTAGTCCGTACCTGAACGAGAAAGCAATACCTTCTTGAACTGCACGGAAAATATGCGCTTGGGTGTGTAAGTTGAAGTCGATGTTGCTGAATTGTGAGCCGATCATTTTGTTGTTCAGCATCCTCTCGGAGCCATTTCCAAACGGAAGAACTCTTAAGCCATCGCTTCCTACTGAGATCTTTGAGGCCTCATTATTCATCTCCGGATAATCAACACCAGCAGCGATGTTCTTTTTGGTCCAGCTGTTAAGAATGCCGGTTCCGTTGATGCAAAGCAAAACGCCTAAGCGAGTTTTATCGCCGGTATGATTAACGTGTGCAAACGTATTTACTCGTGATTGCTTATCGTAAGTGATAGAATCGCTTACGCCGTATATAACACCCGATGTTCCTGCCGTGGCAGCTACTTCGCCAGGATTAAGCACATTAAGCGATAAAGCATTATTCGGCTGGTCGCCGGATTTATAGCTTACCGGGATACCTTGTTTTAATGATAACGACGCGGCGATTTCTGCGGTTAAGTAGCCATGTTCTGCAAATACCGGTTTAACCGGAGCAATGAGTTCCTTAGCAAATCCAAAGCAGTTCAAAATGTCTTCTGAAATGTTGTTTTTGCTAAAATCCCAAAACATCCCTTCCGAAAGAGCCGAATTGCTGGTGGTCACTTCACCGGTTAATCTCATCGCGATAAAGTCGCCGGGAAGCATAATTTTATCAATTTTCTCATAAACAGCAGGTTCGTTTTCCTTAACCCAGGCTAGTTTTGATGCAGTAAAGTTTCCAGGAGAGTTCAATAAGCTTGATAAGCTTTTCTCTTTGCCAATTTTTTCAAAGGCACGATTTCCGATTTCAACTGCGCGGCTATCGCACCATATAATCGAGTCGCGCAGTACCTGCTGATTTTTATCAACCACTACCAGGCCGTGCATTTGGTAAGCAATTCCTATTGCAGCAATATCTTTAGGCTCGTAAGCTTTCAACGCGTTTGCTTTTAAAATGGCCTGCTGTACATGCTCCCACCACATATCCGGAGATTGCTCGGCCCAGCCTGATTTTAGTGAGGTGATAGGTGTTTCAGAATCAGGATACTGAACAGAAGCCAGCGTAATTTGAGTTTCGGCATTAACAACCGAAACTTTTATAGATGATGTACCAACATCAATACCTAATAAAAGCATAATAAAGGGCTATAATTGGAATTGCCAACGTTGGCACTAAGTTATAATTTTTTAAGGGTTGTGAAGATTATTTTTAAATTTACCTTATTGAAAAAGATAACTATTCTTGATATAGCAAAAGAGCTTAATATAACTTTCTCTACCGTAGCCCGGGCCTTAAATGATCATCCGGCTATAAGTGTGGCTACAAAAAAAGCAGTAACAGAAACTGCCACTCGATTAAATTACCGTCCGAACAAATTAGCATCATCATTACGCTCCGGGCGTAGCAATATTATAGGAGTAATTGTGCCCAATTTACATGTGAGTTTTTTTAGTTCTGTGGTATCCGGAATTGAAAAAGTGATGAATGAAAATGGATACAATATACTTTTATATCAGTCTAATGAATCCCAAAAGCATGAAGCTGATGGAATAGGCACCTTTTTGAAATCGAGGGTTGACGGCATAATTTCCTCTGTAACCACCGAAACACATAATGAAGTTTACCAGGAAATAAAAAATCGCAATATTCCGCTGATGTTCTTTGACCGGGAATTGCCGGCCTTGGGTGTTTCTTCTGTTATCATTGATGATTACGCCGGAGGTTTTATCGCTACGGAACATCTGATTAAACAGGGCTATCAACGAATACTTCACATTACAGCTGAAAAAGATATCTTAATTTTTAGAGAACGCTTACGCGGATATATCGATGCTTTGAAGCATTATAATCTAGAGGTTGATGAAGCACTGATTGTAAAGGGCGACTTTTCTCTTCAATTCGGTAAGGATGCCGTTATACAGACTCAATCAAACGGATTGATATATGATGCTATTTTCGCTTTAGAAGATTATACAGCGATGGGAGCAATGCAGGCATTAAAAGAATTGGGAATTAAAATTCCTGAAGAAGTTGGCGTAATTGGTTTTGCCAATGAGGAATTTGGCAGCCTTGTAAGTCCGGCACTTTCTACAATGGATCAACAAACTGGAAAAATGGGTGAGGAAACTGCCCGGATATTTCTTAAACAATTGAAAAGTGATGGTGAGAAAACGGAGCCTGAGAAGGTGGTACTAGAGCCGATTTTGGTGGAGAGGGAATCGACGAGAAAGAAGGACTTTAATTGAGGTTATTCCTCATTTGGAATTACCGGTGTTTCTAGAATCAGCTGATAAAATTCCAAGTCCAGCCATTTTGAAAACTTATATCCTACTTGCTTCATCTTTCCGCAGAATTCAAATCCAAAAATTTTATGAAGCTTGATACTGGCTTCATTAGTTGAATCGATCCCCGCCACTAAGCAATGATAATTCTGGTTTGTAGCATTATCAATAATTTCGCGAAGTATGATTTTGCCTAATCCCTGGCCTCTAAAATTTTTATGGATATATAGTGAATGTTCAACGGTATATTTATAAGCAGGCCTTTCTCTGAACATGCCGTATGTTCCAAAACCCATTAGCTGATCTTGTTCATCAATTACTCCAATTATCGGATAATTCTTATCCGCCTTAGACTCAAACCAGGTCTTCATGTTTTCCATCGTTCTTGGCTGATAGTCGTATAAAGCAGTAGAGTTTAGAATGGCATCATTAAAAATGTCTAGTATTTGGTTGGCATAACTAAAATCGCAAGAAATTATTTTCATGAATTTTCTTAAGTGATTTGAATTTACTTTGCGAGTTCGACGCTGCGGTAACAAATTTACTAATTGTATTTTAGCGTGGTTTAATGTTCGATTAATATATTCGAGTCATCGACTTATTACAATATCTCCGAATGCTGAGTTGGAGTACCAAGTTTTAGATTATTTGAAGGTTAGCAATTTCTTTTAATGCTTCCTATCTCCATTGTAAAAGAAAGCTGATAAATTTACCATCAAATAAAGTTTTGTCACCTCACACCTTAAGCACCCCCATCGAATACCTCAAAGGCGTTGGCCCTCAACGTGCTGATGTGCTTAAGAAGGAACTTGGTATTTTCACCTTCCAGGATCTGATCAATTATTATCCTTTCAGATATGTAGACCGAACAAAGTTTTACAAGATAAGAGAACTGAATCCCGACCTGCCGGCCGTTCAGCTTCTAGGCCGATTGGTATCAAAAGAAATTATCGGCGAGAAGCAATCAAGGCGCTTAGTTGCTAAACTCCGTGATGAGACCGGCGTGGTGGAGTTAGTGTGGTTTCAGGGGATACGATGGGTTGAAAAGCTTCTGCATCCAAATGGTGTGTTTATAGTATTTGGGAAGCCAAATGAGTTTAATGGCAAAATATCTATTTCGCATCCTGAAATAGAAGTCTATAATCCCAACCTAAAAAAACTTGGAAATTTAACCTTGCAGCCTGTTTATAACTCTACTGAAAAACTTAAACAGTTTTCATTAGATACCAAAGGTTTGCAAAAAATTCAGGCCGCGGCTCTTGATGCGGTGCTGTATGAAATTCAGGAAGTATTGCCTGCTTACTTAATCGAAAAATACGAGTTTATAAGTAAGCAGGAGGCGATTCGATTTATACATTTCCCACCTGATGCCACTGCTTTACAAGCCGCCACCCGTCGACTAAAGTTTGATGAGTTGTTTTTCATCCAGCTTAAGCTACTAAAAAACAAGCTTCTAAGAACACAAAAGTTTAAAGGCCAGGTGTTTGATAAAGTGGGTGAAAAATTCAACTCCTTTTACAATGATAAGCTCCCCTTCGATTTAACTAACGCACAAAAGCGCGTATTAAAAGAGATAAGGTTGGATACGCAAAAAGGCATTCAAATGAACCGTTTGTTACAAGGGGATGTAGGCAGCGGAAAGACAGTTGTAGCATTGATGTGTATGCTTCTTGCGATTGATAACGGTTGCCAAGCCTGTATTATGGCTCCCACAGAAATTCTTGCCCAGCAGCATTTTCTTTCGATACAAAATTTGGTTGGCGATGATTTCATTAAAGTTGCTTTACTGACCGGATCAACTCTCAAAAAAAACCGGAGAAAAATTCATGAAGACCTAAAAAGTGGCGAACTGAATATTTTGGTTGGGACGCATGCACTCATCGAGGATGCCGTTGAGTTTTCCAATCTGGGTTTAGCCGTTGTAGATGAACAACATCGTTTCGGTGTAGAACAGCGAGCCAAGCTTTGGCGAAAGAATGCCGTCCCGCCACATGTTTTAGTGATGACAGCCACGCCAATTCCCCGCACACTTTCAATGACGTTATATGGCGATTTAGATGTATCAGTTATTGATGAACTCCCGGCAGGAAGAAAACCTATTAAAACCATTCATTTGTTTGAAAGTCAGCGATTGCGGATGTTTGGTTTTATGCGCCAGGAAATAGCTTTGGGTCGGCAGGTTTATATTGTCTACCCTTTGATAAAGGAAAGCGAAAAGCTGGATCTTTTATATCTCGAGGCTGGTATTGAAACGATTTCACGAGAATTCCCTTTACCTGAATATCGCATCAGTATTGTTCATGGAAAGTTAAAACCTTCCGAAAAGGACTTCGAAATGCAACGCTTTGTAAAAGGCGAAACTCAAATTATGGTAGCCACTACCGTGATTGAAGTTGGTGTAAACGTGCCCAATGCCAGTGTGATGATGATAGAAAATGCAGAGCGCTTTGGGCTTTCACAATTACATCAGTTGCGGGGCAGGGTTGGGCGTGGCGCGGAACAATCTTATTGTATTTTGATGAGTGGAAATAAACTTAGTAAAGAAGCTAAAGTGCGCTTGGAAACTATGGTTAAAACAAATGATGGATTTGAAATCTCAGAGATAGACTTGCAATTACGCGGTCCGGGGGATATTGAAGGTACACGGCAAAGTGGGGTGTTGGATTTAAAACTGGCCGATTTAATGCAGGATCAGGCGATTTTACAAGAGGCAAGAAATGAAGTTATTTGTATTTTTGAGGAAGACCCAAATCTGACCTTGGAGAAGAATGCTTTACTCAATCAGCACTTCGCTAAAAAGGATAGGGGGATATCACTTCATAATATCTCGTAGCATCTTTTTGCAAAACCGTAGTTTTGAACTTCTGTTAGTTAGATACATCTCTACAATTGGATAACTTTAATTCAGACACACCAACCGAAAAAAAAGACTCTTATGCGGCACTGCGCTTTCCGGAATTCCGCTGGTTTTTAACTATTCGATTTTTTCTCACGTTTGCTTACCAGATCCAGGCAGTTGTAATTGGCTGGTATATTTATCAGCTCACAAAAGATCCTTTATCCTTAGGCTTAATTGGATTGGCGGAAGCAATCCCAGCGTTAAGTATCGCTTTGTATGGTGGTTATGTCGCCGATAAATCAGAGAAAACACTTTTATTAAAGTCAATCCTTGGTGGGATGTTTACCTGTTCGATGGTGTTGTTTTTAATTACGCTTCCTGTTTTCTCATCGCAGGTAAGCCAGACTAATATCGTTTGGATTATTTACATAATGATCTTCTTTATTGGCATCGCGAGAGGATTTTTAGGGCCGACCGTTTTTTCAATTATGGCTCAAATTGTTCCGCGAGAACATTATCCAAATTCTTCTACATGGAACAGCACCGGCTGGCAGGTAGCCTCCATTGCCGGACCGGCCTTTGGAGGGCTGGTTTATGCTTACTTCGGGGTTTCGGTCACCTTCTTTTTAATTTTGATTTTTATAGTCATTTCATTCGCTTGCACTTTCTTTTTGAAAAGACAACCGCCTCAGTACATCCCAAAAGAGAGTATTTATGATAGCCTTTCTGAAGGAATACGATTTGTGTTTAAAAGTAAAATGATGCTTGGCGCGATGAGTCTCGACTTATTTTCTGTTTTTTTTGGTGGAGCTGTAGCGCTGATACCGGTGGTTGCAACAGAGGTGCTGCATGTTGGTGCAGAACAATTTGGAATGTTACGGGCTGCTCCGGCTGTTGGTGCAGTACTCACTATGTTGTTTTTGGCCCGCCATTCGCCGATGAATAAGCCATGGCGAAATCTATTATTAGCCGTAACCGGATTCGGTGTTTCTATCATTTGTTACGGACTCTCAACTAACTTCTATCTCACCCTTTTCTTTTTATTTTTTGAAGGGGTATTTGACAGTGTCAGCGTGGTAATTCGCTCTACGATCATGCAATTATTAACTCCCGATGAAATGCGTGGAAGGGTATCATCTGTCAACTCGATGTTTATTGGCTCATCAAATGAATTAGGGGCATTTGAATCCGGTTTTACCGCCAAATTGATGGGAACCGTTCCTGCAATAATATTTGGCGGCAGCATGACACTTGCTATCGTTTCAATTACCTGGCTAAAAACGAAAAAACTGGTTCCCTTAAGCTTAAAAGAAATTCATAATTCTAATTGAATCGAAATCTATTTGGGGGGCTGATTGTTAAGAAGAAAAATAATCAATATGAAACTTCTCATCAATTCGATTTTATTTACTGCTTTTTTAGGCATTACCTCTTGCTCGCAACCTGCTAACAGCGATCAAACAGCCTCGGATACCAGTTCTGTATTCGATACCACAAGGTTAAATACAGGCTTAGACACTACAGCTGTGGAAGATGTGAAAGCAAACGGCGCGACCCAATCCGCAGCCCCAACTCAGCACGAAGAGGCTAATGGAAAACAATCACCCAGAACAAATGTAGGAGCCGACACAACCGGAAAACAAGAGCATGATAATAAGCCAAAATAAGGCATGAAAATAAAAAGATCCTGTTTCAAAGCAGGATCTCCTTATTTATAGGTGTTACAGCTCTATTTAAAATCTCAATCCCAGTCCCAACTGAATAACCTGGTTTCGGTATTCTGGTGTTTCAGAATTACCATTGCCATTGTTCTTTTGAAGATCGAGTGCATAGCGGGCTATTAATGTTGCTTTGTTACCCACATTGAAGCCTGCGCCTATCACTCCGCCAATCAGGCTTTTCTTCAATCCCTCGTTTTCTTCCTCAACTGTTGTTTTGTACTCATTGGAACCTGTTTCAAATTTAGTTGTGGTAGATGTCAGAAAGGAAACTTGCGGGCCTAAGTGGATATTAAATCCTTTAGCTGCATTAACTTTTAATAAAATTGGAATTTCAATAAAATTTGTGGTCACCGTGTAGTCGTTATCAGATCCTAATAGGGTTCTGCCTTCGATTTTATACCCTTTTTGTGAATACATAAGTTCTGGCGCAAATACCAGGCGATCTACAATCGGCACGTCAAGTGTAAGACCCGCATGCAAACCCGGTTTAAAGTCAGTCTTATAATTGTCGTCGCCGGTTCTAATCATGTTGGCAAAGTTTACGCCCACTCTCGCTCCTAAATACTGTGCATTAGCTGCGCTTGCAGTAATAAGCACTGTTAATAAAATTAATACCCGTTTCATAATGTGTGTGTTTAATAAGTGTATAACAAATATTACTTCGCCCGGAGGCATAAGCCTTTGCTAATAAAACAAGCCGTCGATATATTTTGTTTGGATTACAGCAATAGGCTTACCTTTAAGCTCTCATTTGTTAAGCTCAACAAACATTTGTATGAATTTGAAACTGCTGGTTGTCTTCTTTTTTTTACTCCAAAATTTGTATTCTTTCGGTCAGGCCGGAAGGAATTTTACAGAGACCTCGATTGAACAAGAGAGGTGGGTAGACTCAGTTTTTAGGAAGTTAAACCGGCGCGAAAAAATTGCACAGCTATTTTTTATTCGTGCCCATACCGATAAAGGAAAGGCTTATGAAGAAAAGGTTGCGGATATCATCAGGAAAGATAAAGTCGGCGGATTGGTGTTTTTTCAGGGCGGACCAGGTCGGCAGGTGGCACTTACGAATTATTATCAAAGGATATCCCATGTTCCTTTATTAATCGCGATGGATGCCGAATGGGGCATTGGAATGCGTTTGGACAGTACTATTTCATACCCGTATCAAATGGCTCTGGGCGCGATTCAAGATGCAAATGTGATCTATCAAATGGGGAAGAGGATTGCCGGCGATTTCAAGCGCATTGGTATGCATGTTAATTTTGCCCCGGTAGTGGATGTGAACAACAATCCTAACAACCCGGTAATTAATTATCGCTCGTTTGGCGACAATAAATACAACGTGGCACAAAAAGGAGCGGCTTATATGCAGGGCTTACAAGATGCGGGTATCCTGGTAAGCATTAAGCATTTTCCCGGACACGGCGATACAAATGTTGATTCGCATTATGATTTGCCCGTGCTTAATTTCACAAAGGAGCGATTAGATTCGCTCGAATTATATCCGTTTAGAGAGCTGATCCGTAAAGGCGCTTCTGGTGTTATGGTGGCCCACATGAATATTCCTTCGCTGGATAGCACACCTAACCTTCCTTCAACATTATCAACCCCTATCGTAACCGGACTTTTAAGAGAGAAATTAGGATTTAAGGGCTTGATTTTTTCTGATGCTATGGAAATGAAAGGTGTGGTTAAGAACTTCCCTAACGGTGAAGCTGATGTACTAGCGGTGATTGCAGGAAACGACGTAATCGAACTCTCTGAAGACGTACCCCGGTCAATTAAGTTGATGAAAAAAGCCATCCGCACAAAGCGGTTAACAATGAACCGGATCAACGAAAGTGTAAGAAAAGTTCTTGCCGCAAAATATTGGGCAGGTTTAAATAAACCCGTTAATCTTGATACGAGCAATGTTTTCCAAGATTTGAACGGCGCTGAAGCAATGGTTCTGAATCAGCGATTATCTGATGCGGCTATCACAGTTTTGAAAAGTGATAGTTTGATTAAACAGCTGGATGTTAACCGGAGGACAGCAATAATTAGTCTGGGTGCAACTGAAGTAAGTCCGTTTCAAAAAGAAATGCAGAAACGGTTTACAAACTCTACAAACTTTATAGTTTCAAAAATTGCTTCGGCGGCAGATATAAAAAATGTTTCTAAAGCTTTAAAAGGCTACGATCAAATTATTGTGGCAATACACGAATACCGATTGAGGCCTCAAAGCAAACTGGATTATAATGATGAGTTGAAAGACTTTATTTCCAATCTATCAAATTTGAACACGATAACCTGTTTATTTGCTAATCCTTATACAATACCCGGTTTTCCCGGAATCGAAAAAAGTAAATGTATTATAATTGGTTACCAAAATAGTGTACAGATGCAGCTGGCAGCCGCTAAGGTGTTAAGTAACCAAATGCAAGCTTCAGGAAGATTGCCTGTTACGATTAATGAACTATTTAAAACCGGCGATGGGGTTCAATTCTTTCCGGTACCACGAGCGGTTACCGGGCAAATTAATTGAGCACATGCTAGCGCGGTTGTACATCATTTCCTTGATTCCTATGGAATTCCGGTTGTACACCGCCAGGAAATTTTTGAATTCTGATACTTAAAGTGGCCATAAAATACCTCGTTAAGCGGTTAGTCTGACTGTTGGTAATTGTGTTTGCATCTTGAGAGATCCCTACTATCGTTCCTTCGTTCAACAGGTCAAACCCCTGAATTCTAAATGCACCTTTTCTGTTAAAAAACTGTTTCTCAAGATAGGTGCTAATAATTAATGGATTGGCTTTGATTGAACCGTATCCCTGATTTACATTTTGACTAAGATCAAACCCAAAAACCATCCTTTTCAAAAAATAGAGTTTCCCGTTAAGATCGTAATTCCAGGTTTGAGCTTTTATATCGTTATTATCAAGGGTATAGTTTATTGATGTACTCCTGTAACCAATAGCCGGATAAATTTCGATGTCTTTATTTGGATTAATTTGTATGCGGATACTTTGTGCAAAGGTCCAATTCTTATCGATATTTTTTTGATTATTAGTAACAGATACATCATTTAAATACCCTAGCGAGCCATTTAATGACAGCCTGTATTTTTTCTCTAAAAATGATCTTCCTACCGAGTAAAAAGCATTAATCGAATAATAGCCATCACTATTTAAAAAGCGAGTCTCCTGAATTGTTCTTTTGGTAGCCTGTCCGTTTACAACAATATCCTCTTGTCTTCTTTCGATATTACGAATGATCTGATCATTGGTGATATTTGCGAAAATGCCCGTATTGAAAAAAAATCCGCTGGGTGTATTGGTCGAATTATATCTGATATTAATAAATTGCGTGAAAGCCGAATTTAGACCAGGGTTGCCAATTACAGGCCTCAATGGGTTCCATACATCGGCTACAGGCTGAATCTGATTAAATCCCGGTTCATTATTTCGGCCTCCGTAGTTAATAGTTAAAGAGCGAGTACGCCCTAAGCTATAATTGAATCTTGCAGTTGGAAACAAGTTAAATCCCGCTTTATTGGAAGATTTCTGAGTAGTAACTGAATAGCCTTTTAGCAAAGTTGGTTGTGCTGTAACACCAATTGTGAAGCTGTATGATTTGGGCTTTGCGAAACGATAGCTTAAACTGAAGCGATTGGTGTAAAACGAATAATCGTAAATATTGCTCAAGTCATTATTCATCACAGCCACATCGCCATTATATACATTCGTTATGCGGCTGTTATTATAATCTGCGAGTGAATAATTGTACCCAAAATCAATACGTCCTAGTTTTCCAACCGGTTCGCTGTAGGTTATGTTGGCGTTGGCGTTCAATCGCTTATTGGTTGTCTCAATTAAACGATGCGAATTTGAATCCACGGTAGGCGCCAGCGATGAATTATAATATTGAAAGAAATCGTTCACATCCTGTTCATTATTATTGTTCGTATTATTCAGGTTCAAGCCAAACGAAAAATTTCTGCCATATTTTTTAAAGCGATGGTTAAAGATCAAGTTTCCACCGAACGAAGGCGAGCTGGAGTGGCTTGATAAATTGGTTAACTGATCCTCTTTAATTGACGATTGCTCCTGTGTAAGATTTGTAAATCCATCAGAATTATTCGACCCGATATTAAAATAAGGAGTTATCCGCAGATAGTTTAGGGTATCAATCGAGTATTCGAGATTGAAGTTTGCATTATGATTATTGCTTCCTGTTTCAGTGTTGGCGTTGGATGAAGTATTGATCACATCTAAACCACCAAAACTCGAGGTTCTCAAGGTTTTCGACTCAGCATTTGTATTTCGGAGATTAAAGCGATAACTGCCATTTACAGACACCTTTTTACTGAGTTTATCCCTGTAATTTAGCCCGCCGGCAGTTGTATTACTGATGCCTGCATTGTTACTTGGCCCGCCATTGCGGTTGCCAAAATTACCACCACCTGATTGAGCATTAAAATCATTACCACCGCCGCCACCTCGATTTCCTGAACCACCGCCACCAAAACCGCGACCACCTCCACTATCAAAATTAAAAGGTGATGCGTTGGTGTTATTCAGATTTAAGCGAACATCTAATTGTTGGTCTTGATTCATAAACTGCCCGCTTCCCGAAGCCTGGTAACGATCCAGATTTCCTCCTCCCGCAACGCCGCTGATTACGCTTCCTTTCATGCGGTCGGGCCGGATTGTGATGTTAATAATTTTATCAGCCTCGCCTTCGCGGATGCCAGTAATGTTAGCCTGGTCACCGTATTCATCGATAATCTGAATCTTTTCAATAATGTCTGCAGGCAATCCCTGGGTGGCGGATTTTAGATCACCATCAAAATAGTCCTTGCCGTTTACCCGAACACGTGTAACGCTTTTCCCTTGAGTTGTTACGTTTCCATCTTTGTCAACCTCAACTCCTGGTAGCCGTTTTATTACATCTTCGACAACAGAGTTTTCGCGTACGGGAAAGTCCTTAGCCCGGTATTCAACAGTGTCTTGCTTTACCACAATAGTGGGTGCCGCGCCGGTAATTACTACCTCGTTCAAAACATTACTTTGCGCCTTAAGTGTAATTGTCTCAACTGTAATACTAGAAGCTTTGTCTGAAAATAAATATCGTCTTACAAAATCGCTGTACCCAAGACTGCTAATACTTAATACAAACTGAGGAGATTTTACATTTCGAAAACTGAAAAGGCCGTCGGCATCAGTACGAGTTTGTAAAGTATCTTTTAGTGAAGTTAATTTTATGGTAGCGGCAATTACGCTCAGGCCTGTACTGTCAAGTACAGTTCCTTTAACATCAAAAGACGTTTGGGCTTTTAGGACCTGTAAATTAACAAGTAAAAATATAATGAGGATTATTCTCTTCATAAAGAAATAAACGAATTATTCTTTGAGTTTTAGATTGCCTAGCTACGCATTGAATGTTAACTACGTATAAAGAACTCATTGTTACAACAGCCTTAACAAATTTTAAGCAATTTTATTTGATCTTTCTGTGTAACGGTATTTCTACATTAATAACTAATACCAAATTAGAACTGAAGAGACTAAGTTCCTACGCATGCTCCTCCCATATTACCGCCAAATTCACAATCGTTTCTACCGCCTTTTGCATATCCTGAACAGAAATCCATTCATGCTTGCCGTGAAAAGCATGTTCACCGGCAAAAATATTTGGGCAAGGCAAACCCATAAAAGAAAGTCTCGAACCATCGGTTCCACCACGGATGCTTTGTAGCTTCGGCTTTAAACCTGCACGTTCTACAGCCATTTCCGCATAGCGGATAATTTCAGGATAATTGTTGAGCACCGATTTCATGTTACGGTACTGTTCTTTTACCTCTAATTTAAATTGGGAGTTCGGATAGCATTTTACAATTTCATTGCTGATCGCTTTAAGAATTTCTTTTTGATTTTTGAGCTCCTTCTCATCAAAATCCCGAAGAATGAATTCAATGGTAGCTTCCTCAACGCTTCCTATAATACCTACCGGATGAATAAAGCCTTCTTCACCGGTAGTGCTTTCAGGTGATAAATGATCGTCTGGCAAAGCGGCTACAATTTCAGCAGCTATTTTTAGGGCACTTTCCATTTTTCCTTTAGCAAAGCC
Organism: Pedobacter sp.; assembly: GCA_036399495.1. Taxonomy (GTDB): domain Bacteria; phylum Bacteroidota; class Bacteroidia; order Sphingobacteriales; family Sphingobacteriaceae; genus Paradesertivirga. The sequence continues at coordinate 28,268 of DASWMZ010000006.1, forward strand.
AGGATGGGAACTTACGCCTTTTACTTTGATTATGGCAGAATCTGCAGAGAACGTTTCGTTTTCAATCGAGCCGACGGTTTCACCATCAACTGTGTATGCAAACTGCGCTCCCAACTTTATTAAGTCCACTTTTTCTACACCTCTTCCAACTTCCTCGTCGGGCGTAAACAAGATGCGAATTTTGCCATGTTTAATTTCCGGATGAGAGATTAGAAAATTTGCGCCATCCATAATTTCGGCTATACCGGCTTTGTTATCCGCGCCAAGCAGCGTAGTGCCACTTGCTGTTACAATGTTGTTCCCGATTTGAAATTGCAAATCGGTGTGTTCCGACATTTTTATGATCTGCGTCGGATCATCCGGTAAGATTAAATCATCGCCTTGATAATTGGAGTGAATTATTGGTTTGACATCTTTGCCGCTACAATCGGGTGAGGTATCCATGTGCGAGCAAAAGCAAATAACAGGAACACTCTTAGTTGTTGTTGAGGGGATAGTTGCATATACATATCCATAATCATCTGTTTCGGCATCTTTTAAGCCTATTTCCTGCAACTCTTCGACCAAAATTTTAGCTAAATCCTTTTGGCGCATAGTTGAAGGGTTGCTGGTAGAATGGGGATCAGATTGAGTATTGATCTTTACGTATTTTAAAAATCTGTCTAGTACAGTAAAGCGATAATTTTCTAAACCTTTCATATCGGATCTTCGTAACAAGCCCAAAGACTTTTGTATTTCAATTGTTTTTAAATAAGATTTTAACGCGCCTTGAGTTTGAAAAAATTCCTCTTAATTTTAATTAGTTGTTTCTCTTGCATGTTTGCGTCGGCACAATATAACTTTTATAAGTTAAGTGCTGGAGCAGGTGCCGGTGCGGCTATGGCTTTTGGCGATCTGACCAAAAACTATATCAGACCTGTTGGCTTGGCTTATTTTGATTATCATCCCACACCGCATTCTTCTATCGGTTTAGAAATTCAAAAGGGTTATTTAAGTGGAGGAGACAGTGTTGATATTAATATTGATAAAGATCACCGTTTTTACAAGAATAGTTATAGTGCCCTTTCTATAAACGGAAAGGTCGAGTTGGCTCAATTTATCGACCTTAGGCGAGGCGATTTACTATATCCTTTACGTGGATTTTATATCGGTACCGGTATTGGAATCATTAATAGTAAAATGACCGAGATTAAACGTACCACGCCTGATAAAAATGGTATTTATACATTTCCTGGAGATGAGAAAGGAATGGATTTATTAGTGCCTATCAATACGGGGATTAACTTCAATTTCGAAGATAAATGGGGATACACCAAGTTTGCATTAAAAATTAATTATCAACTAAATATGGTATTGGGTGAAAAGATCGACGGCTACGACGATCCCCCTCAAATCTTCAAAAATAAGCACGGCGATTTTTACGGCGTTACTTCCATCGGGTTCAAATTCTTCTTTGGTCCTGAAGGGGTTTATTAATCAATTCAATCTTTTTTCTTTGCCTTTACCAATAAATACTAATTTCAGCGGAGATTAGATATGGAACATTATTTACTGGAAACCCCGGTTGCTAGCATTATTTTTATTTTAACGATTATAACCAGCTTATATGCTTTTTCCAATCAGCAGGTGTATGGTAAATTTATGCTTCACCCTTATAGTGTAAACCGAGGCGAGCGCATTTACTCAATATTTACAAGCGGCTTAATCCATAAGGATTACGGGCATCTGTTCTTTAATATGATTTCATATTACTTTTTCGCGTTCACTCTCGAAAGCAAAATTGGTTCCCTCCCTTTTGCAATTTTATATATTGCAAGTCTCGCATTGAGCGATCTAAGTACAATTGTAAAGCATAAAGACCATTTTTGGTATAATAGCCTCGGTGCTTCCGGTGCAGTTTCAGCAGTCATTTTCAGCTATATCCTTTTTGATCCTTTAACCAGTTTCTACATGTTTTTTATTCCGCTTCCAATTCCAGCGGTAATTTTTGGAGTATTATATCTGTTATATAGCGCTTATGCTTCCAAACAATCCGGCACTATAAATCATGATGCACATTTTTTTGGTGCCTTGGCAGGAATAATCATTACAATTATTTTCTTTCCCGATGTGCCGTTTGAGTTTATCAGAGAAATAAAATTAGGCTGGTTTTCCTAAAAAATTTCTAGCGGTATATTCTCTGGCAAGACAACTTTACCATTTTCATTTTCTAAAAAGCTCATGGGCCTTTCGGGATTTTTGATGATCTCCAAGAGTAAAAAGCCCCAAGGCTTCCAGAAGTTTTCGAGCACTTGTCCGTAGGTTTTAAACTGCCAGTTGTCGTACACCGGCTTGCTGCTTATTCTTAAAGGCATAGCTTCTATGAACACTGCTTCGTCGGTTTCGAGAATGGTATACTCCGGCAGCCGATTAAATAAGTAGGCCGCATAAAAAAACCGGGCACACAATTCTTCAAATTGAATAGAGTGTAATTTGTTGTCGCCTACTTTAGAAAGGATGTCTTTTTGATAATTCAGACTTTCGCCATTGTCCTGGAGTGTGGCGATAATTCCAAAGTCTTTCATCCGTAAGGAGAAAACCAGGGTGTTAATTTCATCACGATAGTTGAAAACATCAGTTACATTCTCCACAGGAAATATACTAATGCTCCATGGAGACACACCTTCGAACTCAAAAGTGCGGACCAGCGATTGAAGCATGATGTGCAAATTGCTGAATTTGTGTGCAATAGATTGAGAAAAATTAAACTCTTCCCCTATAGCATTTTGCTGACGCATGCCTGCCCGAACCTCCCAATGAATAATGCCATAGACCTGCTTGGCAATCCATTGAAAGAGCTTTAATTCGTCCAGGGCTTTAACAGCTGAAAAACCCAAATTAAAAGCTTCTTTAATTTCGACATCCAAGTTGTCAATTGCTGTTTCTGCCTCCCCGGAAACGGGTATGGTAATTTCTTGATAAGTAGCAATACGCTCATCCAGCATTTTAAACGGTTTGTCGGCAAGGTTAAACTGCTTTAGCACCCATTGAGGGAACACCGTTTTTTGTGAGATCGCCGGTGCTCCGGTTAAGTAACAAACATTAGTATTAAAATTATACCGGTCAAACGGGCGAAAAAGGACTTTGCTCATCGATGTAAAGGTACAAGAGCAAAAGGCTTGTCAGAAATAAATATTAATCAGCCGTTACTAATTAATGCCTAACAAGCTAAATTGCGCCTATATACACAGTCGAAACCATGAACATTTCTTGGAAACCTTTTGAATTAATTCTCAAATACCCATTTCGTATTTCAGGATTTTCCAGAACATTCACTCCGGTAATTTTACTTGAAATTGAGCATGGCGGCCTAATTGGTAGGGGAGAAGCGTCGATGGTTCCTTATATGGGAGAAAGTTTTCAAACCGCTGCGGAGTTTCTTGCTCATGTGAAATTAACTTGGATTAAACACCCATTCGATTACGATGAAATAGTAAGTTACCTCGACTCTATTGCTCCAGGAAAGCCTGCAATTAAAGCGGCTA
>DASWMZ010000007.1:0-3619 GCA_036399495.1 Pedobacter sp.
AAGCTGATGAATGGATGACCGATTACAATTACCATAGACCTCATGAGGCACTAAATTTCAAAACACCTATGGATTTATTACCCGAATTAATAAATTAGCGAGTCAACTTTTGAATGGCTCAAAAAACGGGGGAGCTTACATCCGTGTTCATTTATATTAGCAATATAATCTAGCTTCATTTTTTGCTTTTGTTGAACCATCTTTTTAACACTTAGGACTTTGCCAAAGGGAAAGTTCGTCACCTTAAGATTCCCCTTATTGTGTCAATCTATATATCCAATCTCAATTTACGATAAAAAGCTGACGGCATTTCATCGTTTAATCTAGCGGCGGCTAGCCCATTACTTTTCAGTAGCAACATAATAGTCGGGGTCTTTCCATTTATTTACTTCAATAACAGCTTCCGCATTTTTTAGTAATTGCCGACAATCTTCACTTAAATGCCTCAAATGCAATCTTTTTCCAGCTTTCAGATACCACTCTGTAAGCTTATTTAAAGCTTCTATTCCCGACATGTCGGCTACCCGGCTATCCTTGAAATCAATAATCACTTCATCCGGATCGTTTAGAACATCAAACTTTTCGGTGAAGGCTGCTACTGATCCAAAGAATAAAGGCCCATAAATTTCGTAGTGCTTCACTCCTGCTTCGTCAATATATTTTCTGGCTCTGATCCGCGTTGCACTGTCCCAGGCAAATACCAACGCCGAAATGATCACGCCGATGAGTACTGCCAGAGCCAAATTTTGAAGCCAGATAGTAATCACAGCTACCAGAATACCTACAAAAACATCCTGTCTTGGCATCTTGTTAATTATTTTGAAACTCATCCATTCAAATGTTCCAATTGCAACCATAATCATCACACCGGTCAAGGCAGCCATAGGTACTCTTTCGATCACTGGTGCTCCAAAAAGTATAATCAGCAAAATAGTAAGTGATTGCAACAATACCAGATAATCGGGCTCTTGCTCCAGCCGAAAGGTTAACAAGTGTTTGTGCTATCATCGGGCAACCGCCCATCCCAAAAAAGAATCCGTTAAGAATATTTGCACCTCCTGCGCCAAACATTCGCGGTTCCCGTTCCCTCTTGTTGCTGTTATCTCATCTACAAGATTCAGTGTCAGTAATCCTTCGGTTAAACCTACTCCTGCCATAATTAAAGCGTAGGGGAAAATCACTTCAAGCGTATTCCAATTAAATGGAATATCAGGAACATGAAAAGGTGGAAAGCCACCGCTCACCGATGCAATGTCTTTGACAGTTCGGGTATCAATATTAAAGCCCATAACTACAAAAAACAATATAATTATAGCGGCTAACGAAGGCGGAATTGCTTTAGTGATGCGAGGAAAAAATACTACAAGGGCAATTGTTAATGCTACCAATCCGGCCATTATCATCAGGGGTTCTCCGGTCATCCATGTTAATCGACCATTCACCACCGCTTTAAATTGTTCTAATTGAGCCATGAAAATAATTACTGCCAGCCCGTTAACAAAACCAAACATTACAGGCTGTGGCACCAGGCGAATAAACTTCCCGAGCTTAAATAATCCTATCAGAATTTGTAACAGACCGGCAAGCACCACAGCTGCAAATACATATTCGATTCCGTGTGATTTCATCAAGGCAATTAAAACCACTGCTGTTGCACCCGCTCCGCCAGATATTAATCCCGGCCTTCCGCCAAAAACCGCAGTTACCAAGCCCATAATAAAAGCAGCATACAATCCTACCAGCGGCGGAAAGCCGGCGAGAATAGCGATGAGAGCGATTCAGGCATCATGGTCATTGCCACGGTTAAACCTGCTAAAATTTCAATTCTATAATCTACTTTTCGGGAAAAATCAAACAGATGTAAATAGGGCTTCATTTTAAATTAAATGAAAATACAGCACATAAATACTGTCCAAGCTAGTTAAGCTGCAGTAAATACCAGTATTCTTTAGCGCAAAGATAATCGCGTAAACACAGAATATTATACTATTTCAACCCTCAGCCTTATATGTCACATCTGAATTCAAACGTTCATCGACCGCTGCGGGAAGTATTCGCCCAATGCCGATAAATTACATACGACTTTGATAGCAATTCCTCCATCTTTCAACAAGCTATTCTATGATTAATCATTACACGAGAGGTACCTATATCGATACTTAGCTCTCTCATACGCAGAATTTAATAAACACTCGAGTAAAAATTATCGTTTCAAGACAAATTAAAGGGTCACTTTTTTACAACAGGGATTTTAATCTTGCTTTGATTCCCATTCTCATCAGTGGCTGATATGGTAATAGAGCTCATTTCTTTATCTTTCCATTCACCGTTTAAGACTAAATTATGAGAATCAAAGTTTATCCATTTAGGTAGATCTGAATTGTCCGCAAGAGTCACTTTATACGATAGTTCAACATTATCTATATCCTTAAAGAGATCTCGGGGTAGTTGTACTTCAAATGGCTTATTTTTAGGTATTTCTATTTCAGAAGGGATATTATAAGCAAAGGGTTTAAATATTGACTTAGTACTAACCCAGTAAATGTCCGACTCATAAGCTTCCTGCTTGTCTTCGTGGCTCACCGTCGTTCTGCTGAAAAAGAGATATTTGCTATCTGGAGACACAAAGGGTCTTTGCTCTATGGCTTTGGTATTTATTAGAGTGTCTAGACGTTTAGGGAGAGTCCATTTCCCACTCTTACGGCGATAGCTTATATATAGGTCATGTTTTGATTGGAATTCCTCTTTCCAAGCCTGGATAATAATATAGTCCCCGAGGCGGGAGAAAAATAAGCTTTCTTCATCAGCGTCGGTACTTAACTCTTCTACCTTCTCTACGGAACTATAATTTCCTTTTCTATCCTTTTGTGAACGAAAAATATCTCCGCAACATTCGTGTTTGACATCACGATTGGACGTAAAATATATCGAACCATCAATGGACTTGCCATGCCCAGCTTCTCTTGAAACTGATACAATTGGCGAATCCAACGGTCGAGGCCTCACTGCTTTATTATTAGTGTAGGTGCTAACCCATAAATCATTTTCGGAATCATTGATTTTTTTTGCGAAAAAGAGTTCTTTTCCATCTGGGCCGAACATGGGAAAGGAGGTATTAATATTATCAGGTATGATTCTTTTATCGGCTTTACTCCACTTACCATTAGATGAACTCAGCAGATATATACAATTTTCTTCTACCTTTTCTTCGTGAGCAACTCCAAATGCAATCGACTTACCATTAGGTGATATAGTAATCCCCATTTCAAATCTGCCTTTCTCAGATATAATACCGGGTGCAAAGATTCTAGGTAGGCTATCCGGCTGCTTTTGATTGAAGTAGTCAATAGCTATAAAGGGCTTTCTTGTACAAGATACCATACTCAACATCAAGATGAGAAGCTTAAGGTTGTTCATGGCCTTAAATAGATCGACTCTAATATACGCCATCAATACAGTTTTAGATATCAAAAAGTAGACATCGTTTTTTAAGACAGTACGTTACACTGTAAAAAAATAGATATGCAGCCCGGATGGCGATTGCTCTAAACTAACGCTTTTGGAATGTTTAGCACTTGTGATTAAATTTTAGATTAAATCTCTATCAATACGACCTCCC
>DASWMZ010000008.1:0-15443 GCA_036399495.1 Pedobacter sp.
GTTCAAGTTTAATAGTAACCTATCCCAGGAGCAACCCAGCAGTAGCAACTATCGCAAACAATCAAGATCACTTAGTAGGTGCAGGCACTACCAATACTTCCGCATCCCAAGCAGATAACGAAAATTTCCTTGCTGCTGTAGATGTCTCTCAAGGGCTAACTGTAAATAAAGCCGCACAGAAACTCACCTTTGATCCGCTGGCAAATAAGTTATTTGGCGAGGCGGCATTTAATCTTGCAGCAACAAGTAATGGTACAGAATCTCCAATCACTTTCGTTTCTTCCGATCCTTCCATTGTATCAGTATCCAATTCACCAGGTATCTGGAAAGCACCCATTCTTAAACCAGGAGCGGTAACAATTTCTGCAAGCCAGGCAGCTACCGCTAATTACCTCGCTGCAGAAAATGTTCAAAGAACTTTTCAGGTGTTAACTCCGGAACGTTTGCAATTGGTATCAACAACGCCGAGTGAGAATGTTGGTCAGGATTATACGCCCTGGCTGACGGATAATATGTCGGACAATGTGGTCGGAACTTATGGCTCCGGCGACCCAAATAATAAATACATTGAAGTTACCATAAAGCTTGCTACTAAATCCAAGCTTACAAAAGTGTCATTGTACGACGGACAGGGGTCTTTTGCAAATGTTCCGGTAACGATTTATGCGCTAAATGGTACCCAAAAAACTCAAATTGGTGTATTCGACGGAGCGTCTTATATGTCTTTTGTAAACTATACTTTGGCTAATCCTTTAGAGGCGGATGCGATAGTAATCCATAAACATGGAAACGCTATCCCACTTAAGGTGCAAGCCTTTGGTTTTCCCTTAAATCCGGTAAACTTAAATGCAAGTACGATTAACTTTTTGGCTTTGCCGGATAAGAAATTGGGCGACCCGTCATACATTCTGACCGCAACAAGTACTAATGCCGAAACGCCGGTAACTTTTGTTTCCCTTGACCCGTCGATTGCTTCCGTATCCTTTTCGGGCGGCGTATGGCGCGCTCATATCAATAAACCCGGATCTGCCACCATTAAGGCAATGCAGGCCGGCACCTCGAACTATGGTGTGGCAACAACCATATTTAGAACTCAGGCAGTAAGTGCGCCGGAGCGTTTAGTGCTAACAACAGCAATACCTAATGAGAATGTAGGACAGAATTACGATGCCTGGTTAACCGACGATATGAACCAACTGGTTCAGGAAACATCGGGTAATAATGACCCTAACAGCAAATATATTGATGTTACAATAACGCTTGATAAAAAATCTAAACTCACCAAAGTTTCCTTATATGACGGAGCTGGTTCATTTTCTGATTTTCCGGCAACTATTTATGCGTTGAATGGGTTACAGCGTACAAAAATTGGAAACTTCAACGGGGGTTCTTATAATACATTTGTTGATCTTAATCTTCAAAATTCTCTTGAAGCAGAGGCCATAGTGATTAGGAAGTACCGAAATGCGATACCTCTAAAAGTTCGTGCGTATGGATTTCCTGCAAAGAAGTTAGAAACCATCACATTCGCCGCGATTGGCGAAAAAAAAATATTGGACCCATCCTTTAACCTTCTGGCAACAAGTACTAATACAGAAACGCCGGTAACATTCTCAAGTTCCGACGCATCGATTATATCAATTTCTAATTCTACCGGAGCTTGGAAAGCCACCATACTGAAAGGTGGAACGGTGACCATTTCAGCAAGTCAGGCAAGTACAGATAGTTCTGCTACCACAAGTGTCCAACAAATTATTCTGGTAAAAGGAGCTGAAAGGTTGCCCGTTGTATCTGCGATACCGAGCGAAAATGTGGGTCAGGATTATTACCCTTGGCTAACAGATGACCTGGCTCATAAAGTTACTCACACGGGTTGGGGAAACCAGCTAAATAATAAATATATCGATGTAACCTTAAAACTTGCGAAAAAATCAATTTTAACAAAAGTTTCTTTGTATGATGGACAGGGCGATTTCGATTCTTTCCCGGTAACTGTGTTTGCCTTAAATGGAACACAAAAAACCCTGATAGGTACCTTCCGGGGTTTGGCGTATATGTCTTTTGTGGATTACACCCTAACTAATCCTCTACAAGCAGACGCTATCATCATTCATAAATACGGTAATTCTTTTCCCGAAAAGGTCTTTGCCTTCGGATATCTGATCGATACCACCTTAATTAAGCCTTCGGTAATAAATTTTAGTTTAACCGATAAATATATTGGTGATCAGGAATTCGTGCTAAATGCCTCCAGCACGAATTTTGAAACTCCAATTACCTACTCTTCGTCAGATTCATCTGTAGTGTCCCTTTCATATATTAATGCTATTTGGAAAGGAAAAATACTGAAGGAAGGTACAGTAAACATAACGGCCAGCCAGCAAGGCAACCTTAATTATAAGCCTGCAAATGTGGTGAGAACAATGGTTGTGAAACCTTTAGAACGAATATATATTGCTGCAATAGTGCCCGATGAATATACCGGGCAGAATTATTCGCCCTGGTTGAGCGACAGTCTTGATAGCCTCGTTCAGCCGGTTTGGGGTGCGAATTCGCCAAATAATAAATATATTGATGTTACCCTTTGGCTTCAAAAGAAAGCGAAGCTGTCTTATCTGTCTTTTTACGATCATAACTCTCAGTTTTTCGACACCCCTGCATCCATCTACGCATTAAATGGTACGCAAAAAACGCTTTTGGGTGCCTTCACCGGTGCCGAATACATGTCGTTTGTAAACTTGTCGGTTGACACATCTATCGTTGCGGAGGCGATTGTTATCCGTAAATTCGGCAATGCTATACCTCAAAAAATAAATATATATGGCAGGCCATTAGCAATTACAGATAGTTCTATAATAAGAGTAGCTTCCGCGATAAACTTCGCTCCTTTAAGCGCGCGCAGTACGGCTGATGCTACGTTTAACCTGGTGGCTACCAGTAACAATACCGAGTCTCCGATCATATTTGTCTCAACTAATCCCGAAGTGGTATCAGTATCAAATTCCGCAGGTATTTGGAAGGCCACAATCCTGAAACAGGGAACTGCGAATATAATAGCAAGTCAGGAGGGGAGCGACCACTTCTTTCCCGCTGCCAGTATCGTAAGAAGTCAGGCCATAACCCAGGCTTCAGTACCTACAGGCCCTGTTACCTCCGGTAGTCCCAAAATCGAACTTGATTTGAAACAGTGGTATGCTTTAAGTAACAGTACCAATATTACCCCTTTATTTGATGGACTTGCTACGCCTTCCCTCTGGTTAGGTAATGGCAGGTTGGTTAAGAATCCGGAGCATTATTATCCGCTTAAAGCAGGCGAAGAATTGGTGATTGATGAAATTAGGCTTTATGATGGAAATGGATCAGATATTACAAATCCTACTACCATCTCTGTTATAACAGATACATGGCAACGTATTCAAATTGCTAAGTTTACCGGAAGCCAATATATGGCTTGGGTTGGCCCATATCCCGACAGGGTAGCAGTTTATAAACTTGATTCTGCTATCAGAAATGCTCGTTATATCGTAATAACAGAGGGAATTTTGCCTACTGAGATTAGTTTTTACGGAAGTTATAAAAAGGTACCAAACTCAAGTCTGTTTGTTAAAAAGCCAGTGAAACTTAAAGAGATGTTCGGGGTGAATGCCTTTGAGTGGGATTTCCAAAATGCTAACACTATAGCGATTGAAGAGGATAAGATTAAGATGATTAAGAGCTTTACTGGAGTTAGGCATTACATGGATTGGTCTAAACTGGAAGCTACAAAAGGGAGCTATACATTTAACCCTACCAGACTGGGAGGGTGGAATTTTGATAGCATGTATGAAAGATGCAAAAGTGAGGGAATAGAAGTATTGGCATGTTTGAAAACGATACCAAGTTGGATGGAAGTGACTTATCCGGAAGGAATGCGTGATATAGAAAATGTGCCTTCAGTTTATGGAAAGGACCTGTTAGATCCGGTTTCATATATTGAACAGGCAAAAGTTGGATTTCAATACGCCGCCAGGTACGGCTTTAACCGGAACGTTAATCCTTCCTTACTGTCGGTTAATAGCACCCCCAGATGGAATTTCGACCCAACTAATACTGTTAAAATTGGGATGGGGCTGATTAAATTTATTGAATGTGATAATGAACGAGATAAGAGCTGGAAGGGCCGCCAGGCATATCAAACAGGTCGCGAATATGCAGCCAATCTATCAGCTTTTTACGATGGACACAAAAATACAATGGGTCCGGGTATTGGGATCAAAAACGCCGATCCTTCTATGAAGGTTGTTATTGCCGGTCTGGTATCTCCGGTAACAGATTATACTCGCGGTATGGTAGACTGGTGCAAAGAATTTAGAGGATATAACCCCGATAGTACGGTAAATTTATGTTGGGATATCGTTAATTATCATGCTTACTCAAATGATGCTCAGTCTTCCCAAGATGGGAATAACACCCGTGGTGCAGCGCCGGAAAAAGGCGGCCTGGCGCAAGTTGCAGATATGTACCTGCAGTTTGCACACGAATCGTCCAACGATCAGGAAGTATGGGTGACGGAAACCGGGTTTGATTCACATCCGGGAAGTTCCTTAAGAGCTATTCCAATTGCCGACAAAACGGTTGAACAAGTTCGGGGAGACTGGATATTACGTACATCATTATTGTATGCCCGCCAGGGAATTAAACGCTGTTTTTTTTATTCTTTATATGATTTGGGTACTGATGGAACACATTTTTCTACATCCGGCTTAGTAAACAGTAATAAAACCAGACGTGTTGCCACGGATTATCTATATCAAACCAATAAGCTCTTTGGAGAATTTACTTATAAGGAAACGCTTAACAGCGATCCATTTGTGGATCGGTATCAATTTAACGGACGGTCGATGTACTCTTTAGTTGTGCCTGATGAGGTGGACAGAAAGGTGAATTATACTTTAAGTCTTGGTGCTGTTGATTCTGCCTACATCTATTACCCAAAAGGCGGGCAAGACAGCATGCACCGTGAGAAAGTAAAGACAACAAACGGATTGCTTTATTTGCAGGTTACGGAAACACCAATGTTTGTACAAGGTATTGAAGCCTTGCAAGAGAATAACAATTTCACGTGGACAGGCAGTACCAGCACAGAGTTAGATAGTATTAAGAATTGGAAAAATACTGTTACAGGTTTAAGCGGCTCCTTGCCAGGAAAAGAGAGTGTTTTAATCATCCCAGGCGGGTTAGCCAGGTATCCCAAAATGACCTTTGAGCTTAAAGCTAAAGACGTGATAGTAAAATCAGGTGCTATTTTAAACTTAAACGGAAATAATCTGGATGTTACCGGTAATATCATGAACTCCGGGCAAATTTCCTGGGATAATAATGAGCTTTCTTCTATAACATTTAGTCGCTTAGATTCTGTTCAACGTTTTACCGGTAATAGAGGTATAGGAAGCAGCCAGACCGGTCGTCTTATAGTTAACAATTCGCAAGGGCTAGTGTTAGATAGCGGCGCAGTTGATGTTTACGATTTGGTAACGTTGATAAAAGGTTCAATAACCTCAAAGGGTAATCTGACTTTGAAAGTAGGTGAAACGCGTTTCGCAAGTATAGGTAGTATTCCGGCAGGTTCTTCAGTTGCTGGAGTTGTAAATGTTGAAGCGTACTTAACAGGCGGTAGTGCTGCTATGAGAAGCAACAGAATGATTTCTTCTCCAGTGAATGACTTATTAATTACTGGTCAGAAATCCTTGGCGCAAATAAAGAATTATGTGGTGGTTACCGGGCTTGGTGGTCAGGTTAATGGATTTGATCCCGGAGGTGCAAATACACCGGAAGAACCCACCTTTACAAGGTATAACGAAGCATCAATGAACTGGCAGCCACAGTTTACCAACGTGAATAATATTAATGAAGCAGTAATACCCGGAACAGGTTTATTTATGTTTTACCGCGGGAACAGAACGGATTACACAACCGAAACCGCAAGTACTTCACCTAAAGTGAATACACCCTATGCTGTACCGGAAAATACGATTCTAACGTACACCGGTCCGATAAATCAGGGAAATATTTCAGTGCCGCTGCAATATACTTACAACGACGGTGAGGGACCTGAAAACGGCCACAACGTTGTCGGAAACCCTTACCCTTGCGCTATTAGCTGGAATAAGGTTGATAAAACTTACCTAGAGGAATATTTTAAAATTCTTAAACCGGATGGAAGTTATGCCAGTTACTCTCGCGGAATTGTCAGCAACGCTGGTCAGATGGATTTGACCGTAATTCAACCCGGGCAGGCCTTTTACGTAAAATCAAACACAACGAGTGTGGATGCTAAAATAAATTTTACAGAAGATTGTAAGGTTACAAGCAAAACCTATATGGGAAGGTTAATGAATGCAAAGGAACAAAAAGACGTTATCGCCACAAATTTTGCCGGTAAGTTTTCAAACCCTGAAAGAACTGCGGCATCTTTAATCAGGATGAAAATCAGTAATGATCTAAATTCGGAAGAGGCTGTGATCTCGTTTATGGATGGTAATTCGCTAACCTATAAAAGTTCAGATGGTGATGCAGCTTACCTTCCGGGAACAACGGTTTCTTTAAGTACCTTAACTTCGGATAACAAAGCAATGGCTATAAATTTTTTACCTGCAATTGCAGATGTATCTGAAATCAGACTGAAAGTAGATGCAGCTAAAACGGGTGCTGTTAATATCAGGTTCGATCACTTGCCTGAAAATTCTGCTTTTGTGTTGAAAGACAAGTATTTAAATGTTGAGAAACCAATTTTAGTTGGTGCAGAGTACAAATTTCAAATTGACAAATCGAAACCTGGTACGTTCGGATCAGATCGGTTTGTTTTGAGCAAAAAGGCATTTAATGATCAACCGCAAATAAATCGTTTTGATGCACAAGATGGCTTAATCTTCCCCAACCCCGCAGAAAATATCTTGAATGTGAGTCTTACTAATTCTTACACGTCGGTGAAAGTTTTTATCTATCACTTATCGGGAATACTCGTTAAGAAAGAAGTTAAATATGCCTCATCCTTTGAACTCAATGTTTCGGAATTGCCAGCCAATATGTATGTAATCAAGCTAGTAGATGCTAGTTCAGGTAAATTAATTTTGGATTCGAAGTTTATTAAGAAGTAAGTTATAAACGAGTAAAACCGCTGGCAAGGCGGTTTTACTCGTGTTTGTTTTAGTGATCGTTCGATACAATGGCGACGATTGGTATAGTTAAGCTTTCACCTTTCCACCTCAACCTGCCCGCTACGTATAACCCAAAATCTTCAACACCTGTTTACTGTTTTGCTCTTCGCCGAATACTTCGAAGTTAAAGGTCTCATCGCGATTACGACGAATGATAACATGTTTTGGAGAGGGGAGAAGGCAGTGGTGAATTCCGCCGTAACCGCTTAGAACCTCCTGGTAAGCACCGGTATGGAAAAAGCCAACGTACTGAACCTTACGGGTTTTAGGCATAAAAACGTTGTTCATGTGTGCTTCCTGGCTGTAATAATCCTGCCCGTCGCAAGTGATGCCGCCTAAGTTTACTCGTTCGTATTCAGAATCCCAGTTGTTGATGGGAAGAAGAATATATTTTTGATTTAAGGCCCAAACATCGGGAAGGTTGGTAATAAAAGAACCATCCAGCATCAGCCATTTTTCGCGGTCGTTTTGTTGTTTACGACCAAGTACTTTATAGAGGATGCCCGATGCCTCTGCGCAGGTGTATTTGCCAAATTCGGTAATGATATCCGGTTCGATAACATCGTGTTCTGCGCAAATTTCTTTAATCCGTTTTACAATTTCGTTTACCATGTATTCGTAATCGAAATCAAAAACCAAAGAGTCCTTAAAAGGCATGCCGCCACCGATATCAAGGGTGGTTAAATTGGGATTTATCTTCTTGAATTTGCAATACAGGGTAACATACTTTTCTAATTCGTTCCAGTAATAAGGGGTATCAGAAATGCCGGAGTTGATGAAGAAGTGAAGTAAAACAACTTTAAAGTTCTCGTTCGAGGCGATTTTGTTGTTGTAGAAATCCAAAATGTCTTCCATTCTGATACCTAATCTGGATGTATAGAATTGGGAGTCGGGCTGCTCTTCTGCAGCTATCCTAATGCCGAGGTTACAGGGGATATCCAGTTCATCGTCATATAAATTAAACTCTTCTTTATTATCGAGAACAGGTATGATATTCGAAAAACCATCGTGCAGCATATCGATGATGTACTGCTTATATTGATAAGTTTTGAAACCATTACAGATTACAGTAATCTCTTTGCCTAAAACGCCCTTTTTTTCAAGCGCATCAATCATCGGCATATCGAATGCCGAAGAAGTTTCCAAGTGAATGTTGTTCTTTAAAGCTTCCTCAACTACATGCCTGAAATGCGAACTTTTAGTGCAATAGCAGTATTTATAGCTTCCGCGATAGTTATTATTAACGATCGCTTTTTTAAACAACAGCTTTGCTTGCTGTATCTTTTTACTGATTAACGGAACATAAGTAAACCGGAGCGGTGTGCCGTATGTCTCGATCATCTCCATGAGATTTAAATCATGAAAATATAATTCGTCATCAATTACTTCAAAGCCTTCTTGTGGAAAGCCAACGCTGAGGTCAATAAAATCTTCGTAGCTCTGCATTAATTAAATTTTGGCAAAAATGAGTTTTTTTTCATGAATATATGCTTATTCTTTTTATTTGAGGTTTTGTTACATCTTAACGCAGATAGTTCTGGGTTTTTACATTCCAAACTTGACGGAAGCATTCTTTACAACAAGATTATAAACAAGGCTTATATAAATTTATTTGGCAACTCAACCCGCTGTTTCAAATTACTAAAATCTATCAAGATATCTTTTAACCGTTCCTTCTTTAATGTTAATTTTGACGATGGATTTTATTATCAAAGGAACCCTTAAGGCCATTCAGGCAATCTATAATACCGACTTAAAAGAAACCGAAATTGGACTGCAGGAAACCCGTAAAGAGTTTGAAGGCGACGTTACGGTAGTTACTTTCCCGCTTACTCGCTTATCGAAAAAGTCTCCCGAACAAACCGGAACCGAGATTGGGCAATATCTGGTAGATAACATAAAGGAGGTTTCTAAATTCAATGTTATTAAAGGTTTTTTAAATCTGTCGTTAAGCGACACTTACCTCAATAAGCTTTACAAAGAGCAAATTTCGCAAGATGGCTTTGGAGTTTTCACTCCTAACGGGAAGAAAGTGATGGTTGAATATTCTTCGCCTAACACAAATAAGCCGCTTCACCTGGGGCATGTTCGTAATAACCTTCTGGGATATTCTGTTGCCGAAATATTATCGGCCAACGGATACGATGTGATCAAAGCTAACCTGGTTAACGACCGGGGGATTCACATCTGTAAATCGATGCTTGCATGGAAAAAATTTGGCCAGGGAGAAACACCCGAAAGTACATGCCTTAAAGGTGACCACCTGGTTGGAAAGTACTATGTTATTTTTGATAAAGAATATAAAAATCAGATTCAGGAGCTGAAGGCAGCAGGGCAAGATGAGGAAGAAGCAAAGAAAAATGCACCGTTAATTAAAGAAGCTCAGCAAATGCTGCAGCAATGGGAGGCCGGAAATGAGGATGTAATTCAGTTATGGAGAACCATGAACTCTTGGGTATATGCAGGCTTTGACGAAACGTATAAAAATCTAGGAGTCGATTTCAAAAAGTATTATTATGAATCTGATACCTATTTGCTGGGAAAAGATATTATTGACGAAGGCCTGGTAAAAGAAGTGTTTTTCAAAAAAGAAGATAATTCAGTTTGGATAGATCTAACTGCTGAGGGGCTGGACGAAAAACTGGTTTTGCGAGGTGACGGAACCTCTGTGTACATCACTCAGGATTTAGGTACGGCCCAACTCAAGTACAACGATTTCGGAATGGATGAATCTCTGTATGTGGTTGGAAACGAACAGGACTACCATTTTAAAGTGCTATTTCTGATACTTGAGAAGCTAGGAAAGTCTTGGGCCAAAGGCTTATTTCATTTATCTTACGGGATGGTTGATCTGCCTTCAGGAAAAATGAAATCCCGCGAAGGAACCGTAGTTGATGCCGACGATTTGATTGACGAGATGGTTGAAACGGCCAAATCAAGAACCGAAGAATTGGGTAAAGTTGATGGATTTTCTGAAACAGAGAAAAATGAACTTTACAGGATGATCGGCTTAGGGGCTTTAAAATATTTCCTGCTTAAGGTTGAGCCTAAAAAACGATTGCTATTCGATCCAAACGAATCTATCGATTTTCAGGGACATACCGGGCCGTTTATTCAATATACACACGCACGTATTCGCTCCATTATTTCTAAGGTGGGGACAGAAAGCTTTGAGTTTAATAGTCCGGAATCTTTCACGGCAACAGAGCGCGAGCTTATTTTGTCCTTAAATAGATATCCTCAGGTTATCGCGGCAGCCGCTAAAGATTTTAGTCCGGCTCAAATTGCAAATTATGTCTACGAACTGGCGAAACTTTATAATAAATTTTATCACGAAGAGCCAATCTTAAAATTAGACGATGAGGAACTGAAGAAATTCCGGCTTTCGCTCTCTGTTACTACAGGATCTGTGATTAAGCGTGGAATGCGATTATTAGGTATTGACGTGCCTGAACGGATGTAATCTATAAGAATTAGTGTTACGATGAGTGAGTCGCAACGGTAGCGTGAGGGATAGAAACGGAAAGCCCACAGCCATGAGGCACGAATGGCGAGGACTTGAAGTGTATAGCCCGGCCAGCCGGGGCTGGACACGCCCAATAATCATTTTAGATTACAGATATATCAACTATTCTGATTCGCATGACTCACAATAGTCCGGATCTTATTATCAAGCAGATTCACTGACTGGTTTAGTATATCCAGATAATCAGGATTCAAATTAGAATTTTCCTCATTGATTAAATCCATAACGCCAAGAATAGATGATACCGGCAAACGAAGTTCATGAGATTGGATGCGGGCAATTTCTGATAGTGCCTCATTTTGCTCTTTCATTGTTTTAATGGCATAATCCAGTTCCATCACATGGCTCACCTGATTCGCTAAAGCCGTTAAACTGGCTTGTTGTTGTGCCGTTAAAGTTTTCGGTTGTAGATCATAAACGCACAACGTTCCAACATTATATCCATCGTACGACTTAAGATTGGCACTTGCATAAAAGCGGATATGCGGATTGTTAGCAACCACAGGTAGCTCTGAAAAACGCTGATCTTGCTGGGCATCCTCCACAATCATGATCTCTTCGCTTTCAATCGCATGGGTACAAAACGAGGTTTTTCTTGGCATCTCACTTACATCAACACCAAGTTTTGCCTTTATCCATTGAACATCCTGGTCCATTAGTGTAATGAGCGAGATGGGCGTGCCACAAATTTGCGAAGCCAGCATCACAAGGTCTTCTAATTCCTTCTCCCTATTGATATTGAAATCCAGGTAGCGATGAGTTGCATTGAGGCGGGCAGCTTCTTTAATTGGTTGGTTTAAGATCATAATTACTTGATATAGCAACTATCTACGGAAGAACTCCGAAATAGATTCATAATCCTGAATGGTGATTTTAAAGATTGCAATTTCATAACATAGGTAGCTTGCCTGTCTGTAAGATTATAGTAACAAATTGATTTAGATGTAAGTATAATGTGGTATTTATATCATTATTTGAAGGATGACGCAATCTTACTATTATAGCCGGGTCAGGATATTATTATTTACGGTTACCATACTTCTTTTACTGTTTGGTTTAGGGTTTTATAGCCTACTCAATTCAAATACTTTATTTTATGCGATTTTAGGTAGTTTCTCTATTTTGGTGGGATTACTATTTTTTATGCTTTACCGCAGAATAATTACAGCTGTTATAAATAGAAAGCCCGCTTTGCATCTCACACCTACAACTTTAGAGTATTTAGGTGAGCGGAAATTTACCTGGGATGATATCGAATATTACAGACTTAAACCTGGGGTGATAAAATCGTCTATAGAAATTAAACTTTTTGATAATAAGAAGGACGCAATACGTTCAAATCAAACACTAAGAAACTATTTTGACAGATTTCCATTATTGTCCTTCAATAAAAGCATCTTAATCGTCAACCTCACATTTGTTATCGGGACGAATGAATATATTGTTCAAACTTTCGAAAAGTATGATCTGCTTTGGCAGGAAAACCAGCGTGCGGCTAGCTGACAGGAAATTTCAGCCATCCTTCTATTAACACCCATTACCGAGCAGCTTCAAGTATCCTAACTTAGACTTGATTCTTTTAAACAGTTTCTTATCAACCACTAAACTTTTTTGTGGATTAATTCTTATGATGATTAACATCCTTTTCCGTTATTTTGCAAACCATTTAAATACAACATGCTAAAATCAATCTTAACGTTCCTGCTTCCAATTGTTATTATTTCTACATCCTGTAATCAAGGTAAAACCTCAGCATCAGTTGAATCTACAGACTCAACCGCTGTGGCTGCATCTATTGAATCAGGTGTACAGACGGACCCACATTCAAACACGCTGCCAGATTCTAAGTCTAAAAACCGTAAACCTGCGACAGCTGCCGAGATTTTAGCAAAACAGCAGGTGCCTATACTTTGCTACCACCAAGTTAGAGACTGGAAATCATCTGATTCTCAAACTGCAAAAGATTATATAATTCCGGTAGCAACCTTTAAAGCTCACATGAAAATGTTGGCTGATAGCGGTTATCATTCGGTCTTGCCAGATCAGGTTTATAATTATTTAGCTTATGGCGATCCGCTTCCTTCAAAGCCCATTATGCTAACTTTTGATGACACTGACTTGGATCAATTTACTGTAGCTGCACCCGAAATGAAAAAATATGGTTTCAAAGCGGTTTATTTCATTATGACTGTTTCAATTGGACGTATGGGCAGAACAAAATACATGAGCAGTGATCAGATTAAAAAATTGTCTGATGCGGGGAACGTGATAGGAAGCCACACTTACGATCATAAAAACGTTAAAAAATACGTAGCCGAAGATTGGGTAACTCAAATCGAGAAGCCAACCAAACGACTGGAAGAAATCACTGGTAAGAAGATTGAATATTTTGCTTATCCTTTCGGATTATGGAACAAAGAAGCTATTCCTCAATTAAAGAAAAGAGGGTTTAAAGCGGCATTTATTTTGGCGACCTCAAGAGATGAGAACGATCCGTTGTATTCAATAAGAAGGATCATTGCAAGTGGTTACTGGTCGGCAAAATCACTTAACAATAGTATAAAAAACAGCTTTACAGGGAAAAAATAAATTATTTATATCAGGATCATTCAATCAATCACTCATTCATCATTTGATTGATCCTGATACATTTTTTCTATCTCCTCAGCATACATTTTCTCTACCACTTTTCGTTTTGCCTTCATTGATGGTGTTAACTCTCCACCTTCAATACTGAATGGATTTCTCTTAATAATAAAGTTTTTGATCCGTTCAAACTTTGCAAGTTCGTTTGATAGCTTGCGGATGTCTTCATTCAACCAATTGTAAATCTCTTTATCATCGGTAAACTTTTCAGTACTGTTAAAAAAATCCTCGGTTAAGTGAAAAACTTCTTTTAGAGCCTCTTTGGGCGGGATGATTATCGCTGTAATATGCTCACGCTTATCGCCAATTAAAAAGATTTGCTCAATTTTGGGGCTTTTTAAATAGGTGTTCTCTACCGGAGTAGGATAAACATTTTTCCCGAAAGCACTCACAAGCATGTTTTTTATTCGGTCGGTAATTTTCAAGTTTCCTTTATAGAATTTTCCTATATCACCGGTATGAAACCAGCCTTCAGAATCGATCACCTGAGTTGTTTCATCAGGTTTGTTCCAATAGCCTTTCATAACACAATGACCACGCACAATTATTTCACCTTCAGCGCATTCAAAATCTTCCATAAACGAATTATGAGTTTGTATGGCTATCAGTTCTTTCGTTTCTACATCTTGTATCCTCACTTCTATCCTGGGGATTATTCTCCCTACAGTACCAAATACCTGTCTGTGATATTCGGTTACTGCCATTACAGGCGATGTTTCGGTTAATCCATAACCTTCCAATACTTTAATTCCCAAATTCCCAAAAAACTCACCAACGTTTTGCGGTAAAGCTGCTCCGCCGGAAAGAAAGAATTTCAGCCTGCCTCCCGTTTTTTCTTTGATTTTTCCGAATACAAGCTTATTAGCAACCTTTTGCTGAGCGCTTAAAATTAGTCCGGGTTTATTTCCAGCTTCTTTAATTTCGCGATATTCTTTCCCAATGCTTAAAGCCCATAAAAAGATTTTCGCTTTAGCACCACCGGCCTGTGTTCCGGTTTTAATTGCTTTGTCGTGAATGCGTTCTAACAGACGAGGTACACAACTCATAACGGTTGGCCTGACTTCGGCCATGTTTTTAGCAAGTAATTCTAAACTCTGCGAAAAGGCAATCTTACAACCTGCCGCACAGCAAATATGGTAAGTAGCTGTACGTTCGAATACATGTGATAGCGGCAAAAAGGATAAGAAAACATCATCTTTTTCAATTACCGGAACTTGCTCCAAATCTGCCCGTACGTTCTCAATAAAATTAAAGTGTGTCAGCATAACTCCTTTCGGGATGCCGGTTGTGCCAGATGTGTAAATTAATGAAGATAAATCCGTTGGAATAACACATTCGCGAGCCGTACTGATCGCATTTTCATGTTCCCGGTAGCAATTTCTCCCTTCTTCAATAAGTGCAGTTAGCGAAATAACTCCGGCCTGTATATTGGTAACTTGTATATGTTTTTGGTAATCTTCAAAAACCGGAATAATGCGAATCAACTCAACGCAATTGTTAGCGATTTTTAGGATCTTTTTTAATAGAAACGGATTGCCTATCAAAAGCGTTTTTACTCCAGCATCATTTAAAATATATTCTATTTCAGCCTCAGTTAGAGTAGGATAGATTGAAACATTAACCCCGCCAATTTGCTGAAGTCCCTGGTCGTAGTAAATGTATTCAGGCGAATTTTCTATTATAAAACCAATCCGGTCGCCTTTTTTGATGCCAATTTCTAAAAGATAAGCTGAAATCGCATCAGCTTTATCAAGAACCTGTTTATAACTGATGTCTTCCCAGGCATTTCCTTTTTTTTCAGATAGGAAAGCATGGTCGGGGGAATGAATATTTTTAACAACATTCCTTAATAATTGGGGAATTGTAGTGCATTCGGCTGGTAGGTTCATACTGATTGCTGCTTATAGCAAGTATACAATTTTGCTTTTAAACAGAAAGAGGCCGTCTCATAAGCAATTATGGGACGGTTTTTTATGCAACATTTCCAAAGCTTTACTGGACTACCTTTTAAAAAGCAGCGTTCGTTAATAGGGATTCTGATAAGCTTAATGGGGAACTTAGGGGCGGAAGAAGTT
>DASWMZ010000009.1:0-2101 GCA_036399495.1 Pedobacter sp.
GATCGCACATTTATGACTTCATTGCAGCCGGATTAATTTGACTAACAGACTCATGATTTCTCCCTGATCGGGTGTAATAATGATGCGATTGTCGGGAATGGCGATCGGATGAGTCCAACGAACAGCTTCCTCGTAGCGCAATGCGTGCAGTTGGTGGATAGTTCGCCGTACCCCCAGCGGCGAACCGATGATGACGTGACGGACTGCTTCGCGATCGCCCTCAAAGGTTTGGTTGGTTAAAACATTCGGCGATGTTTGGTTCGATGATGAATCTTGCAACATAGCTTTGACTAATAATTTTGGATAGGTTTGATGCTTTGTAACGGTAAAACCGCGTACAATTTCTAATGAAAGAAAAGACCGCTATTCCCGTAAAGCACAATTTGTTAAAACAATACTATCTGATGTTTCTGTATTTGCCTAGAGCAAATCAATTTAGGGTAAGCGTAAATCAATTTAGGGTAAGCGTAAATCAATTTAGGGTAAGCGTAAATCAATTTACAGTCAGGGTCAATTAGCTTATGGAAATGTTTAAAAAATTCGAGCGATCGCCACTAAAGAAACTCCGAGTTAAGCGGTTTATGACTCAAAAACAGCTAGGAAAAGCACTTGGCGTTACGGAAATGACGGTAAGCAACTGGGAATCCGGGCGATCTGTACCGAAGCTAACGCCAGTTCAGTTCAAGAAATTGTTAAAGATTTTGCAAATTACTGTCGATGAGTTGCCAGATCAATTTGGTTATCCCAGCGATGCTGATGGATAGAAAATGAAACATTATAATCGATGTGTTTTATTTAAACGAACTCATACAATGTCTTGATAAAAAAAGGAATATGAGACTTAACATCGCTACTTTGCTCTGAATAAAATCTCGCAATTTCTGACGAGAGTTGTTCTCTAAAATTTTTTTCATTTCCACTCCAGTCAGGGGGTGGCATAATTTGCTTCCAATACTCCTTAGCTTTTTTAATTGTCAGCAAAGCTATGATTAACTCATGCTTCCGCGTTACATCTTTCGTACTTTTAAACTGATGTTTCCATGAATCCTGGAATTTGTCTAAGTCTAATTGCGTACAATCCAATCCCGAACAGTAACTAATGCGCTCGAATGCTCTCTTTACGTTAGCCACGTTAGCCTGTAAATCGCTGTCGCTACTAATTGCATCAGCCATATCACTATAAATATTTGTTAGTGACGCTAGATTTTCTTTATAAATCGGAGCATTAGGATAATCATCAAATACTGATTGAAGTTCAGGTGTCAGAAAATATGCTTCTTTGTGGATCAAACCTGTAATCCAGATCCGGTGCTGTGCTGCGTTTTGCTCTTTCACCTGCGATTTTTCGTAAAGATTGTGAAAAATTGCTTCTGTATCTGTAAAAATATAATTGTCGATCGTTTTCAGTTCCAAATCTAAATCTATAATTGCAAAAAGTCGCTCGGGATCTAAATATGAATTAGTGGTATCCTTTTCGTGTAATATTGGAAGAGTAGAGTAGGTGTCTAATACATCTTGGCGATCGCCACAGTTAAAAAATTCCGGTCGCTTCTGGCTCCACCATTTCGGAATGCAAGCCATATAAAAACTGGCATCCTGCGTTTCCTTCATTGCTTTATAAGATTGAACTGACTTTATACCCTGGATATCGGGAATCTTGCCTTCGCATAAGACCACAATTTTGTTTTTAATCCTGCGAGATTGAAGAATTGCCTCGCAATGTTTTTTTAGCTGTTCTGGATTAAGACTCATTTGTAATATTAGATTCTTGTTTAATCAGTTTTGGCTCTATTTCTTTAACGTGAGCGGGTGTCAGAGCTTCACACAATGCGTAGGAGTGAGTTGCCAGAATATATTGATTGCTGGGCCCCCACTCTTTGAGGTCTGATATAATTTGATATTGCCAATCGGGATGAAAAGCAATTTCAATTTCATCCATCAAAACAATAGCATCTTCTATGTAGCGAGACTTGAGCCACATATATATACTAAGCCTTTTTAGCTCACCGTGACTTAAATCTTCTGGATATAGTTCTATACTTTTACCATTTTTCTCTAATTTTAAAGTTACTCCCGAAAGGTCTTTGTCAATATTTATTTT
>DASWMZ010000010.1:0-1823 GCA_036399495.1 Pedobacter sp.
TCTGTATATGGTGAGAAGTTTCTAACCATGTTGAACACCGCAAGTTTAGATGCTGTCAAAACCTTAATTTTAAATGTCACAAAAGTTTATAAATCGTTCATTTTTAAAGTTTCATGAAATATCAATTAGCTAATTTTGATAGTAACGTGTACATCCATGGTGCGTTTCTAAATACTAAAATTATTAGCTTAAAATTTTATACTATTTGTGTGGGGAAATTTCTTTGTGGTGGATACGGGCGATTTTATAGATAGTTTCAAGACTGCGGGTGTCAGATCGTCATAAAAGGTTTCTTGAAGGTTTCGCCATTGGGCATAAAAAAACCCGCCGAAGCGGGTTGAAATTTCAAAGTCTATTTAGTGTTTTGGCATTCCACCGCCATCCTCTGGCTTCTTGCAACACTTAGGCAGCATTTTATAATAGTCCGGATTGGCAGCAATTTCACCAGCCTCGTAGCCGGCATTTGCAATAGAAGCCTTGATCATTTCCACATTTGTCCGGTCAACTAAATATTTGACATAGACCTTTTTTTTCTTGACGGCGACATTAACTGCTGTTACTCCATCAATCCGTTTCAGGTGTTCTTCTATCCTGTCTTTACACATATCACATTGAATGGTAGGGGTACTGATCGTATCAACTTTGATGGCCTTTTTTTGTGCCGAAGCTGCTGTTGCTAACGCCATTGTCGTAGCAAATACTATAAAAAGCTTTTTCATATATGGAATGATTTGTTACGAATTTACTCTTCTCCGGTCCAGTTTGCCGGATCTGTGCGCCACTTTAACAAAATGTCCTTTGCTGACGACGGCACAATGCCCTTTTCAAGTGCGAGATTGATTAAAGTCGTGTACTCAGTTAGCGAGAATAGGGTAATTTCTGCCTTTTGAAATGCCTCAACGCCATTCTCAAACATATAATTAAAGATGGAAACCATTCCGACGACCTCTAAATTAGCAGCACGCAGTACATCTACAACTTGAAGGCTACTTTTTCCGGTAGATACCAGGTCTTCGATAACCACTACCTTCTGATTTGGTTCAAAATGTCCTTCAATTTGATTTCCCAAGCCGTGTTCCTTAGGCTTTGGTCGTACATAGATAAAAGGGAGTTTCAATTGATCGGCCACCATGGCTCCCCATGCAATTCCTGCCGTAGCTACACCGGCAATAACATCAGCATCAGCGAACTTCTCAAAAACAGTATTAGCCAGTTCACTTTTTATGAAATCCCGGGTATAAGGCAATGAAAGTAGCTTGCGGTTGTCGCAATAAATAGGACTTTTCCACCCGCTGGCCCAGGTAAAGGGCTGAGAAGGGCTTAGTTTAATAGCTTCGGCTTGTAATAATTTCTCGGCTGTTATAACGGCGTCTGTCATGCGACGAAGGTATCGTAAACGGGTTTTGCTGGTATATTCGTTGCAACAAAAAATGTATGTTAAAGCTTTATGTGCAAAACAAACCCCTTTTCTTGGCCGAAAAAGTTGATGCTGAAATTGAAGAATATTTGCACCGGCAAACTACCATTTTCATTGATGAATTAAACTTGCCCGCTGTAAGAACAGTATTACATGAACTGCTGCAACCGGATTTTTATGCTGGAGTATTACTTCACTCTGACATAACAGAAGCTTTAAAGCTATTAAAGGAGCAGTTTACTGTAATTACTGCTGCCGGGGGACTGGTAAAAACAAAAAATGAAGAAATTCTTCTCATTTTTCGAAGGGGAAAATGGGATTTGCCAAAAGGAAAACAAGACGAAGGAGAAGACCTGAAAGCCTGCGCAATCAGGGAGGTTCAGGAAGAAACAGGACTTAATGCTGT
>DASWMZ010000011.1:0-71148 GCA_036399495.1 Pedobacter sp.
AACTACAATTAGTGAAATCAAAGGGTTATTCCTTCGAAAGCTTCATGCAGTTACTGCTAAGGGATGGTTGCTTAAAATTACATTATTCATCTTCGCTTTTACGCTCAATAAAATTATTGTATAACTAGCAACTTGAGTTAAATAATGAATGATTGAATAATATGCCCTCTGATAAAATCGAATTTATTGAAGCGTTTAAAACTAGAACTAAAAAGTTTGTAGTTGATAATGTTCGATTCTATCAGAGTTTTCCAAAAACAGAAGAAGCTAAAATCGTTGGTAGACAGTTACTTCGTTCTTCATCGTCGGTTGGAGCTAATTATCGCGCTGCATGTCGAGGCAGATCAAAAGCTGAATTTTATTCTAAGATGTGCATTGTTGTTGAAGAAGCTGATGAATCTGTATTTTGGATGGAGAGTTTAATAGAAGCTGGGATTGTATCCGAATTCCAGATATCAGTTTTATTTACTGAGGCAAAAGAAATATTAGCTCTCGTATCAAGAGCTAGAAAATCGACTTCAGATAGTAAATAATCCATTTTTTCTCATCAATTCAATTATTCAACTTTCGCTATTCAATCATTCATTAATCATACATTCACCAATTCATTCATTCAACAATCCTCATCCCCCATGCGTGTATACCTAGACAATGCAGCTACTACACCTTTAGACCCTGAAGTCTTAAAAGAAATGTATGCTACCATGGAAAGCCATTTCGGAAATCCTTCATCTATACATGCTCATGGTCGAGAGGCCCGCACTGTTATTGAAAAGGCACGTAAACAAGTTGCATCTTCTTTAAATACTTCTCCTTCCGAAATTTTCTTTACGTCCGGGGGGACCGAGGCGGATAACATGGCTATTCGTTGCGGAATAATAGATAATAATATTAAGCAAGCTATCACTACCAGGATTGAACATCATGCCGTTTTGCACACGTTGGAAGCTATGCAGGCAAGTGGTTTGATTAAGCTTAGCTTTGCTGAAACGGATCAAAAGGGGAATTTAAATCACGATCATTTAGAAGAGCTACTACAAAACTCTGATCGTAGTTTTGTGTCGTTAATGCATGCCAATAATGAGATTGGAACTTTAACCAATATTGAAGCAGTTGGTGAACTATGCAAAAAAAACGATGCGATATTTCATTGCGATACTGTTCAAACAATTGGGCATTACCCTATTGATCTCCAAAAATTAAAAGTGCATTTTGTGACTTGCGCTGCGCATAAATTTCATGGTCCCAAAGGGGTAGGTTTTTTATACATAAATAGTAATCTTAAAATCAACCCTTTAATTTACGGTGGTTCCCAGGAGCGAAATATGCGTGGGGGAACAGAGAATTTATACGGAATCGTCGGTTTGTCTAAAGCCCTGGAAATTGCCTGCAGAGATATGGCGGACTATCAGAACTATATCCAGGGCTTAAAGTCTTACATGATAAACGAACTTGTTGGAGTCATTCCCGGGATAGAATTTAACGGAGAGATTGATCCGGATAAAAGTTTGTATACCGTTTTAAATGTGTTATTTCCGGAAACCGATCTGGCCGATATGCTGCTTTTCAATCTGGATATTTCTGGTATCTCGGTTTCAGGCGGAAGCGCTTGTAGTTCCGGAACTAATATCGGTTCTCATGTGCTGGAAGGCATCGGTTCTGATCCAAATCGCCCTGCTGTTCGATTTTCTTTCAGTAAACTCAATACTAAAGAAGAGATTGGTTACGTAATCGGCAAACTCAAAAGCCTGTTCTAGCGATTCCAGAGAGCTTCATATTTCTTTTATCTTTTACAAAACAAAGTAGGTAATCCCGGCTGTTCTATCTATGTATTAAATACCTATAAAAGAAAAAATATGGAACTGTTTCGCGAAGAATACTTAACTATTCAGGATGATTATTTAAGGGTAGATCCTTCAAGAGAAGGAGAAGGAAATGATGCTGATGTAGATTACAGCAACGATGATTTGGGTGAGAATACGGAAGTTACTCCTCTGGGAGATGCCATCAAGCAAGATGAAATGAATGATTTTGTTGTCGACCCTGACGAGGAGGAGGAGTATGGCGATGATCAAAACCTTGATGTAGAAGAAGTTGAGGAGGAAGATGTTGTCGATATCACTTCTCAAATAGATCCGGCTGAAGATGATGATCTTCTGGATGACGAGGATGATGATTTGTTGGATGATGACGATGATTTAGATACAACCATTGCGCCAGACTTGGATGAAGATGATGATCTGCTAGCCGATGACGAAGAAGACGATCTATTGGATGATGAGGACGAAGATGATGATATTACAGCCCGCACTTCAATCGATACAAATGCAGATTTTTCATCCCGCGATCATGGTCGTACTACTGGTACAATGTTAAACCACGACCCGGGCTTACCTGGTTCAGGATTTTTATAGAGGTTATGATAAACGAGAATGATAAACACAATCACACCGGCCAAACACCATCTGATGTGCCTTCTCCTAAATTGATCAGTCCTCCAAAGAAGAAAGGCTCAAAAAAGATTACATCTAAAGCGGGATTTAATAAAACTGCAAAAGATCCTGTTTTGGGAAGTAGAAATGCTGTAAGATAATAAGACTAGAAGGGAGTTTTTGATGCTAGATAACTGGATCAAAAACCCCTTTTTGCTTTTATATTCTTTTCAGTTTCAGCCAATCATGTGCTCTGTGAAAGGTAAAATAGCAATTATGTGATTGAAAAATTTACTTTGATTTCGGAAAATCAGCTTCATCTCTAACCACAATCATTTCTTTTGAAGGAAATGGGTTAGGCTTTTGATACGACACTTTTCCTTTGGCAAGCCATTCAGTCACACGTATCATGGTGGTTTGAAAACCAATACAGCGGTAACTTATAGGATATATTTCACCCTCCCATAAATGCCCCATACTCGAACTGTACACCCTGCCTTTTCCGTAGCTCACTATCCATTCAACCGGAAAAGTCTTTCGCGTGGCAACGCTATCAAATGCATAGGATAAAACAGTAACATTTTTTGCAGGCCCACGTGGGTAGTTATACACCTCCATTGATGGGGTTTTCCATTGTGTTGGGAAGCCTTTGTTTATCGGATGTCTGTTCAAAATTTGAATTACGGCATCAAATCTTTTTCCGTGACCAGTATTTTGCCCTTGTCCGGGCGGTATACGAATTATATTCTTATTCTCATCAATTTCCAGAGCTGTAGTATTTTCCTTTCCACGCCAGCCAAGCGCCATCATATTGTCGTATTCTACCCAACCACGAAATGCATTGTTAGCAGAATGCAGAAGATACAAGCCTCCACCACCTTTGACATATGCCTCTAGTTGTTGCTCGACGTTCCTTGGCCATCTTAAGTTCTTATGGGGATAATTATTGGTATTCTGAATAACTACCGCATATTTTTCAAATTCAGGATTCCATTTTCCTAAGGCAATACTATCATCAGGAATGGTTGAAACAGAAACCCGAAACAGCTTACTTTCTTCCAGGATAGCTTTAGTCAATTTGCTGGTTTGCTTCCAATCGTGATTACTGAAACCATCTACAATTAATATGTTAATTGGCTTCTTTTGTGCAGCGACCTGAAAGCAAAAAACTAAAAGTGAAAAGGATAGAAAATAAGGAAGAATTTTCATTGGGAATAATTGTTCTTTAATCAGAATGCTTATAAAGGTTTCCTTTATGAGAATTATGTACTTGTTGGCTTCGTAATGTTTAATACCTAAAAGTTAATTTCCCATACACACTTCGTTCTATCTGTCGGGGCGCTGGGGTCGATGGTATAAATTCTAAGTGCCGTTTATCCAAAAGATTTTGTCCAACCAAGTTTAATTCCAAAGCTTTATTCAGATGCCATCCAAGCCGTAGATCTAAGCCACAATAATCCGGGACATATGGTTTTGGTAGTTTATCTATATATCGAATGGTTGTCCCTAATTCTAAACGTGCCGGAAATTTGATATTCGACTGGATAAGTATCTGATTCGAGGGATCATTACTTTCGGCCGTTGCTTGGTTTAGATCTATGCTACCCGGCTTTAAAGCTAAATCCTTTTTTAAATATGTATACCCTGCCCGAAGGTTCCACCAATTATTTACCTGGTAAGTGGTAGAAACTTCTGCTCCATAAGTAGTCCCTTTTACACCGTTCGCCAAGGTTACAGCGGGGAGTATGGCTGGCGGAGCCGGAGGTTCTGCACTTCGTATATTGTCATATACGTTATAAAAGGAAGACAATGAAAACGAAATATTTTCTGCGGGCTGGCTTCTCCATCCAAGTTCGTAAGCCAGAACAGTTTCCGATTTAAAGTTGCTGCCCCCCGTGAAAACCAAGCCAACACCTTCAATATTTAGGCGAATATCTTCGTCAAGCCTTGAAGGTGTCTTTACCGCCCGGGAAGCCGCCGTCCATAACGTTTGATGGCCGGCAAAATTAAAGGATAGCCTGGCGTTGGGTTGATACTCAAAGCCCGTATAACTATTATGCTCAATTTTGGAGCCCAGAGTAAGCTTTAGCCGGTCTCCCATCAACCTTGCTTCATCCTGTATAAAAAAACTGTATAAATATAATACCTTGTTTGCAGGCGAAAATTGTAAAGAAGGGGGGCTATTAAATTTATGATCCATCACCCTCAGGTTTGTCCCGAACGATAAGGTGTGCCATTTTCCTGCTTCTAACTTACTATGCCAGTCGAGGTCGTACGTCTTCAGATTTTCAACCCTCTCTAGACGTGAGTGCCGATCATTATTATCGTAATATGCCTGAAGCTGTGTATTAAATCTCTCAGACGCCTTGTGGTTCCATCGTACCAGAATATTATCTCCGCTTGCTTTATCGGAAGGGTTTTCCTCGTAAGGATTGGGGTTCCCTTTATATATACTTTGCTGTAGGCTTAAAGAACTCTTTTCCGACAAATCCCAATCGAGCTGAACACCTCCGTTGATTGTTGACCACTCGTCTTTTACTCTTACACCCGTTTTGGAGTCTATGGTATTGCCCATTTTGAATCCGTTGCCAAACACCCGATAGGTCAGGTTTTCTTTAATTTGGCCACCATAACGTAAACTGCCAATCCCTTTCATGCTAGTGCCGACAAGCGCTTCGGCAAACAAACCTTTAGTATCCCTGGAGCTTTTGGTAATAATATTAATTACACCGTTTACAGCATTGGCACCCCACAAGGTACCTCCGGGGCCGCTAATAACTTCTATACGGTCGATATCTTCTAATATAAGGTTTTGTATGTCCCAGAAAACACCGGAGTACAATGGGGTGTATACAGTTCGCCCGTCGATCAAAACCAGGAGCTTATTGGAGAGGACGTTGTTAAATCCTCGCGCACTAATGGCCCATTCACTGGCGTTCACCTGGGCGACCTGTAAATTGTTAGCCAGTCTTAAAGCTTCAGGTAAGGTTTTGACACCAGAATTGTGGATGTCTTTTTGAGTGATTACCTGAATTGCTGATGCCGCTTCATGAAGTTTTTCTGCTCGTTTGGAAACCGAAGTGACTTCTAAATTCATTAACTCGTCGAGGCTTAATTTTTTTATTTCATCAGATGATAACTTGCCTTGCTGACCATAGGCAAGGCCGGGGAAGGCAATAAATGCTATCAAAAACAAGATTGCAATAACTATTGGATTTTTATAACAAGAGTAAACTTTGAGATTATAATATTGATCTACTTTCATGCAATTGTTAAAAGATCGAAGTAAATAATTCTAGCTCTATGGTTGTGCAAACAACAAAGATGCTAAATGGGAGTTTATTATCCTAATAGTATAATGGCTATATTTATCTCCATATATTTAGTAATTTTGGGCCTTCTCAGGCAATATAATATCTATCTAGAGTAGTAGTGTTGATAAAAAAGAAGTGTGCAAAGCAGTCGAATTATTTAAACTTCTTTTTTAGAATTTGTGCGGCAATATCTTTAATTCTATCTTTTACCACACTACATTCCATTTCACAGATAAAGCCCACAAACGAATATCAGCTTAAAGCTGCATTTATCTTTAATTTTACCCGTTTTGTTGACTGGCCTGCAAACTCAAGCAGTAGTTTAGATGATCCGTTCGTTATTGGTGTATTGGGCGATGACCGTTTTAGCACTTATATAAATGAGATTGTGAGGGGAGAAAAACTTGGTAGTAAAGCAATTACAGTAAAGCATTTCAAGAACGTTAAAGAACTTGCCCACTGCAACATTCTCTTTATTTCAGCGGTTGAAGCGTCAAAGATTAAAGACGAACTTAAAGGGATTAACCGTCGTGGCGTCTTAACGGTAAGTGATGCCGCAAACTTCGTAAAGTGGGGCGGGATCATCAGTTTTTTTAAAGAGGAGAATAAGTTGCGACTCCAAATTAATACTGATGAAGCTAAAGCATCTCAATTAACAATTAGTTCTAAGCTATTAAATGTATCTAAGATTTATAGTACAAACTAGGGTATGATTTTTCGTGACGTACCCATACAGCATAAACTAATTCGGGTAATACTAATGACTTGCTCTATTGCTTTGCTTTTGATGGCAAGCGCATATATAGTGTTTGAATATTTTAGTTATCGAAAAGCAGAAAGCAATAAGGTTTCTACCCTTGCCCTGGTTATAGCATCTAATAGTTCAGCAGCTTTGGCCTTTCAAAGCGATGATGATGCAAATGAGATTTTAAATGCTCTTAAAGCCGATAAATATATTACCGCAGCATGCCTCTTTGATGTTAACGGAAATATATTTGCAAAATATCCAAATAGCATAAAAAACAGTTTACTTCCATCAAAACCCGGTATAGGTGGATATTCAATTAAGGGATCGTTTATAGAGGGCTTTGAACCGGTACATCAGGAGAAACTTCACCTCGGAACCTTATATATAAAATCAAGTTTAGGGGGTCTTTATAATCAGATTAAATTTAATATTCTCATTGCAATGTTACTTATTGCCATCACGTTAGTGGTTGGTTTTTTTCTGACAAAAACCATTCAAAAAACAATTTCAGATCCTATAATATCTCTTGAAAAAGCTGCCAGAAATATATCTGCCGGAGGAGATTATACAATAAGAGCAACCAAGTCTGGAAATGATGAATTAGGTTCACTCACAGATGCCTTTAATCATATGCTTAGCCAGATCGAAACGCAGAATCAACAGATCGTAAAAAACGAGGAGCATCTTCGCTTAGCCACTCAATCTGCAGAGTTGGGAACATTCGATATGGATCTGAATGCAGGCACCATGATGTGGGATAGACGTTGCAGGGAGTTGTTCGGCATTTACCACAATGAAAAAGTGACATATGAAAAGGAATTTATAAAGGGTCTTCATAACGATGACAGAGAAATAATCCTGGAAAAGATCGATCAGGCATTCGACAAACAGAAAAGTGGTGGATTATACGATGTAGAGTACAGGACAATTGGCGAAACTGACAAACGCTTACGATGGGTTAAAGCAAAGGGGAAAGTCTTTTTCGATGATGAAGATAAGCCGGTCAGGTTTATCGGGTCAGTATTAGATATTACAAAGCAGAAACAAGATGAGATAAGGAAAAATGACTTTATAGCCATTATTAGTCATGAGCTTAAAACTCCCCTTACTACTATTAAATCCTATGTGCAAATTCTTTTAGCAAAAGCCAAAAAGCAATCTGATGATTTCGCTACCAATGCTTTAACAAGGGCCGAGGTGCAAGCCAATAAAATGTCATCGATGATTAAAGACTTTCTTGAACTGGCTAAGATCGAAGAAGGTAAACTTAGGCTTGAAAAGGATATTGTTATTGTGAGTGAACTATTGGAAGAAGTAGTTTCGGAAGCTAAGCTATTTGGTTCTACACATCAAATTGATTTAAACTATTGCGAAGGATTTAAAATAAACGCAGACAGGGACAAGATTATACAGGTACTTATAAATCTTATTAGTAACGCAATTAAATATTCTCAAATTGGAACCGCGGTTAAGGTAGGTTGTTCTTTAGAGGATAATGGACGGGTAAAAATATTTGTAAAGGATAATGGTGTTGGAATCAGTTTACTAAATCAAAAGAAGCTGTTTACACGTTTTTATAGAGTAGAAAACGAAAAAGTAAAA
This sequence comes from Pedobacter sp., assembly GCA_036399495.1. Classification (GTDB taxonomy): domain Bacteria; phylum Bacteroidota; class Bacteroidia; order Sphingobacteriales; family Sphingobacteriaceae; genus Paradesertivirga. Next base: position 8,097 of record DASWMZ010000011.1, read on the forward strand.
ACGGTGTCTGGTTTTGGAATTGGTCTGTACATAGTGTCAGAGATATTAAAGTATCACGGAAGTCAGATAAAAGTTGATAGTACAGAAGGAGAGGGTTCAACGTTTTATTTTTTAATGGAAGCACTTCCCTGAGATTATTTTTTCAATTCCCAGTCCTAAAGATTGATGCTTTTAATCCATCCAATTAAAGAGCTACTGCATAGTTCGTCGCTATAAACAGTTAATCTGTTTATACAAAACCCCAATTTTTCAAAGGGGTTTTACTCCGAATTCTGTTAAATAGTAGATACTATTTCTTTTTCGGTGATGGCGGATCGATTTTCGATACGGAATTTTTTCGCTCTGGTAATCTGACGGTGCTTTTTTAGCTCCTGTGCCAGCTTCTTTTTTATGGTTCTTACTGCCTTTGTCTTTGCTCATGATCTTTCGTTTTAGATGATTTTAAACCCAGCGATTATTAGTTTTCATCATAATTTGATGCGTTATAATATACCAGTATTACCATACATTGTCTTCTTTTTTACTAATTGTTCTAAGTACATACCATAGAGAAACTAGTTCTACATAACTTTCGTCTTATAAAAGATGGGTTATACCGCCGCACTGTACCAGCAGTTTTTGACGGCGGCTATGGAATGATTTTTCTGTAGTGCTATAGTTTTTTGGATTATTTATACCTTCGCTGTTTGCAGTTCGGAATTTCAGGAAGATAGATTTGTAAAATGTTCAGGAAGTTATTAGCGGTTCTTTTGATAGTTTGCCTGCAAAGTTTAAGCTTTGCAGGGTTGCTGGCTGTGCTTAGCTTCAAGGTGAACAAAGACTATATTGCAGCTAACATCTGTGTAAACAGGGCAAAGCCGAAGCTGAATTGTCAGGGTAAATGTTACCTGGCCAAAACGCAGAAAAAAGCTACAGAACAAAAAGATGCCAGCGAATACACTCTAAAAGTTAGCTATTTTCTTGTGTCGGTAATGGAAAGGGTATCGCCGCTTTTTGTTTGCTCGCCAAAAATCGATTACAATCAAGAAAACAATAATGGGCGGTCTAAAGGCTGGCCCAGACAATCCTTTCATCCGCCGGGGATTATTTAGAATTCTTTAGATACCTGCTTTCGCAGGATATCTCTGAACGGTTTCTGATTTTTTAGAATAACTGTTTCCTTCAATTTTCAGGAATAATTTAAAAGATACTAAAATGAAAAAGCTAGCTCTTTTTGTGGCAATGCTTTGCTTATGTATAGGCGATACAATTGCCCAAACCATCGAAATACAAGGCAAAGTGGTAGATAAATTAACCGGGGAACCAATTTCGGGCGCTTCCTTAAAAGTTAAAAATATAAGTGCAGGCAAAACCGATGTTTCCGGAAGCTTCAAAATACGCACTACAGAAGCCGACAGCATATTGATTACTTGCCCAGGTTTTAAATCTTGTTGGGTTCATCCGCACGGCGATTTAAATCTGATAGAACTAGAACAGGAATCCCAAACTCTCAAAGAAATAGTGGTTACAGCGGGCCGCGCAACAGAACGCAGACGTGATGCCCCCGTTGCCCTGAGCACATTGAGTACCCTAACCATAAAAGAAACCAAACCCACGTCTCTCGACCAGGTGCTTAATAAAGCAAGCGGAGTTTTTATGGTCGATTTAGGGAATGAGCAGCATCAGATGAGCATACGCCAACCCATGACTACCAAAAGTCTTTTTCTCTATCTGGAAGATGGAATTCCGGTGCGCACAACCGGCTTATACAATCATAATGCTTTAATTGAGGTTAATATGGCCTCAATCAGGCAAATTGAGATACTTCGAGGCCCCGCGTCGGCAATGTATGGCGCGGAGGCAATTGGCGGAGCAGTGAATGTGATAACTTTATCACCACCTGCGAACTCAACAGGTCAGGTTAGTGTTCAGGCAAATACAAACGGTTACAGACGCACCGATATTCAATACGGAGATACTTATGGCAAAGCAGGGTTTTTAATTTCGGGGTATTACGCCAGCAATAATAACGGGCGGCTACAGCATAGTGATTTCAACAAGGCTGCTATCACGTTAAAAGGCAATTACAATTTCAATAACAACACTCGACTTATAAATAGCTTTTCTTACAATAATTACTATAGCGACATGTTCGGCGCATTAGACAGTACTCAATTTGCCGGGCGTAATTTTTCGTCTTTAAACGAATTTACCTTCCGGAAAGTAAAGGCATTGCGTTTCAAATCACAACTCAATCACCAATGGAATGAGTTTGCCGAAACAAAGGCCTCATTGGTTTACAGAAACAACAGCATCGACCAAAATCCGTCTTACAGGATAAAAAATGATTACCGACGCGTATCCGGCAATACTTTTACAGGAAATCCACTAAAAGCGCATGGCGAAATCAACACCAGTCAGTTTAATACGTTTGCCTTCTTCCTGCAACACGACCAAAAGCTGGAAAAGACCAAAAGCAAAATAAGTGCAGGTTTGAATGTCGATTTCAGTCCATCTCATTTCTATTCAAACTATATTAAAATCGACAAAAATGCGGCGGGCTATTACACCGGATATTCAGAGACGGATTCTGCTTTAAGCCACTACGCGACAGATATTACAAACCTCGCATCGTATCTGAATTTTAATCAGGATATTATAAAAGGACTAAAACTGGTGGCAGCCCTGCGTTATGATTATTACCATTACAATTATCAAAACAACTTGTCGCGCGCTTCCTTTTCGGGAGCTCCCTCCACCAAAAATGAATTTCAGACAGTAACACCAAAACTTGGTTTCACCTACAATTATAAAAGCATCGGGTTCTATACAAATTACAGTCAGGGGTTTGTGCCCCCGCAAATCAGCGAACTATATCAGGGTGTGAAAGTGCCTTATCTCTCACCACAAACTTTTTTTAACGCTGAAGTAGGCGGATGGCTGGAACTAAACAAAGGAAAAGTATTTGCTGACTGGAGCGTTTACAACATGAAGGGTACTAATGAAATCATCTCCGTTTTAGCTGATGATGGTTCTTTTAAAAATGAGAACGCAGGTAAGACGCTTCATCAGGGAGTGGAATACGGTATAAACTACAAACCATCTGCCGAGTGGAAGCTTAGAGCGGGAGCGGCGAACGCCAGGCATGTGTTTGTTCAGTATGTGGAAAGAGGAATTAGTTACAGTGGAAAGATAATGGCTGGCGCTCCTCGCTTTCTTTTGAATGGCGAAGCTTCCTTTAAGCCAGCGTTCATAAAAGGGCTGCGGGCAAGTTTAGAATGGCAACACCAGAGCGACTATTGGCTTGACAATGCAAACTCCAAAAAATATAATGGTTTTGATGTTTTTAATTTTCGCACCGGCTATGAGTTTAAGCGTTTTGAGATTTGGCTGAATGTGCTCAATGCCACCGACCGTTATTATTCTGTGGCTGCAAGTAAATCGGCTTCGGGTTATAGTTATAATCTCGGTCAGCCCCGAACTTTCAATACTGGGATAGCTTATCAGTTGAAATAAGATTGTTAAAAATTGAATAATGAATGCAGGTAGAGCCTTTCTCCCTTACAATAAAAGATAAAAATTAAACTAAACAAAGAATTTTTTCTCGGGTTACATAAATTAAATAAAAAATAAACTCCTATGAAAAAGATTATTAAAATGGCAATTATGCCGGCTATGGCAATTTTTCTTTTGGCCACTTACCCTGCAATCGGGCAAACAACTAGCGACGCTGATGCTTCAACAACTGCTATGACTGAAAGTGATGACGATGATGACAAAGATTATGGTTGGATTGGCTTGCTCGGCCTTGCTGGTCTTTTAGGTTTAAAACGTAACAAAGATAATCACAACCACAAAACAACGGTTAATCATTAATTATTAGAACAATGGAATCTTGGTAGTAGCGGCAATATTCTGCCGTTACTACTTTGTAAGTATTTCCTCCTGCTTATTCAAGTCTTTTTACCCGGAGTAATAGAATGGAGGCTAAGAAATAAGGCGGAAATATAAGAGCAGATCTTTTTCATTAAAAAAATTACACAAATTAAAAGGATTTAGCATCAATAATTAACTCTTGATGCTAAAATGGTCCATGTAAATTAAGGAATGCTTTCTCAGTCGCGCATCATGGTGTATCCTGATTAGGAGCAAGTTTCTGATTTGTGGCGAAAGTTATTGAATTCGCTAACAGAACCAGCTGTTTGAATATTAAGCTTGGGCAGTGCTGAAAAATGCTTTTTATTTTGAAGATTCTCGGTCAAAGATCCAAATGTTATGATGATTCTTAGGCTTACCCGTAAATACCTCGTCTGCAATAAATTCATTTTGATTATTTCCGAACCTGTAATTAACAGCGTTCTTTATAATATTCATTCCCCATATCGTTGACTGTAAATCACCATCCTTACGCTCCAATTTACCTTTGAGAAGGAGTTTCATCCGTCTGGTCTTACCATCTGCAATCATCCTTAAACTTAATCTTCTTCTCTTTTTGCCATATAAGTGATACCTGGTCAACTTAAATTTATCACCATCTTGTTTAATTATAAAAACACTGCCTGTTAATCCGGGAGGTCGGCTTTCTAATTGACTTTTTTTTAAGTTCAATACCCAGGTTCCTGTAAAGTTAGGTGATTGTGCCGATAGTTGCGCTTGATAAACAAAGAGTCCGAGTACTGTCAGAAAGATTTTTATATTATTTAACATGCTTTAAAAATAGAGATTCACGGAAAGACTTCTTGAAGTTTAACATGATTTAACAAATGAGAGCATTTGCAACTGTGCGCTATATGAAATAAGATTTTAGTTCTTATTTTAGTGCCTGAACAAGCTACGGCATTCTAATACCCCATAGCCTTGGCCTCTCCAATTAAAGAAACTATGCTTAAAATATTTGATCTTAGTAAATTCAAAATCGTTATTTATCATCGGCTGGTGATTCTTTTTCTTGCGATATTCCTGAGCTCGCTTGCCCAGGCACAAACTAAATCCCCCTTTCAAAAAGGGGTTAAACGCATTTTATTCCTGGGTAACAGTATTACCTATTCGGGCGAGTACATTACCGATATTGAGGCGTATTTTATTACGCATTACCCAAATCAACGCTATGAATTTATAAATGCTGGTCTACCCAGCGAGACCGTATCCGGACTGAGTGAGCCTGGCCATGCAGGCGGTGCCTTTCCACGTCCCGATTTACACGAACGCCTCGGTAGGGTATTAAGCCAAATTAAGCCCGACCTGGTTTTTGCTTGCTACGGCATGAACGATGGTGTTTATTTGCCTTTAGATGCGGCCCGTTTTGGGGCCTTTCAAACGGGGATCAAATGGCTCCATACAGAACTTGAAAAAAGTGGTGTTAAAAGGATTATCCATTTAACCCCTCCCGTACACGATGATACAGCCCTGGGCACAAAAGGGTATAATCTGGTATTAGATAAATATTCAGAATGGCTACTGAGCCAAAGGGATTCGCTTAAATGGGAAGTAGCCGATATCCATACGCCGATGACCCGTTACCTGGAAACTAAAAGGCAAACCCAGGCAAATTTTAAGCTGGCTAATGATGGAGTACATCCGAGCGAACTAGGTCACTGGCTCATGGCCCGCGCTACCCTGGAATACCTCGGCGAAAAAGTAGGAGAGTCCCCTGATGTATTAAGCACCATGACTTCGCAACCTCGTGCAAAAGAAATTTTTGGATTAGTGGCCCAACGGCAGGCTATAATGAAAGATGCCTGGCTCGCAGCCACCGGTCATAAGCGGCCTGGAATGTCGCCAGGGCTGCCTTTGGCTGAAGCCCAACAAAGGTATGTGCAGTTGGAAAAGCGACTTGAATCTACTTTAAAAGGCACGGTGGGTATAAGAGTTCGGGTAGCCTGTATTGGCAACAGCATAACGCAAGGGGCCGGGCTTGCCTCCCCGCAGATAGAATCCTATCCGGCACAGTTGCAAAACCTGTTGGGTCTGGATTATGAAGTATTAAATTTTGGAGTAAGTTCTAAGACTGTGATGCAGACCGATAATTCTTACCGTGCTACACCACAATATCAGGAAGCCCTAGCCTCTAACCCCGATATAGTAATTATAAAGCTAGGCACTAACGATAGCCGGTCGCCTTATAAATTAAAAATAGAACGGGATTTTGTTACGGATTACAAAAAACTGGTGCAGACTTTCCGCGAATTGCCATCCAAGCCACGAATTATTCTGGCTCTGCCGGCCGCCTCTTATTTAATCGATACGGCCAGGCAAACCGATGCCGTTATTTCAGGAAAGATTACATCTGGCATTCGGCAGGTAGCTTTTGATGAAAAGCTTGAACTGGTAGATCTGCATTCCATTACCCTGGAAAAGCCGGCATTGTTTCCCGACCAGCTGCATCCTAATGCTGCCGGTGCGTCTTTGCTAGCGAAGCGTTTGGCTGCTTACTTAAAGAGTAAAACCGTTCCTGATTTCGATATTTTCAAGAAACTAAAGCAACCTTATACGGTAGAGAGTTATTACGGATATGATTGCGCTAAATTTAAATTAGCAGGCCGGGAGGCATTCATTGTGAAGCCACGTGTGGTTGCAAAAGGACAGCCTTGGGTATGGAGAGCCAGATTTTTTGGTCATGAAGCTCAAACTGATATCGCTTTGTTAGATCGTGGCTTTCATGTAGTGTATATCGATGCTGTTGAATTATTTGGCAACCAGGAAGCTGTGAATATTTGGAATAGTTTTTACACCCTGCTTCGGAAGGGCGGCTTAGCCAAAAAAGCAGTGCTTGAAGCTATGAGCCGTGGTGGAGTATATGCTTATAATTGGGCTGCCCAAAATCCAAAGAAAGTAGCGGCGGTATACGCCGATGCGCCGGTGTTGGATATGCGGAGCTGGCCAGGCGGGCAAGGAAAAGGCTCTGGCAGTGCCAATGATTGGAAAAATTTCAAAGCAGCGTACGGTTACGCTACAGAAGAAGAAACAAAAAGCTTTAAAAATAATCCACTGGATAAGGTAGCAAAAATCGTAAAGGGTAAATACCCTATGCTGCATGTAGTGGGCGATGCCGACGATGTGGTTCCTGTAGCAGAGAATACAACTTTATTTGAGCAACAGGTAAAAGCTTTAGGCGGAGATATAACAGTAATTCATAAACCCGGAGTAGGCCATCACCCACACAGTTTAGCCAACCCACAGCCAATTGTTGATTTTATTTTAAAAGCGGTTTATGGAAAGACTGATTTATAGCTTCTAGAGGGCAAATATCAATTAGAAATTCAATAGTAGATTGATTACTGTAAGAGGGAGACTGCTCATTTACGATCGAAATAAAGTGTCTGGTAGATTTCAACATAACATGCGTAAATCACGGACAGTTATTTTGATAAAATGATTCCGTCCATTTCCGGCATACTAATGTCGGTGAGTACATGAATAACAGGAATTGGTTTCCAGATGGCACTTTGCCTAAATATCAATGTTTTCGAGGGAGGCTATGAATTCTGTTCCCTCGCTATTAGTGCTCCTATGCTTGTAACTTCCTTTCCAATAGTAGCCGCTATACGTACAAAAGACTCGTTGTCCAATATTCCCCCTCAAGTCTAAAGATTATCTTTATATACGGGAAAAATAATTATTGTTGTAAGCTGCCCTCTTGAATAAATTCAGTTACTATCTTTCACAATTTCTTTTAAGTTCTCCAACTTTATTGGTTTTGAAATGAAACCTTTTACAAGTGCACAACCTTTTGCCTTTGCTTCGTCATTAGCATCCACTGAAGAGGAAACTATATGAATTGTCAAATATTTGTGAACCTCTGGTCCATAAGACTCAGTTTCTTTAAGAAACTCCCACCCATTCATATATGGCATATTTATGTCCAGCAGAACAAAACTTGGTTCACATTCATTATCCTCCAAATATAAAGTTTTTATATACAAAAGAGCGTCCACAGGGTTTGTGAACACTTCAACCTGTGCTTCCTTGTCTAGCCGCCGGATGGTAAACTTGCTGATCATGTTACAGGCCGGTTCATCATCCACTACAATAAATCTCATTGTCTTCCTTCCATTTAAACGGTTAGTGGTAATTCAATTGTAAAAGTTGTTCCTACACCAACTTCACTTGCAACTGCGATTTTTCCTCCAAGTGCTGTAACCTGAGTTTTTACGATAAAGAGACCCATTCCTTTTCCAGATACATGCGTGTGAAAACGCTTATAAAGTCCGAATATTTGTTCTTCCTTATTAGCCAGGTTAATACCCAGCCCGTTATCTGTGTAGTTGATAATCATAAACCCCTTTTTTAATTTTGATGTGATTTCAATTCTTGGTGCAATTCCAGGCTGGGCATATTTGATACTATTACTTATCAAATTGTAGAAAATACTGGATAGATAGCTTCTTATCGACATTAATTGGTTAGCTCGACTGAGATCAAAAACTAGCTCTGCTTGCACGCTTGAAATTTCTTCTTGAAAGTCTTCCTTTATATCATCTAGTATCTCGGATAAAGTTAATTGCTCATCGTGTTCATTCATCTTACCTTTAATTTGTAAGATTTTATTTAGATCCTTGATCACAGTGTCCAAGCGTTGACCTGAAGTTAGTAATTCCTCAATGAGGGGTGCCCTTTCATTCTCGGTGACGTCTTCGGAGCCGATAAGATCAGTAAGTCCCAGTATGTTAGCCACGGGAGAGCGAAGGTTATGAGAGACTATATATGAAAACTGCTGCAACTCATTGTTTGATAAAATTAGTTCGGAAGTAGAGTTTCTCAGTTGTTCGTTAAGCTCCAACAACTGAAGCTCTCCTTGTTTTTGGTCGGATATATCGGCGATGGCTCCCACCATTCTTAAAGGTATACCCTTTTCATCATTTATAACTAAGCCCCTATGTCGAACGTAAGCATATTCGCCGTTGTGCTTTCTGAATCTATATTCTTGTTCCCAGTTCGTATTTTTGTCGGTTAGAGCGGACTGAATACTTGAAAGAATAGTAGAGACATCTTCCTTATGAATTTGCGAGTTCCAAAAGTTACTTGTTGAAGTAATGTCATTAATAGGGTGGCCAAAAACTACGTCAAGGCCCTTGCCCCAGTATATAGAATCAGACTTAAGATCCCAATCCCAAATTGCGTCAAACGTAGCCTGAGTAACATAGTCATATCTCTGAAGACTCTTCATTAACGCTTCTTCCGCGGCAATACGATCTGAAATATCAATGCCCGCACACTGTATCTCATTGGGAACGCTTTCAACATCTAATAAACATACGAAGTCCCATAAGGTAGTTCTTATTCCACCGTCTGGTTTTGGCTTGTCTATTTCTGCCTGAAAAACTTTATTCGGCGTCTGTAGGCATTTTGTTACGGCGTCTATCACGCGACCATGATGATAGGGCATTATTGAACTCATAGAATCCATTCCAAGGGCCTCACCATCAGGATATATCCAGCCAAAGTCTCGAAAGAATTTATCGTTGTAATAGCTATAACGTCCCTCTAAATCTGTTCTAATAATATAATTAGTTTGAGAATTGACAATCCCGCGATGCCTTGCTTCGCTGAGCCCCAGTTTTTCAAGAGTCTTTCTTTGTGTAGTTATATCTTGGACAGTGCCTTCCAGCATAACAGGCACGCCCTTCTCATTCCTAATTAAATCCCCTTTATCATGTACCCATTTCAATGTGCCGTCTTTTAGCAGTAATCGATACTCCATGTCAAAGTCAGCTAAGCCAGCTACAAAATCAGCATGATGGCAATCAAAGGATTTTCTGTCGTCGGGATGTATCCTTTCAAAGAAAGCGTTAAAGGTTAGCTCTTCACTATTTTTATTAACTCCCCAAATATTAAAAACTTCGTCTGACCAATACAACAGATTTTCCGGCAAACTAACCTGCCAGTAACCAAGTGATGCGATTTTTTGTGCTGCCAGAAGCCGACTTTCGTTCTGCCGTAGTTTCAATAATACAGTCTCTCTTTCCGTCACATCCTTGAAAGTATGTAAGAAGCCCTTAATTGCTGGCTCATCTACCATATTTGTCAACACTCCTTCAATATGTCTCCAGGTACCGTCCTTATGCAGGAGTTTAACGGGCCCGATAGGAAATGCTATTTCAGGAAGCTTGGTTGCGTCTTCCAGTACTTGAGAAATTCGCCTACGATCATCGGCGTAGGTTAAGTCCAGGAGATTTTTACCGCTCATCTCTTCAACGGAATACCCTAGTACTGAAATGATTGAGGGCGAATAATATTTTGCTAGCCCATCGGGGTTGATAATTGAAATAACGTCTGTTATATTTTCAATCAAAAATCGAAAGCGATGCTCCCTTTCCTTTAACTCCTCCAAAAATAGCAGCCGTTCTTTTTCGAAACGGTATTTTTCTAAGGCGTTGCTGATTGCAATTGGTAACCTTTGCAATCTGTCTTTTAGGATATAATCGTCTGCCCCTTTTTGAATTACATCAACAGCAAACTCCTCAGATACATTTGCGGTGATTAGTATGAAGGGAATTCTTACGTTAGACTCTTTTAAAATTTCTAGTGCTTCGTATGAATTAAAAGAGGGAAGTGAATGATCGCAAAGGATAATATCAGGGTTAAAGGTTTTAAAGGCTTCAAGGTATTGGGATTTTTCACATATAAGAAGTCTTTCAAATTCAAAGTCCGTTTTTTTCAATACTCGCAGAACCAGTTCGGCATCGCTTGATGAGTCTTCGAGATGTAAGATTTTAAGGTGCTTCATTATTGGGGCGTGTTATTTACAACAAGCCAGTAAAAGCCAAGGTCTGCGATAGTCTTTGAGAAGTTTTCAAAACCAACCGGTTTTACAACGTAGCTGTTAACACCTAAGTTATGGCTTTCGATGATATCTTTCTCCTCTTTCGATGAAGTCATCATCACGACGGGGATATTCTTTGTTCTTTCATCCCCCTTAAGCGTCTTTAAAACTTCCAATCCGCTGACTTTTGGCATTTTTATATCCAGGAAAATCACTTTCGGCTTGTGGGTAACATCCCTTCCCTCGAATTCTCCCTTACCAAAAACATAGTCAATTGCCTGTGCACCGTCGGTAAGATGTACCAGGTTATTAGCAAGATTATATTTTTTTAAAGCCCTGACGGTGAGCATTGCATCGGATTTGTTGTCTTCTACGAGAAGAATTTCTGTGTTTCCATTAGGCATGATATGGTGATTAGGTAATATTTGTACTTGGCAGGGAAAAGTAAAAGCAGGCGCCCTCATCAACTTTTGCCTCGGCCCAAACTTTGCCCGAGTGTTTAGTGATAATTCTATGAATAATGGCGAGTCCTACACCAGTGCCTTCAAATTCATTATTACTATGCAGGCGTTGGAAAACACCGAACAGCTTTTCATAGTAGCGCATATCGAATCCCACTCCGTTATCTTTAACATAATAAACCTCCTGATCATTTTTAGTGTATGATCCGATTTCAACGTGAGCAACGGCCTCTTTCCCTGTGTACTTGAAAGCATTCGATATTAAGTTAATAAGTACTTGCGTAATCAGGTTACGATCGCCCTTGCTATTAGCTAAAGGCTTTACAGATACATTAATTTTACGGTGCGATTCCTGTTGCTGTAAATCTTTAATCACGCTCTCTACTAAATCTTTCATATTGATATTAGCAATAGATAGTCTTTGCTTTCCAATTTGCGAGAACTCCAGGAGGTTATCAATCAGCTCGCCCATCCTTATTGAGTTTGATATAATTTCTGCCATCACACTTCGGCCATCTTCATCAATTTTGTCAGCATAATCCTCTGCCAATACTTGTGTGAAACCGTTTATTGCTCTTAATGGTGAGCGAAGGTCATGCGATATAGAATAGGAAAAGGATTCGAGTTCGTGATTAGCAGCTTCTAATTGAGACGTCCGTTCAATAATTTTTTGTTCAAGACCTACATTCAGATCCACAATCTGAGATTTAGCTATTTTTAATTCTTCATTTGCTGTAAATAAATCTGACGCCCTTTTTTCTTTTTCGAGGTTTTGGAAAGCGAGTTCTTCATTTGCTATTACAAGCTCTGCTGCTCGTTTTTCCTTTTCTTGATTCTGAAATGCAAGTTCTAAATTGGCAATTACCAGTTCAGCTGCGCGTTTTTCCTTCTCTTGATTCTGAAAGGTTAATTCCTCGTTTGCTATAATTAACTCTGCTGCACGTTTTTCCTTCTCTTTATTCTGAAAAGCCAGTTCAAGATTTGCAATGATTAATTCTGCTGCACGCTTTTCCTTCTCCTGATTCTGAAAAGTTAATTCCTCATTTGCTATAATCAACTCTGCTGCACGTTTTTCCTTCTCTTTATTCTGAAAAGCCAATTCAAGATTCGCAACGATTAATTCGGCTGCACGCTTTTCTTTTTCCTGATTCTGAAAGGTCAATTCTTTGTTTGCAATCACTAACTCGGCAGCGCGTTTTTCTTTCTCTCCATTCTGAAAAGCAAGTTCAAGATTAGCTATAACTAGTTCAGCGGCGCGTTTTTCTTTCTCTCCATTTTGAAAAGTAAGTTCTTTATTTGCAATGATTAGTTCCGCAGCGCGCTGTTCTTCCTCTTGTCTGTGAAGAAGAAAAGTTTTATTAGTATTGTTAAAATCTTGCGATTTTGGTTCTTTTTTCATGATTATCAGAGGAGTCGAACGAGATCCGGAATTAACTAATAGTAGCTGGTTTACAGAGGATTTTTCTTATACGCAAGTTAAACTATTATGGCCCACTTTCTTGCTATTTTGAAAATATACTGCTCTGCTATAGGTAAGCCTTTAATTACGTGATCTATGATCTAACAGACTTGAATATATTATTAGGGCGGGAGAATGATGGCTTACGTTATCAGGTAGATATCGTCTATAAGTGTCATCCGTCTTCGCGGCTTTACTCTGCAATATTTGTAAGGATGAGTTTATGAGGGTTTTATCCGTAATTATCTAAAGTGAGTGAATTACTTTAACTATATTATTGGGGTCTTTCCCTAACTACTCTCTTATTTAGGTGAGGGGCTAACAAAGTCTGTGAGGGTCTGCCGACTGGACTGTATCGTCCTAAAATAAGTTTACAGGTTTTAAGATAATCCTGTTATACATTTACAGGCTGTTCTTTGTCCTGTAATGGGTTTACAATTGTACGATTTCTTTGATAATAGTTCTTCCATAATTTCTCGGTTATGAGGTTCTTTGAATGCACCAAATCGGGTTATCCGACTGTAAGCCTCTGAACGCAATTGTTCATCTTCAAGCAAACGTTCAAGTTCTTTAATCCGCTTTTCAAGTGAATCGGTCTTTGGTGCCGAAGCATTTGTCTTTTTCTTTGCCAAGGAGGATATAGATAAATCCAAATATCCGCCTTTTTGATGGATATCTTCATATCCTAATTGTCGTAGCCATTTCTGAATACCACTTTTCATCCTGATATTATACTTCTTTAACAGAGACATTTTCGACTGTCCCGTCAGAAGGTATTCCTCGCATACCTTTCTCTTAAATGCTTCTGAATAATGTTGGATGGTTCCGCTTTGCTTTCTTCCATTTGTTTACTTTGGTGTAAACTCATTTCAGGACAAGACAGATAATTAAATAAAGTACCCCCACATGAAAACTTTGATGGTGCACTTATTTTGCGGTATTTTATCTTCAATTAAGTAGCCTTTCGCGAAGTAAAGCTTTAAATTATTGTGGTAACTTTACGTAGCCAGTTTTGTAGACACTAAGAAGTATAGCTCTTTATTTATTCGCACTTAACTTTGCTGAAAGTAGTAAGTAAGTAGTCAAAAAGATATGAGAAACAAGGTTCTAATTTTACTCACTATATTGTTTTCTCCATGCCTATTTGTTGACTGCGTAAAAGGACAAATTCAACCATTAAATTTTCGTCATCTCACTGTTGACAACGGCCTATCTCACACAGATGCTAAGGATATCAAACAAGATAGATCTGGCTTTATATGGATTGCAACGCTTTACGGATTAGACAGGTATGACGGTTATTCAATAAAGCAATATTATAATAATGTTGATCTTCCAAATAATGCATTCAAAAATCGAATATGGAGTTTATATCCAGATGAAGATGGAAAAATATGGTTAGCTACGGAAGCTGGAATTGAATGTTTTGATTCAAAAAAAGAAAAATTTTTGACAATAAACGATTCCAAAAGAAATGCATATAAAGTAAGACATACGAATATTATAAAACTGAAGAATAACAGAATTTTCACGCTGTCTAACAATAAGCCTAACCTTTATAAAATTAACAACAGTAAATTACTCAAATTAAATATTCAAATCCCAAATGTAAAATTCAATAACGCAATTGAAAATGGTGCAGGTGACATATGGTTGGTGAGCGATAGAAGTATTTGGTTATTGGATTTAAATAATAAATTAAAAAAAATATCTGACATAGTTGATGAGGAAGCTTCACGATATTATATAAGTAAAATCTATCGTACTAATACTCATCTTATTCTTGTTGACCATAATAAAATTTTGGTTTTTGATAACCTGTTGAGTACAAAGTTCAGCCGGATAAAAAGTATTAAGCAAATAGAAATACGGTCAGTTTCGTCGATTTTGGATGTAGTCCAAGACCATCGCGGAAATTACTGGGTTAGCACATCCAATGGGTTATTTCTTTACAGCAATACTTTTAAATTATTGAAGAGAATCACTGCGGAACATGTGATAGATGGATTAACGACAAATCGAACAGAAACATTATTCATAGATAGGTCACAATGCCTTTGGATAGGTACCTTTGGAGGGGGGATAAATTACCTTGATTTAAACGCAAAATTATTTTACAAGGTTCAACATAGCCCAGGCTCATCAAATACACTTTCTGGAAATCATATTCGTGCGGTATTAGAAGAAAATAAATCTAGTTTGTGGATCGGGACGAATGAAAACGGGCTAGACCATTATAACCCAATTACCGGTCAGTTTACTCATTTCAATAATAGCACCAACCCATCTTTAGATCGCCAGGCCATTAATGCCTTAGCAATTGATAAAGATGGCTTACTTTGGATAGGTACAGAAAAAGGGATTCGAGTGTTAAATAAGAATCGTACTAAGTTCATCAACCTTCCAAATTCTTCAAAATTTCCTAATTATCAAATCGAAAGTCTTTCTATAGATTATTACGGCAATATTTGGTTTGGATCAATAGAAGGCAATTTCGGGTCAATCTATAAAAGTGCGTCAGGCTACATTACCAAAATATTTGGAGCTAGTCATTCTATCTATGCTGATCCCGATCAACCACAAATCTTTGCGTCTACTGTAAATGGAATTAAACATATTTTGATTGATTCAAAGGGTAGCATTCAAAGGGAATACAGATATGGATCGACTAACGAACCAGGCTCATTAACTTCAAATTACGTGTGGCCGATAAAAAAACATACCGATTCTACGCTGTGGATTGGTACAATTGGTGGAGGCCTTAACTTTGTAAAATTGCTGCCAAATGGCAAGTACAAGGCTCAAAACTACCGTTACACTCTCAATGCGTTTAATGATGTTGAATGCATTGAGCTCGATACCAAAGGCAACGTATGGATCGGCGGAAGGGGACTTGGAGTATTAAACCAAAAGACTAATAGAATTACCGTTTATGATAAAAATGATGGATTGCAAAGCAATAGTTTCAAAGTTGGCGCGTCTTGTACCGGCGAAGACGGCAGATTATACTTTGGGGGAATAAATGGACTCAACTACTTTTTTCCGGATAGCATTAAAGTAAACCAAATTCTATCACACTCTCGATTTACAGATTTATCAATTAACAATAAAATTTGTGAAATTGGTGAAGTTGGAAAACCGTTGCAAACATCTGTAGCCTATTCTAAAGCTGCCCATTTAAGCTATTTAGAAAACAATTTTGTTATCTCCTTTTCTGCAATGCATTTTGCCAATCCAATAAAATGCCAATACAGATATAAGTTAGTCGGTTTTGATAAAGATTGGAAATATACAAATGGGAATAACCCAAGTGCAAAATATAGCAATTTAGACTATAATAATTACAGATTCGTGTTACAGTCTAGTAACAATGATGGAAAATGGAGTCCTACTCAGTCCTCGTTAAATATTTCAATATCACCTCCCTGGTGGAAATCAACAGCCTTAAAGACTTTTTACATTATTATTCTCTGTTTAGGTTTGATAGGGGCCTATATTTATCAGGCCAAAATTTTAACGTTAAAAAGTGAACTCCGAGTAAAAGAGCTCGAAGAACGAAAGCGAGAAGAAATTCATCAGCATCGTGAGGAGTTGTATCAGCAGCAACTGGAGTTTTTTACTAATGTTTCACATGAATTCCGAACCCCATTAACGCTTATTCTAGGCCCATTGGAAGCCTTGGTGAAACATAGCGGTGAATCTGCTTATCAAAGATCTTATGAATTGATGTATAGGAATGCAAAAAGGCTTGTTAACTTAATTAATGAGTTAATGAATTTTAGAAAAGTTTCAGAAAGCACAATTCATTTACGTGTTATTCAATTTGACTTGGCAGACTTTGTAGATGCCATGCATGAAGAGTTTAATGATCTGGCTAAGAAAAAAAATATATTGTTTGAAACAAAACGACCTACGAACGAGGCAATTAGTTGGGTGGATCCGCAAATTATCGAAAAAATTATTTTCAACCTACTTACCAATTCGTTTAAATATACAGACCCTCACGGAGAAGTAACATTTGAAGTATTTGATGATAAAGAGTTATTTAAACCGCAGTATGCAAATGAATATAAAATAACTAATGATTTTAGAGCCTCATCATATGTTTATTTTAAAATAACAGATACGGGTGTGGGCATTTCTAATGAATCAATAGGGCAGATTTTTGACAGATACTTCCGGGTAAGTAAAGAAAATATTGGTTCTGGGATAGGCCTTTCACTAGTAAAAAGCCTTACGGTGCTTCACAAAGGCGACTTGTATGTGTATAGCGAAGAGAATAAAGGCACCCAGATAATAATTGCCATTCCCAATAAAAAGGATGATTACCTAGAAGAAGAGTTAAATACAAACAACTCTACCAACACCTCCATAAATCTAGAAAAGATTGACAAAGATGTGGAATATAATGATAGCGCACAATCAGTATTTCAACCAATTGAACCTATTTATGAAGGTAGTTATCATATCTTGATAGTAGAGGACAACCATGAATTAAGGGATTTTTTAAAAAATACTTTAAGTCGATATTATAGGGTTTCTGATGCCTCCAATGGTGAGATAGGATTGCAAAAAGCCCTGGAAAGTTCGCCCGACTTAATTATTAGCGATGTAATGATGCCTGTGATGAATGGGATCGAATTCTGTAGACATGTTAAAGGGAATTTAGAGATAAGTCATATTCCTTTTGTTTTACTTTCTGCGCAGGATGAGTTAGAATCAAAGTTAGATGGTATGCGTTCTGGTGCTGACTATTATTTTTCTAAACCACTTAGTGTGGATCTTCTTATAATTTCAATAAAATCAATATTTGAACAAAGACAGAAGCTTAAAATCAGATACACTCAAGACCATTATTCTGAAGCGATAGCCCTTGTGCATAATGATAAAGACAAAGACTTTTTAAACAAATTAATTAACATAATTGAAGTAAACATGCATGACTCTGACCTTGATGTAGACTTTTTATGTCAAAACCTTTATACAAGCCGTACTAAACTATATCAAAAAATAAATGCAGTTACAGGTCAATCCATAGGTGAGTTTATAAGAACCGTTCGCCTGAAAAAGGCGGCGCATATTATGACCCACGAGGATGTGACCTTAAATGAAGTTATTAACCGCATTGGAATACAAAGTATTTCATATTTTTCGAGAGCTTTCAAAAAAGAGTTTGGTGAGTCGCCGTCACAATTTATTAAGAAATTAAAAAACACCGGGGATTGAAGTTTTTTTAAAAGTATAAATATTAAGCTCCTTGTTTCAATCTAGTTCACTATCAGGCATATGAATAATGTCCAGCATAATTTCCTGCCATCCGTTCAACCGTCTCTAATCAACCGTGATTAAACTTTTACAGCAAAGCAGCAAAGAATTTAACGCTCAAATTCGCTAGCCACCTGCAGTGAGAAACACTCACATTAGCTTAATAAAATGTAGATAATTTCGAGAATGACGGTGCCCGCCATTGTTGCAAGAGGCTTTGTTATATGAATTTTTTATTCTTTGATACTTTAAACTTGCAACTAGTCACTTGAAGAATCTTGAGCAATTTTTTCGTAAACTTTGCGTGCTTTATCATAAAGAGCTTCAGCAGCAGGGCGTTCCTCAGGCCGAATGTTTCCTTTCTTCATTTTCCAGCATTGATCTACCGCCTTTCGACACCATTCTGCACTTTTACGTTTATGAATGGGTTTTCCATCAAGGATCATAAAAACGGGATTGGTGTGCGAACTTGGATACACTCTTAGTGCGACCCAAGATGATGAAGTTACAGGGTATCTAAAGCTGACATCATTCCATTTACCATCGGCAGTGATTTCGATTGAATCTGCCGGTTCACCATTTACAATCAACTCCACATATACCTTTTGTGTTTGCCCTATGCGTGCCCGCTCAATGTTCCAGTAAGGTTGCTCTGTCAGTGCGCTTTGCGCAATAGCTAAACCCGACTGGCTCTGTTGCCGGGGAAGATTAGCAGTTACTCTGGCAGTTATGTTTACTTTTTGCCTACCGTTCAAAGACAGTTTGCTATCCTTTGTACCTGATTCTACATTATTGACAGAGAAGTTAGTAATATGGGAATTACCGTCAGAAACATAACTCCTGCCTTTTTTGATAGCTGCTACATAACTGTCATAAGTGAGAGGTCCATCTGGTTTAAAATAACTTCGGGCTAATCCAACGCGTTCATCGAAAATGCACGGAAAATCTGTTTCACCACTTAACCGGGTAGTGAAACCACTATTGAGGGTATGATACCACATATTCAATTCCCATGGAGCCGGTGTATCACCTGCACTGTAAAAGTCAACCACATTTTGTGTGACAGTAACAACGTATTCATTTGCCCCTATTCCATCCATTTTAGGCAGTATATAATTTGGCAGGTCTTTAGTTGGCTCTGTTGGTTCCAAACCCCAGCCAGAGTGAGCATATCCAGTAAATGCATCCTGCGATTTTGCCCAGGTCAGAACAGGAAAGGTCCAACTTGGCCATTCTTCAATCCTGGTTGTAGCAGGATAATCATCTTCCTTCAGCCTGAGAAGCACAACATGACCGGCATGGGAAGAAGGAAAGCCTGACACTTCAACATCGTTGCGCAAAATGTTCTTAGTTGTGGAAAGTGGATCATCCTTTCCCGTAAAGAAGGTCTTCTGATGGTACCAGCTTGGCCCCCAGGCCAACACAGCAGCTACATTTAAATCTTCACCCAATGCCTGTCGCCACATATGCATCGGCTTCACACCTTCTTCCGGACTTTCATAATGACTACAACCTGCAGCATGTACATGATGATCAGCACTGTACCATCCCAGCTTCGCCATGTTAACCCACCGTTTCAATTTAAACGTTACTTCATAAGAACGGGCATTAGGAGGAACGTTAAGTTCCATCTTTTGTGGAGTATATTCAGGGCCTCTTGTAAACGTGACACTATACTTACCCGCAGGCAGTTGCACATGCTCTCCATTGGAACGATAGATCTGTGATTGAAAGAAAAAGTCAGGATACTCATCATAAGCAGCAACCCGTCTGGATGGCAGAGGATAAATACCTCTAAGCTCTTTGGGAACTATATAGTCCTTAAATGACACGAAGTTCGATCTGAATTCACGTTGCGCAGCTACTAAACGAAAATCTCCCTTTTCCATGGTGTTAATGCTATCATCCAAAACACGTTCTATGCCATCGGTAATTAGAAAGGATGCCATCGTAGGGGAACCATCATGATCTTTTACATGAAATGTTACATTTACTGAGGGATTAATGGTAAAAAGTATATTGATCGTATTACGGAAACCTATGTCTTGTGTGCCCTGCCCAATATTAAAACCAATTTCTACTTCCCGCTGACCGCTATCTTTACTGTAAATCTGCACAACTGCATATTCCAGTTTTAGACCTGAAAGGTTTGGAAGTAATGGGCGATTATGATATACCTGCATTTCAAGAAAACGATTGGCTATCTGGCCGGGCGTTAATATTTTCTTTTTATCTACTTCCGCATCAAAAGAAGGGGCATATAAGGGAGTTGATGAATTAGGACTTTCGACTTTCAGTTGTGCAGTAACTCCTGCATCATTATTTATTTTTACTAAATAACTAACCCATCCTCCTTGGATCAACTTTGCTCTTGCGGGCCCTCGTTCAACCTTTACCCTTGTTTCAGGATTGATGTTTATGAAAGCAAGGCAATAAGGATCGAGAATGGACTGAACCTCTTTTACAATCTGCTGTGTAAGGGGCTGGTGCTGCAAAGTCAGTAAGCGCTTCTCATCCTGTTGCGACAAAGGACTTCCCAAATGCGACAAAGCTTCTCTTAACCGGAGGGCCTGTGCAAGTAAGGGCTGTGGTTCTATATCGGCAATGATGGGTTGAGTAGTTGGATCCTGATGGGTTGGATGTTGCGCAAATACCAGCAGAGGAAAGTATAATACAACAAACATTAAAAATAGAATAAGCTTTTTTGACATGACACGGTTTGACTTGTTGTTATATAACAATCTTAAGGCCTAGAATGAACGAAATCTTAATTACCATAATTAAATAACGGACGCGTTTAGGCTTGACAAGACGGCGCATACAAAGAACTTGATTGTTCTGAGTAAAAGGCTAAGTTAAAAGTAGAGAAATATCTTGAATCCGCAATCATATACTTGTCCAATAAACTCTTTATCAATGTCTTCAGAAACCATTTGCTAGTCAATTTTGTATCGCGCCTTAATATATCCAATGATGTCTCCTCTATCACTGCGCCTCAATTCAGAACCCTTATTCTCATTATAGTGCAGCATCCCTCGAATATTTTTCTCTTATCCTGATGCAACGTATATTAAGCTTTCCGGTGGAACACTTCTTTGCCTGGCATTTCTAGGCTTTTTAATGTGCCTATAGACTTCGCAAGTCCCAGCGAAGTCCGGCCTCAAGACGGCGAGATATTTTTGTACACTCAATAGGTATTATTAGATATTATTAATAGATTAGTACAAAAGAACAAGAAAAATGGATGTTTAGGCAAGCAATTAAACTGTCTTTTTTATGTTCTTTGTATAGTTGTCTAGCCAACTACTTTAACCAATTTTAGTTGGCGATAACGAACCTAACCAATAAAATAAAAAATATGAGAAAATTTCTACAAAGCGCAAGTGCGGAGGTGCACGCTAAGCGACAAGCTCAAAAAATTGATTTTTACAAAGTAAAATCGAAGACGGTAAGTTTTTTATGTCTTTTGTTTCTGCTGGTTTCATTTTCAAATGTTATGGCGCAATCTGAATCAGTTTCAGGTCTGGTAACAGATGAAACTAATCAACCGCTCCCTGGCGTAACGATAATAGTAAATGGTGCAAATAAAACGCTAACTACAGACAACAACGGAAGATTCACCATCTCCGGAATTTCTGGCTTAGAGAAATTAACTTTTTCTTACATAGGGTTTTCATCTCAAGAAGTTCTTATTAATAAAAGATCTACTATTGATGTTACATTGGTCTCAGAAAGTAAAAGCTTACAAGATGTTGTAGTAGTAGGCTATGGAGTTCAAAATAGAAGAGATGTAACTGGAGCTGTTTCTACTATCAAGGCATCAGAATTAAATCATACAAATGCTGTTTCTATTGATAATATGATACAAGGAAGGGCTGCTGGTTTAAATGTAACAGCGGGAACCTCTCAACCGGGGGGTGCGGTGATAGTAAATATAAGAGGTGCGCTCTCTCCTCGTGGAGATAATAGCCCATTGTATGTCATAGACGGATTACCTATCACCAACAATACTTCAATAGACTATAACTCTAGTGCTGGGGGTATGCAAGGAACTATTTCAAGAAGTCCCCTGCAAAATGTTAATCCTAACGATATAGAATCAGTTGAGATATTAAAAGACGCAAGTGCAACCGCTATTTATGGGTCTGCGGCTGCAAACGGTGTGATTTTAATTACTACAAAAAAAGGGAAAGCAGGTGAAACAATAATAAACTATAATGGAAGCTATGGAATTCAACAACCTAAAGATTACCTGCAACCACTTAACGCGAGCGAATTTAGAAATGCAGTGAACAACCTGGGTACAGAGTTTCACAAGTTTAATAATAAAATGGCACCGTATGGTAATATCAGCCCGGGTCCGAATTATACTCCGTTTTTTACTTCAGCACAACTAACAAATGCTGGAGAAGGCACGAACTATGTTGATTATATTTTAAGAGACGGCCAGACATTAGATCAAAACATATCTGTATCTGGTGGAACCGAAAAAACAAAAATTTATACCTCATTTAACTACTTCGACCAGAAGGCTGTGCTGCGCACTTCAAATTTCAAACGTTATGCGGGCAGGGTTAATGTTGACCAAAAACTCGGCAGAGTTGTTAAAATGAATATTGGATTAAGCTATAGTCAGGTTAATAATAACAACGTGCCTACCGGAGCTGGAGGCGATAGAGAGAGCCCTTCGCTAATACAATCAGCGCTACAATTTGCACCAGATGTGTCAACTTTTAAACCCGATGGTACCCCCAATGTTGGTTATTATGCAAGAACTGCAAATCCAGCCAGTTTTTTTATGCTTACCAATAACAACTACACCAAAAGATTTATACTTACTCCGAATTTTGAGATAGGTATACTAGATGGTTTAAAACTTAATATCACAGGAGGTATTGACAATTCAACTTCTGAGCGAGAATTTTTCGTGCCTGTAGGCGCAAACTTTACTACCATTACTGAGGGAAATGCTCAAAAAGGGTTTGTAAAGCAAAACAACTATAGTGCAGAGACTTATGCAAGCTATAATAAACAGTTTAATGATTTAGTAAGATTTTCCGGGATTGCAGGTGTTGGATTCTATAACACCTTTAATGATGGTTTTGGTTTAAATGCGGTTGGGTTTAACACAGATGCTTTTGGTGTTAATAATATAGGTATCGCTTATAATAGAAATTTAAGTAGCGTCTATTCTGGCCGATCTGAACGTAATAAACTATCACAATTCACACGTCTGAATTTAACTCTCGCAGACAAGTATATACTCCAAGCCACCGGTCGATTTGATGCGGCGAGCAATTTTCCAAAAGCTAACAGGGTGGGATTTTTTCCGGGCATATCTGCCGGATGGTTAATTAATCAAGAAGGGTTCTTAAAAGATGTATCTTTTATTAACCAATTAAAATTACGGGCAGGATACGGGACATCAGGTAATGAAAGTATTACTGCAAATGGGAACTATGGTAATTCACTTTATGCCTTAACAACCAACTTTTCTTACCTACTTGGAAATCAATTTTATAATACTGGATTTATACAGACTCAAATAGGAAACCCGGACTTAAAATGGGAGACAGATGCAACGACTAACCTGGGATTGGATTTTGGTTTGTTTTCAAATAGGATCTCTGGTTCCATGGAATATTTTGTAAGAACAGCTAAGGATTTACTTGACTTCCGCACTCTGCCTTCAGCAAATCCAATTGGCCCTCAGGCTTTCAACGTTGGCTCTACAAGAAGTAAAGGATTGGAATTAACGCTTAAGACACAAAATTTTGTTGGGCCGAAATTCTCATGGGAAAGCACATTTACCTTTGGAACTGCAAAAGTTTATTGGCTAGAACGTAATCCGGCAATTGTTCGGGCTAAATATATCGGCGAAAATGATGCCCTTAATGCTGTTTATGGGTGGAAAACCGATGGGTTGATACGTTCGGCAAGTGAAATACCAGCTTACCAAACGGGCGCATTTGTTGGAAATACCAAATTTATAGATCTTAACAAAGACGGAAAGTTAGATATAAATGATGTGACCAATTTAGGCGATGGCACACCTAAAGCCACTTTCGGACTAAATAATACTATCGATTTCAAAGGGTTTGATCTAACTGCTTTCGTGTATGGATCCTATGGTAACATCACGTTTGATGGGTACCAAAACATCACTAATGCCGGCAATTTACTACGGGTAGGTGCCCCAGTAAATGCTGAAAGAAGGTCGTTGGATATCTATACTTCATATAATCCAAACGGTACTTATCCGGGTTTGGCAAATAACCCGATATCCGGCAACAATCCTACAGGAATCTCCGATTTCCGCACTGTTCAGAATAGTTATTTTGCCAGGTTGAAAAGTGTAACCCTTGGGTACACTCTACCAAGTACTATATTGAAATCAAGATTTTTAAAATTTGCCAGAGTTTTTGTTGATGTGCAAAACTTAGGCCATCTCACCAATATTCGTGGGTTTGATCCTGAAATGGAGCGGAATAATAATCCTTATCCTACGGCATTAACAACCTCTTTTGGTATAACTTCTACATTTTAATTATATAAATATTAACAACATGAAAAGGTTAATCTACATCATAGGCATCGTAACAATATTTGTTATCAGTGGATGCAAAAAAATACTCGAACCTCAAATCACATCTCAAATCAATGCAGATGATTTCCCTAAATCCGAAAGCGATGTTAGATCAGCATTGATACCGCTCTATGCGCAATTTAACACCAGCTATGGGAATACTAACAGCTCTAACGGCAATCTTTTTGAATTCTCCTTTAACGCGAGCTATTTGGGTTACAATTGGGCTACTACTACTCAAACAGATGAGGCAAAAGATTTATCGAACAGCCCTTATAGCAACTTTATCTTGGCACCGGCTACTTATCTTACAAGCAATGGACGTTCTATTTATAACCGAATAAGATATGTAGCTAAAGCGACCGATATCATCGACAAGATTGATAAGTCTGATTTGGCTAACAAAGCTCTTCTTGCCGCTGAAGCAAAGGGCTTGAGGGCCTGGTTTATGTTTATCCTTTTTGATTTATATGGGCCGGTCAATGTTAAATTGGATCCAAATACCTTAAATAGTACTGTGATCGAACCGCGCCCGTCGAACGAAGCTTATGTTGCTGCGATGGAAAAAGATTTGACAGAGGCCATAGCCGTATTACCAGATAAGTATAATAACTCAAATAATTGGGGGCGCATTTCAAAGGGTGTCGCAAGGATGGTATTGCTCAAAGTATACATGCATCAAAAAAATTGGATAGAAGCAGAGAAGGTAGGCAAGGCTTTAATGACAATGGGTTATTCACTAAATAACTCTTACAAGAATGTGTTTACTACCTCACAGAACAATGAAGTTATTTATGCTGTACCAGGAAACGATGCTGTTAACAACATTTGGTTTAAGACTATCATTCCATCTGATGCTGCGAAGGTATTAGGGACGACAGTGCAGGTAAATAACTATAAATTAATAGAGATGCCTTGGGCGTACTACGACAAATATCCGGCAAATGATACCCGTTTATTGACTATTGCTAATAGCTATACTAAAGCGAATGGCACAGAAGTAACGCGTACTACCGGATTGTCCGGAGCTATTCCTGTTAAATATACCAATTATCGGCCCGATGAAAAAGGTTATGATTTTGTGCTTTTACGATATTCGGATGTGTTATTATCTATGGCTGAAATCGTAAATGAGCTTAGGGGCCCTACCGCAGAAGCACAAGGATATTTAAAACAGGTAACCGACCGTGCTGGTATTACGGCCTCAATTCCGGCTACTACTTTTGATTCTCCTGGTCAAATGAGAGACTATCTTTTGGATGAGCGTGGAAGGGAGCTGTATTGGGAATTTGGAATAAGACGTCAGGACTTAATACGCCATGGAAAACTAATTACGTCCGCTAAAGCTAGAGGCTTTGCAAATGCAGCGGATCATCAAGTTTTATGGCCTATACCATCAGACGTGATTATTGAATCAAATGGCATTATTAAACAAAATCCGGGTTATAATTAATTTTTAAGCCCTTGAAGATTACAGTATTTGTTGTGCAAGTAGTTTTGGCAACTCTCTTATTCTCCAGCCTATTAAGCTGCAAAAAGAATAAACAAGAGACAGCTTTGAAGGTACAAAATTTAGAATTCAAACCTATGGTAAGTACCGATGGTAGTGGAAATGTAACCTTTGTAGCCAAGGCCGATCATGCTGCGAATTACGACTTTGAATTTAACGATGGCAGTGCGGTTCAAAGTAATAATACGGGTACAATTGTGCATACGTTTAGCATACCAGGTAATAATCTTTACACGGTAACTGTTACAGCTTATGACGTTGCTGGTAATTCTTTATCGAAATTTATCAATATTGCGGTTAGTGCAAGTTCGTCCACACCCTTACCCTATTGGTTCGATGAATTCAACGTGGATGGGGCCCCGGATGTAGGCAAATGGGGCTACGATCTCACGAACGGAATCAATGGGTGGGGAGGCGGACAATTGCAATATCATACTAACCGTCCGGAAAATGTTATTGTATCTAAGGGATCGCTAAAACTAAAGTCCTTAAGAGAAAACTATAATGGTTTTAACTTTACCTCTGCAAGGATAAACACCAAAAATAAGTTTGCTTTTACTTATGGTAAGGTGGAGATACGAGCGAAGTTGCCAGCAGGTAAGGGAACCTGGCCGGCGTTATGGTTGCTTGGATCGAACTTTGACACTGTATCATGGCCTGAATGTGGTGAAATTGACATTCTCGAGCAAAACGCTGATAAGGACAAGGTTCATGGTACCCTGCATTACCCGGCCCGATTTGGGGGCAATGCCGATGGGAAAACTACACCAATTACCAATCCTTCATCAGAATATCATATTTACTCAGTAGACTGGACCCCGACATACATCAATATTTATCTTGACAACAAACTATATCATTCAGTACCTAATTCGGGAAGTATTCCATTCAACCACGATTTTTACATGATACTGGACCTTGGGATGGGTGGAGGGTTTGCCGGGCCAATTGATCCGGCCTTCGCTGCAGCCACGATGGAAATCGATTATGTTAGGGTCTACAAATAAAAACCAATTCCTCTAAAATTAGGTCCTCCAAGGCCTCCACTGTTCCATAACTTAAATTTAAAACTTAAGTTATGGACATTAGTGACCTACAATACAGAAAAACAGAAAATATCAGTCGTTTAATAACATATTATGACTCTTGGAACTATTACTATTTGCGCCACTCAGGAAAAGAAACCTTATCGTAACAGGTTGGCTCAAGCCATGGGCTGTGTTATTTTACCTATTCTACTTTTATTTGCTCTAGGAGTTAGCGGACAAACTACTAGCAAGCAACTATTCAATTTCGATTGGAAATTCCACCGTGGCGGAGCTATTGGTGCAGAAAATGGGAGTTATGATGACAGCAAGTGGAGAAATGTAGAACTGCCACATGATTGGAGCATAGAAGATCTGCCGGGAAAAAATACAGCATTTGATTCCAAGGCCGTAGGCCAGGTATCAACTGGATTTACTGAAGGAGGTGTAGGCTGGTATAGAAAAGAATTTATTATGGAGGCCTCTGATAAAAATAAAATTACCAGTTTGACATTCGAGGGAGTCTACATGAACGCTTACGTTTACTTAAACGGTAAATTACTAAAAACTCACCCTTATGGATATACAGAATTCACGGTAGACATTACAAATAATATCAATTACGGAAAACGAAATGTGTTGGCCGTAAAGGTAAATAATGTAGGAGAAAACTCCAGATGGTACTCAGGTTCAGGAATTTATAGGAATGTTTGGTTGCAAGCTAAGGATAACACGCACTTAAAGAAATGGAGTAATTTTATACATACAAAAACGGCAACCGAAAATAAGGCACAAGTCGTCATTGAAAATCAAATCTTAAACTTAGACACTGAGAAACAAAGTATTAAAGTTGTTCACCAAATTACTGATGCAAATAATAAAATAGTATTTAAGGATGAAAGATTACACGCCTTAAATGCTAGTGACAGTTTATTACTTAAACTTACAGCCAGCATAAACAAGCCATTATTATGGGATATTGACCGCCCAAATTTGTACACACTAAAAACAATCGTCTACAAAAATGATCGAATAGTCGATTTGCAAACGACTAAGTTTGGCATCAGGGATATCAAATTCTCCACATCAGGCTTTAACCTAAATGATAGAGTGTTAAAATTGAAAGGCGGTTGCATACATCATGATAATGGGATACTTGGGGCAAAAGCTTATAAAGCTGCAGAAATAAGAAAAATTCAATTGTTGAAAGACGCAGGATACAATGCGATTAGAACAGCTCATAACCCCCCCTCAACAGGTTTTTTAGATGCATGTGATAGTTTAGGTATGCTGGTTATTGACGAAGCCTTCGACTGTTGGGCCGATGGTAAAAATCCTTATGATTACCACCTCTATTTTGAGAAAAATTGGAAATCTGACATTGAGGCAATGGTACTTAGGGACCGCAATCACCCATCTGTTATCTTATGGAGTACAGGAAACGAAATTCCTTTTAAAAATCAAAAAGCAGTTGTTAAGAGTGGTAACGAGATCTCTTCCTATATTAAGTTTTTAGACCCCACTCGTTTAACTACCTCTGGGGTTCATGAACTTAGCGCCAAAAAAGATGCACTCTTTGCTACCACTGATATAGCGGGTTACAATTATGCAGCAGGTGGAGATCATAATAGCAAAGATGTTTATCAGATTGATCATGAAAGAATGCCAAATAGGATAATCTATGAATCAGAAGCCTATCCCTTGGAGGCTTTTGACAGCTGGATGAAAGTATTAAAATACGATTACGTAATAGGTGCCTTTGTTTGGACAGCATTAGATTATTATGGCGAAGCTAGCATAGGTTGGAAAGGTTATTGGCCAGACGAAAAGATTTATCCTTGGAGCACAGCCTATTGTGGCGATTTTGATATTGTTGGGAATAAAAGACCGGCATCGTATTATAGAGACGCACTTTGGAAAACAAACCAATTATCTGTTTTTGTTTCCCCGCCTGTACCTACATTCGAACATAATCCTAACCGGATGGATTGGTCTAAATGGCATTGGGAAGATGTTTTGCCGGATTGGAACTGGGAAGGCTATGAAGGCAAAGTATTAAACATTGTTACCTATTCATCTTGTGATGAGGTAGAACTTTTTGTAAATAACAAAAGCCAGGGGAAAAAGAAAAACAGCACAGAAAACAAGTATAGGTTAACCTGGCCGGTGGCTTATTCAGCTGGTGAAATTGAAGCTATTGGCTATAATAAGGGAAAAAAAGTAAGTACGCAAATTCTAAAAACAGCAAAAAAACCAGCTCTAATTAAATTAAAAGCAAGTAAAAATACTTTAACAGCAAATAAGCAGGATTTAGTTTATGTAGAAGTTGACATTACAGATCTAGAAGGAAACGTTGCGCCAAAAGCCGATAATCTTATCAATTTTGAAATTAATGGAGCTGGAGAAATTATAGCAGTTGGTAATGCTAACCCGCTCAGTCTAGAGAGTTTGCAGGAAAAAAACATTAAAGCTTTTAAAGGTAAATGTCTAGTTGTGATTAAGTCCACTAAACAAGCTGGAGATGTAACCCTTAAAGCGACTGCTGATGGGCTTAAATCAAGTGAAATTACTATTAAATCTTCTAATTGATATGAAACTAAATTTGACTCATAGTCGCCGTTAAGGGGTATTTGCATGATCACTACCAACTTTACGAATATTAGCAATTCTTATATAACCGCTAACACCCGAAAAGCCCTTTGTAAGGAATAAAAACTTGGTAGAGAAGGGTGGATGTGACTTTCAGTATTGGAAATGGCGTAAAGTGTAAGAATAAGGCTTTTTTGAGTATAAAATACGCTTTCAGTATATAACCTATTTATAAAAATAAGACATGAAAATTTTAAAAATCGTTTTCACGCTAGTGGCTTTGACTTCATTTTCTTTTGTCTTTGCACAAGACACGAAAAAAAAAGGACCACAACTTACGCTCCATAGACACATTCCCGAACCTGTTATAACAGTGAGGAGTAAGGGTGCCGAAGGAATAAAATGGGGCTTTGAAGGTGGCCGGGTTGTGAAAATAGGAAAAACTTACCATTTATTTACTTCCGAAATGGTAGATAACCCTATTTGGACAAAAATGAAGTTAGGTTATTGGACAAGTGCAGATGGCTTAGATTGGACAAGAAAGGCTACTTTAAAGGAAGGGTCAGGAGATTTTACCGGAAAAGACGAGCGAGCCGCTTTATGGAGCCCCTTGCCTGCTTTTGATGAAGCTAGTAACCGGTGGAATTTATTTTATGTCGCTTATAAATCGGCTCCATCTTTACCTACAAATTTTTTGGGCAACCACGGAGGACGCATTTGGCGTTCGGTTTCAACTGTAGCTGGCATAAACGGAATTGGTGGTCCATACTTAGATAAGAACATCGTTCTTAAACCTGGGAAGGATTCTGGCAATTGGGAAGGCTTGCAAGGCTCAGACTCTTTCTTTCCTTTTAAAGTAGGTAAAAATTGGTTTGCTTTCCACGGTAGTGCACAAACAGAATTTAAACCGGTAAAATCTTGGTTGGTAGGTATGGCAAAATCTTCATCAGGCTCATTAGCTGGACCCTGGAAACGATTACCGACTCTATCTCCATCGAAATTAGAGGAGCTATTTATAGAAAATCCTATTGTTACACCTGCACCCGGTGGTGGTTATTTATGCGTTTATGATAACCAGGGCGAAGATACAATTGGTTGGGCTTATAGTAAGGATGGAATAAATTGGGGTAAAGGGAACCCATTAATTATTCAACCAAATGCGGGTAGATGGGCAAAAGATGTGCGTACGCCTTTAGGGTTAGTGCATGAAGGAGGGAATAACTTTACGCTTTTTTATACCGGATTTGAGCAAGTACCCGACTGGGAGAGATTATTATCAGGCCAAGGCTTGGAGACCTGTGCTATTGGAAAAGTAGAATTGATTTTTACTAGATAATATTACCAAATATGAGAAGCCACACCAGCAAATTTATAATTGCTTTAGCAACGGTTTTAATAGCTTGTAGCAAATCTCAAACACCTTCTCCATCTCCTTCACCAATACCAACACCCGTTGATGAAGTACCGGTTGAAGTTACTGTAAATGTTAGCAATATATTAAGAACATTAACAGGGAACGAGGTGGGCTTAAACATGAATTATTTAATGGATGATGCCATCATCCCGGGCAATAATAACAGCAAGACCGGAGAAGGGATCATACAGATGGGAGCAAAAATCTTAAGATACCCGGGTGGCGAAAAGTCCGATAACTACTATTTTGCTTCGCCACCTTATAGTAAAGCGAGCCCAAGAGCCATTACCTGCCTTCTTCCGGTTAAGGATGGAAACGACAGGTTTGTAAATGCCGATTTAACAGCTAAAAGCATCGTGATGGATTTTGATGAGTTCATGGCCACATGCTCCCAAACAAACGCTCAACCATTAGTTGTAGTGGCTTACGACTTAATGTATATGAATGATTCTTGGTGCAATGGTGTTAAACCCACTAAAGCGCAATTATTAGAAAATGCAAAACAATGGGTTAAATACGCCAACGTCACTAAAAATTACAATGTTAAATTGTGGATGATAGGCAACGAATCATTTAACCAAAACGGAATGTCAGCAGAGCAATATGCATTAGATATTGCAGAGTTCGCTGATGCCATGCGCAGTGTAGACCCCAGCATAAAAATTATTGCAAATGGCAAATCAAGTTGGTGGTCAGCCTTATTAACCAGTCCTGCGGTTAGTAAAATAGATTACTTAGCTCCCGGTAACTATCTGGGATCAAATATGTCTTCTTACGATAAATACAGAACTAATACGGCAAGTTTAACTACAGAAACTGATAAGGCCATAGCCGCAATTGAGACTTTAGCTACCGGAACGGATAGGTCACGCATTGGAGTAATCGTGTATGAATATAACAGCATTGACTTCAATGGAGGCTGGGCAAATGATAACAACCTAGGGCATGCTTTATGTAGTTTTCAGATGCTTGCCGACGATCTTGTCAAACCGAAACTGTATAGTGCGTGCTTCTGGAATACACGCTGGATAAATAACATTACAAACTCGCATGATTTGTATGATGCATTACATGCCAACGGCAGCTTAAATGCCAATGCCATTAGCTTGAGTATACTAGGTAAAAACTTATTAAGCACGATGGTTAGCACCACCTCTGGAAATGGTATCAAATCTTATGCATCCTACGCCAGCGGGACTAAAGATCTGCGGATATTCTTGCTAAACAAAGAGCTAAGTCCCAAAAAAGTAAAAATTAGCCTAGCAAACTACTTAGCTAGCTTTACGTACGATAAATGGGAATTTAAAGGCAATAATCCGGAAGACAAATTTCCAACCTGGGCGACAACAGCAAGCAACCAAACAGGCTCATCCAATTTAGAAATAACATTGCCTGCAACCTCTGTGACGATGATAGCTTGTAGGTAAAATATTATGTTAAAAGTACGGTGCAAATTCGAAAAGCTTCATATTTCTGTTAAACGCTATTTGATTAATGCTGCATCTATATCGTAAAGTATTATATATCTATTATCAGTAATTCTAAATTTTTTAACTCAGTTAAACCAATTTCATGAAGCATCTTTTTACTTATCTCATTCTATGTACGCTCGCGACATGGTCTGCCGGAGTTTTCGGACAATCGATCCAACCTGGCTCCGGTCATTACAATATACGTTCTTACGGTGCCATAGGTGACGGTAAACAACTAGAACAGGTTGCTATCAATAAGGCAATAGCAGCCTGCGCAAAAAATGGTGGCGGAACTGTGTACATACCTCCGGGAAAGTATTTGTCTGGAAGTATCCATTTGAAAAGCAACATCAATCTTCATTTAGAAGTGGGAGCTACTATCGTAGCTGCGCCTTCAACAATGGGAGCTTATGATCCGTCAGAACCGTTTCCAGACACTGCTTATCAGGATCGCGGGCATACCCATTTTCATAATAGTTTAATTTGGGGAGAAGGTTTGAGTAATGTGTCAATTACCGGAAGAGGAATGATAGATGGATCTGCAATGCCGCGTGAAGATACAGACAAAGAACGAAGCTTGCTCAAAGGGCCTACTGGTGTGGGAAATAAGGCCATAGCCTTAAAACAATGTAAAAACGTTTTGATAAGAGATATCACTGTCTACCGCGGTGGGCACTTCGCTATCATCGTTACAGGCTGTGACCGTGTCACGCTGGAAAACTTAACTATTGATACAATTCGGGATGGAATTAATATTGATTGTGGTACGAATACGCTCATTAATAATTGCCGGGTAAATTCGCCCGGCGATGATGCCATTGCGATAAAAAGTTCTTATGCATTAAACAGGCCGGTGATTACAGAAAACCTGATCATTACCAACTGTCAGGTATCCGCCTTTAAAGTAGGTACCTTATTGGATGGAACCAGAGTTCCGGACGAAGTGCCTTGGTCGGGAGGAGCCTGGGGTGCCGGACGGATCAAATTTGGAACAGAATCCAATGGTGGGTTTCGCAATTGTGTAGTCTCTAACTGTACGTTTTGGAACAGCAACGGCATTGCGCTGGAAATGGTTGATGGTGGCATCATGGACAATATTGTTGTCTCCAACATTAGCATGACTAATGTGCATCATTATCCAATTTACGTAAGCACTGGCCAACGTAATAGAGGCCCTAAAGCAACCACCACAAAAATGGGGGTAATTCGAAATATTATGATTAGTAATATCAATGTGATTGGAGCAGACAGTTTAAGTGGTATACAAATAACTGGTATGCCCAGACACCCGGTTGAGAATATTACGCTTCGAAATATAAGCATCCAATATAAGGGAGGGGGCACCTTAGCCCAAGCGGCCCGAATATTTCCAGAATTGGGTAAAGGTTATCCCGAACCTTCTTTATTAGGTGTTAACCCCTCTTACGGCTTATTTGCCCGGCATGTAAAAGGGCTCGGATTATATGATCTTTCATTTTCAACTTTAACCACCGACGAAAGGCCAGCAATAATAGCCGAAGATGTACAAAGACTTGATATCGGTCGATTTAGATTTCCGGAAAACAAAACTGGTTTAAATTACCTTTTTTCTGATGTTGCTGATTTTAATATCGAAAATTCACCGTTGCTTAAACGAGCTGTAGAGAACAAGAAAATTAAATAACGATTCAGAATTTGAGATATTTCGATGGCATTGCGCAAAGCAGCTCAAAGGTATGGTAGGGATGATATATACCAAATAAAATTCGGTGCCGGAATATACGGACTGGTTAGACATATATTTTAACAAAGGATCATAAACGGATTCGTATAGATGGGAAAGAGCAAATTTTTCCCATCTACAAAGCATATCTCGTTATTGAATACAGGCAATAAATATACCCGCGGCGATTAATTCAGCAATATCAAAATAGTAAGATTAAGCCGAAAGACCAAACAGCTTTACTGAAATTAGTTTAGCTAATCTTTGACTTTTAGAATTATTATAATTACCGCTGCAATTCTGAAAGACTTAATATG
Source organism: Pedobacter sp. (assembly GCA_036399495.1). Classification (GTDB taxonomy): domain Bacteria; phylum Bacteroidota; class Bacteroidia; order Sphingobacteriales; family Sphingobacteriaceae; genus Paradesertivirga. Next base: position 42,638 of record DASWMZ010000011.1, read on the forward strand.
ATAGCTTCCCTAAATTCGGGTAACGAATCTAAATCATAATCCCATAAGTCGCGGTTTTTTAATACTTCCTGAACCGCTTCTTCAGCAGAATGATTTTTCCACAGTTCATAGAAATATTTTGCCTGCGTATCATTGATTAAATAGGAATTCCCGTTAAACTCACCGTAAAAATTCGTTCCCTCTACACTAACAGGTTTCATAAACTGCAAATACGACGCAAAGCCTGTAGCAAAATGTTGTGGAACTTTATTAAACAGCTTGTAGTAATTAATTATTAAGTCTTTGTTACGCATTTTCATTTTAGCCGTGTAGCTTAAGGATATGCTTAGCCATTGATGATCTATAGCAGGGTTTTTGAAACGGTCTAGCACTTGGTGTCCAAACTTGCGTTTTTCCTCTTCACTTATGGCGTAAGGAATTGCGGGAGCGATTTCATCAAATAGCAATCGTTCAATATACCCGGTAAAAAACTTATCTTCCATAGCCTCGCGAACAGTTTTAAACCCCTTGAAAAATGCTAACCCGCAACAAAAACTATGCGTACCATTAAGCAGCCGCAATTTTAATTCACGATACTTATCAATATTCTCTTCAATGACTACACCTTCACCAGCCTTATAAAAACTTAATGTTTCTTTAACTTTTTCCGGAGCTTCTATCGCCCATAATTTGTAGGGTTCGGCACAAATAAGGAGATCGTCTTTGTAGCCCAATTCGCGTTCGTATGCATCCAATATTTCCGGAGCTGGTTTTCCCGGAACGATGCGATCAACTAAAGAATTACAGAAATGATTTTCAGTTTTTAGCCAAGTGAAAAAATTCGGTTCCAGCTTATTATATACTGCTAATTCTAAAACGATCTCGAAAAGTTTTTTCCCATTATCCGGAATCAACTCGGTAGGAATGATTACCGTTCCGGAGACTTGCCTATCTGCGATCGTTTTATATCGATGATATAAAAAGGCAAGCAATTTTGCCGGAAACGACTTTGGAGGCGCTTGGTTAATATCCTCCTCCACCAGTTCAATACCGGCTTCCGTAGTGTTCGAAATAATAATCTTTAATTCAGGGTTTTCAGCGCATGCAAGAATCTTGTCCCAATCTTTTTGAGCGGAAAGAACACGACTGATTGCAGATGAAATTATATTTTCTTCGACTGGTGTTCCCGACATGAATCCCCTTAAACAAATAGTATACAGGTTATTCTGCTGGTCAAAGGAAGATGTATCTCCTTTGTCCGTCGACTTTACTAGCACTACTCTCCCATTAAATATACCAGCCATATTGGCCTTATTAATAAAATAGTCGGGCAATCCCCGTAGTAAAACACTTGTGCCAAATTGTAAAACCCTTTCAGGCAAGTCGAAAGTGCTAATGGATGGCTTTATAATTAGATTTGATGTTATTCGGTCGAGGGTTTGTTTGGAAAGGTTCATGGTATGTGCTTATAAGCTTAGCGCTGACAATTTAACAAATTCTTGTTCCAGTGATGGTTTGTTAAGACTAATGTAATAACTTCTTCTGATGCATGGAATCGATGACTACAGAAAATTTTAATGCTTTGATTCAATACGCATAGTTTGCTAAACCTTTCATTGAACTAATCTCAGAATCTGTGTTAATGAGTCTATTAAGGATTTTTATACATCGCCTAAAAAGCTGAATTTTTTGTTAATTTGAATGCGTGAGTTAATTGAATGGTTAGCTCGGATCCAAGCGAACTATTACAACTTGTCTTATGTAAACTGCAATTTGCATTAATCTTTTCGGCTGTGCGATTATAACTCGGCGGCAATTAAAATGATGTGTGAGAACTGATGAAATTGTGTGAGAATGTGTGAGAAAAAATCAGACACCCGAAAGTTAATTTCCAAATGCCTGATTTTCAGTGACCTGGGAGAGGCTCGAACTCTCGACCCACTGATTAAGAGACCTTTTATACCATTTTGACACTTTCTATTTTTATTAATGTATTGATAATCAATAATATGCGATTTTTATTTTCCGTTGTTACCTAGGTATTTGGCGATATTTAGCCCTTTTTTCTGTAGCGTTGTCGAAACCTTGCCCTAAAATAATCAACGTAAAAAACAGGCATCATTTCGGGGCCTGGTCAAAAAGCTTGATTATAGGCGTAGCCGCCGGTTTCATTACTACTGCTTTATCTGTAGGAACAGCCTTGCATCTCAATCATCAGAACGATAGATGGCGAGGCGTATAACTTTTGGCTTGTTAGAGCGCTATACCCGGCAGTTGCTAAGAAGATCGAAACTAAGCTTGAAGAAGATCCAGATAGTTTTATAAAAAAAGCCGAAAAAGCGATGATCAAACAGCAGGCGATTATCGCTGCGGAGAAGGAAGCAGCGCAGGCCGAAATAGATCAGAAGGAGCGACGCGGAAGTTAGAGCAGGTTAAGGTTGATAAACGGCTTTAGTGATAGATATTCCGGGCAAGACTATCATTTCCAACATTTTCAGAATACTGAAGTATTTCCTGCCATTCAACTTGGAAATTGAGTGAGACTCCATGCACAAGTTTGCGAAAACAAGATTTCGAGAAACACATCAGTACAGCTCAAAAGCATGGTTTTGGAACCTGGAAACTTAATGGATGTCCAATGGATGGCGGAAGCTAATAAATCAATACAAATCGATACTTCATTTCAGCTACTTTTTAAACGGCAACCTTAGGTGATTTTTCATCAATTGCCTTTTGCAATACCTTAGCGAATGCAGGTGCCTTTTCTGCAAGAATCATATCGTCATGATCACCAGGCACTTTATGAATGATTATATCCTCGGTAGTATAAGGTTCCCAACCTAAGGTTTCAAAATCGTCTACGTAATAAACCCGCACCTTTGCTCTGAACAAATCAATAACACCATCATAAGATTGCCTCCTATACTTTGATAATGAGATCGCGTATTTGTGCATGGCCTCATAAAGGTGAGGGTAAGTTTCCCTAAAATCATCTTTATGTTTATACCCAAACGTTCTTCCGGCAATGTTTAATAACCTGATTTTAAGAAGTTGTCTCTGAGATTCTAATGCCTTTCGCGGATGCAAAAACAAGCATCGTACTTTGTGAGTAGCCTGTTTGAGTTTCAGAATGATCTTTTCAACAGTAGAGCGGAATACAGGTTCCTGAATGTAAGTATCAAACAGGCCTAACATTGCTACTTGCTTACCCAGGGATTTTAACTGCCTGGCCATTTCGAACGCGATTAGTCCACCATCAGAAAAACCTGCTAATAAGTACGGACCGGTTGGATTTTGTTGCAGCAATTCCGAAATGTAAAAGGCTACTGTTTCTTCAACCGTCTCAAAGGGCTCATCAAGGCCATCAATCCCCAACCCTTGGAAAGCGTATGCAGGTTGCTCCTCATGCAAATGCGAAATCAAATCAGTGAAAGCCCAAACCCCTAGTCCGGCTCCATGTATTATATAAAGCGGGTTTTTAGTGCCCGATGTTTTAATAGCTACTAATGATTTCCACCGATCGACAGCTATTCCGTTATCCAGTAAGCAAGCGAGTTTGTAAATTGTGGAATTCTCGAGCAAAGCCGAAACCGGTAGTATTTTACCCGCTTGTTTAGCAAGTTGAGCAAGTGCCTCAATGGCAAGCAAAGAATGACCACCCAGTTCAAAAAAATCATCGTGAATGCTAATATTCTTTACCCCAAGAAATTGTGTCCAATTACTGGCAACCAGTTTTTCCATCTCTGTTTCCGGAGCGGTAAATCTTGCGGAGATTTTATCGAACCCCGGCTTAGGCAGCTTAGCTTTATCAACTTTACCATTTACCGTTAAAGGGATTGAAGTGATACTAACATAATCGGCAGGACACATGTATACAGGCAATTGATTTTTAAGTGCATGTTTCCAAATCTGAATTTGTATTTGAAATTCCTCATCTAAGAGTAATTTATCAGAGACAATATAAGCAACCAACCTTTGATCGCCTGTTCGATCTTCCCGGGCAATTACCAGCGCCTGCTTAATGTTTTCCTGTTTAATCAAAAGCTGCTCTATTTCGCCGGGTTCTATGCGGTAACCGCGAATTTTGAACTGATCATCAATTCGGCCCAGATAATTTATACTACCGTCTTCCGCATATTTGGCGAGATCCCCGGTTCGGTATAATGTTTCGCTCTGATTAAACGGATTGCTGATAAACTTTTCCGTGTTCAGCTCTGGCCTGTTTAAATAGCCTTTAGCCACCTGCACTCCGCCAATGTAAATTTCACCTTCAGTATCATCAGGCACCGGATTTAGAAACTTGTCTAAAATATAAATCCTGACGTTTGGCATGGGTTTGCCAATTGATATGCCTGAGGATGAATATTTGAAATCATCCTGTATATTAAAAGCATAAGAAACACATCCAACGCTAGCTTCGGTTGGGCCGTACTCGTTAATAATTTCTACATCGGCTTGCAGCTCGATTAAAAAATCGATATGGCGTTTTAACAGAGCTTCGCCACCAAGAACTAGTTTTCGGGCTGCAAAAAGGGCTTTTGCATTTTTAGAATTCTTTAATAATAGTAGTTGGGCCGGAGTTAATTTAATAAAATCGAATGGTGCAAATTTGATTATATTTTCATCATCAAAAACTTCTAATGCCGGTTTAGAACTAATTACAATTGATTTTCCGATGATCAAGGGTACAAATACCGCTGTCAATGAAGCATCAAAACTAAGTGCGAGATGGATGAAACTACCGGCATATCGTTGCTCGGGAGATGAATAAGCATTAATACTACTTTGAATATAATTCAGGATAGATCCCTGCTCAATTAAAACACCTTTGGGCTTACCGGTGGAGCCGGATGTATAAATGATATAAGCGATATCTGTTGTGCTTATCCTAACATCGGGGTTTGTAATTAATTGATTTTTACTCTCGGATAATGCATCCTCAATAATTACTTCAATTGCCTGACTGCTAAACTTATCCTGATGTTTTTTTGATGTTATGGTAATATTTGCCGATACATCGGACAACATAAAGTTTATACGCTCTCGCGGAAGTTCAGCATCAAGCGGGACAAAAGTGGCTCCTGTTTTTAAGATAGCCAGCAAAGCAACTATCATCTCAGGGGATCGTTCAACTGCGAGGCCAATCACATCTCCAACTTTTATTTCCTTTTCCAGAAGAAACCTTGCTAGTTGATTCGCCTTTTGATTTAATTCAGCAAACCTAATCTCATCATCTGCATGCACCAGCGCAATCTTATCCGCATTAGCAGCAGCGGTTTCTTCGATTAATTGGATTAAGCATTTGGTTTGAGGATAAATAACATCGGTCTCATTTCTTTGATGTACGGCAGCTAATAACTCATTTTTATCTGTAAGTAAAACATCATGCAAAAGAACATTAGAATTAGCAACAAGAGTTTTAAGTATCCTAGTGAAACCGGCCATCATTCGGTTTACAGATTCCGGCTTAAAAAGCTGCGTATTGTAAGACCATTCCAGTATAAAAGATTCTTCGGAACCGGTAGCATTTACAAATAGTTCAAAACTTTCATATTCGCGCGAGTTATTGAAAAATTTAAAATCCAAACCAGAGAAATTAACTCCGTCCGTTAACCCCATATCGATATTAAACACAACCGGAATTAATGGAACCCGGGAAGTATTACGGGATATTGTCAGCTTTTTAAGCAGGCTGCCGAATGTGATTTGCTGATTTTCGTAAGCATCGAACATAAACGCTCTGCGTTCTTTCAAAAATTCTGAAAACGTGTGTCCTGGCCTGGGCTTACTTCTTAAAGGCAACAGATTTACGCAGTGTCCTATCAGCCTTAAATTTCCCGAAGCCGATTGATCGGCGGCGGGTAAGCCCAATATCAAATCTTCCTGACCGGTTAAACGTTGCAGAAATAATTCAAACGCAGCTGTTAACGTTATTACGAGACTGCAGCCGTTTTCAACACCAATCTTTTTAAGCTGCGAAATTAATTTCTGGTCTAATGAATAATCCAAACGACCACTTTTATATGTTCGTACCAAAGGCCGATCAAAGTCGGTTGGAAGATTTACGATGGGGGTATTGTGATTTAAATTCTTAAGCCAGAACTCTTCCTGTGTCTGATAATCTCCACTGCATATAAATTTTTGATGCTCAAAAGCATACTTGCTAAACAATGGTGCAGCTGGTAATTGAATTGGAAGATGTAGACTATATGAAGAATATAACTTGCTTAATTCCTGGAGCAAAATACCTATCGACCAGCCATCGCAAATTATATGATGAGTAGTGAGGACAAACTTATATTCGTTGGAATTGATTTTAAAAAGTCCGGTTTTGAGTAATGGGCCATCGGTAAGAGAAAACACAAAAAGAGCATCATCCTTTATATACTTTTGAACTATTTGCTCTGCAACCGGATCAAGAATTTCTGATAAGTCTTTATAATAAAAATCCAAGGGTTGCTTATTAAAAACGCATAACTGCTTTCCGTCTGCGCTAAATGCGGTTCTTAAAGAATCATTTCTCTCAATAAGTGTTTCTAATGCTCTTTCAAATGCCGATTTGTGCAAACTGCCTTTAAAATGCAACGTTATCGACTCGTTATAAGCCCGGTTTGCGTCGTCCCTTCCGATCATACATGACGCCCAGATTTCTTTTTGAGATTCTGTGGAAGGCGCTATCCTTATTATTTCAGGACCAGCGAACGGGTCGTGATCAACAGTTAAAAAAACTATTTCTGGACTGGTGGCAAGATCAATCATATCTATCTTGCTTGCACTTGTAAATAGCTCCCGGGCTTTTCGGGATTTGCGATAAACCATGCCGGATTTCCGTTTTTATCACGACCTAGTCTGGCACCATTTGCGGGAGGAGTATTTAAGTCATAAGGGTGGTTAATTGCCGCCTGTTCTTTATCTCCCGATACTTGCTTAAAAAAACCAGCTTCGATCATTTCATCGGCACTCTCTATAAATAATTTAATAACCAGATTTATCTCTTCAGGAGTGTGTGCTTCTGTCATAAAACACGGGAAGCCATCACAAACATGTACACCTTTATGGCGCATTAGTGTAAAAAGTAATTCTTTATAAGGAATATCTTCATGAAATTTTATCTTCCATAAAGACCCAAATTGCGCCACGAAAAATGGAAGCCCTCGTTTCTTAAATTCTGCATTAAGTTTTGTAGCAATCTCCTCGCCTTTTTTATTTAACTCTTCCTGCAAACCGGGGCCCCGGTCTTTCATGTACTGAAGAGCAGCTCTTGCACTAGCAAGAGCCAGCGGATGGCGTACAAATGTTCCGGCAAAATAAGTTACGCCTACTTCCGGAAACGAAGTGTCGCCGTATTGCCAGAAACCTCCGTCGAGAGCGTCCATAAATTCCTTTTTACCCGCGATAACTCCGATTGGCAAGCCACCACCAATAACTTTTCCATATGTCGCGATATCGGCTTTAATACCGAACAAAGCCTGTGCACCGCCCGGGTGCATTCTGAAACCGGTAATCACTTCATCAAAAATTAAAGCAACGCTGGCTTCCGTTGTAATTTCGCGCACTTTTTTTAAGAAATCTAGAGGAACAAACTCAGGCCTCCGGCTTTGTACCGGCTCTACCAGAACGGCGGCAAGCTCGTTTGATCTGGATTTTATTATTTGAAGACTTTCCTCAGTTCCATAATCGAGTATAAGCATGTTTTGTACGGCTTCGGGCATAATACCTGAAGCGGCCGGAAATGACTTTAATTTTTTAGTGCCCCGAACTAAAACTTCATCTACAATACCATGATAAGACCCGGTAAAAGCAATAATAAGAGATCGTCCAGTGATGGTTCTGGCAATGCGCATAGCACCCAAAACCGCTTCAGAACCGGTACTGCAAAGAGCAGCACGATCGCAACCTGTAAATTCGCAAATCAGCTTGCTTACCTCCCCCGCTAATTCATGTTGCGGCCCCACTTCGAAACCTCTTTCAACCTGGTCATGTAAGGCGTTGGTCAATACATCAGGCTGGTAGCCAAACATATTCGAACCAAAACCATTAAGGATGTCGATATATTCGTTGCCATCTAAATCCCATAACCGGCTCCCTTTAGATCGATTGATAACAATTGGATATACAATTTCTTTTGTAAGCGGCTTAAAGCCGGAAACTACGCGCGGATCTGCCATATAAGTCCGGTGCTCCTGCGCATATTTTTTACTTTTTTCGGTTTTTTTATTATAGGATAAAGTAAGCTCAGTTAAAAAAGCATATTGTTTACTTGTTAGTTCGGTAACCTGCCTGTCTATATGCGCTGTAGCACCAAAAGGTTTTTTTATTTCGATAGCTTCTTCAGGAGTTAAATCATTTGTAGATGCAGGGCTTACAGCTATTTTATCCAGTAAACTTTGATTGTTTTGAATACTTGGAGTTGTTGATCCCAGAGGATTTCCGCCTTGTATCAATGAAACTTGTTTAGCGAGTAACTGCAACTGCTGAGCAATCATATCCAGAGCGATATTGCCGTTGGGCACCACACTGTAATTACTTAAAATGGGCAAAGCCTGTGGTTCGAACGTGCTTTGAGTTGGCTGAACTTGTAAATCCCTCATACCCACAGGATCACTGTTTTTCTCGATATACGCCGCTACCAATTCAATAGTGCAAGTTTCCTCCAAAAGTTGCCTGAAAGTGAACGGCAAGCTAAACTTCTTTTTAAATGTTGATGCTACTTGGGTTAATAACAAAGAATCAAGCCCGATTTCCAGAAAGTTAAGGTTCGGCTTAAGATCAGCAATCTCGATACCTGATGTTTCTTCTATGATTTCTTTGACTCTTTGAATTAAAATGTCGTTATTCATTGCTTTATTTTCTTCCGGTATTCTTTTGCCGGCCCTTTCTTGAATTGCTAGATTTTTAGCTGGTGATTCTGCAGGTTCTACCCAACAATACTTCCTATCGAAAGCATATAAGGGAAGATTTATCTTTTTTCTGATTTGTCCCTCGTAAAAAGCTTCCCAATTAGGTTCTATACCATTTATATAAAGTTGGCCTACTGCCTTTAAGATGGATTGGGTTTCGGAGGAATGTGCTTTATTTTTTTCCAGACTGCTTACTGCAACTACTTTTGCTGTGCCTGTTTGTTGCCTTACCAGAATTGAGGTTACGTTACCCGGGCCTGCCTCTAAAAACAACACAGTTTCATTTTCCAGAATACATTTCACAGCATCGGAAAAGCGGACGGTTAACCTTAAATGCTGCGCCCAGTAATCAGGGTCTGTTGCTTGGGCATCACTTAACCACGTTCCGGTAACAGTAGACATAACCGGCTTTTTCGGAAAACTCAACGCAGTTTCAGATACCACCTTCTTAAAATCCTCTATGATGGGATTCATCATATTTGAATGGAAAGCATGGCTTGTATGTAATAAACTGTACGCTATTTCTTTCTTCTCTAAAACAAGAATAAAAGCGGTGATAGCTTGTTCTTCTCCTGCAACCACACATAATCTGGCGCTGTTAACTGCCGCAATCGAAAGGTCGTTCGGAAGGATTGCGGTCAAAGCTTCGACATCCGTTCTTACCGATAGCATCTGGCCTTGTGGCAGTTCACTAACCATCCTTCCGCGAATAGCGATAAGTTTTAAACCATCAGCCAAACTGAAAACTCCGGCAAAATGTGCTGCCACAAACTCACCAATACTGTGACCACAAAGAATTGAAGGTTGAATACCCCAGCTCATCCATAATTTTGCCAGTGCATATTCGGTAACGAATAAAGCTGGTTGTGTAAATCTTGTATCCTTCAGGAGATTGGTTGCTGCTGAATCATTTATATCAGGATAGATAACGTGTCGGATATCTGTTGTTAAATATGGTAATAGTAACTCGGCGCACTCATCAATAGCATTGCGAAAAACAGTTTGATTTTCGTACAAATCACGGCCCATGTTTAGATATTGCGAACCCTGGCCGGGAAACATAAATACAATTTCCTGTGGTGTTTCTGTAAGCGTTTTTACTTCAAAAGGCTGCCCGTTATTCCGGAGAGCAGTCTTCAAAGTGTTGGATGAATCTGCTATTGTAAATGCACGACAATAAAATGGGGCTCGGGTAGTTTGAAGTGTATAAGCTGCATCGGCTAAGTTTATTTCAGGATGCTGATCAATGCAGGCTGCCAGCTTTTCCGCATAAGCCCCAAGACTTCTTTCTGATTTGGCCGACCAGGTAACAAGTTGAAATGATGACTCGGATATTTGTTCGGGCGCATTTTCTTCCAGATATTCTTCAAGAATGACATGAACATTTGTTCCACCAATACCGAAAGAACTTACTCCTGCACGCCTCAAACTGTTGCTGCTCCAGTCTGCCAGAGTAGAATTTACGTAAAACGGACTGTTGATAAAGTCAATATGCGGATTAGGAGTTTTATATCCCGTGGAAGCGGGGATTTTTTTATAGACCAGGGCTAAAGTTGCTTTAATTAAACCGGCAACTCCTGCGGCAGCAGTTAAATGACCCATATTGCTTTTAATTGATCCGATGGCGCAATATTGGTTTGCTGCCTGATTGCCAAATGCCACTTTTAAACCTTCAATTTCTATCGGGTCGCCAATAGGTGTTGCTGTACCATGTGCTTCAATGTACGTAATACTCGACGGTTCGATGCCGGCATCATTAATGGCTTTACTAATCGCATAAGCCTGACCTTCGGTACTTGGCCCGGTAAAACTCCCTTTATCACTCCCGTCGTTATTTACACCAATGCCTTTTATTACGGAGTAAATTCTATCGCCGTCTCTAATCGCTTCTTCTAAACTTTTTAACAAAACCACGCCTGCTCCATCGCTGAACATGGTTCCTTTGGCATCTGCATCAAACGAACGGCAATGGCCGTCGCTGCTCATCATAGAACCTTCCTGATATAAATGTCCGCTGTTTATTGGTGCCGTAACGCTTGCTCCTCCGGCTATCGCCACATCACATTGCCCGTTTCTGATTGCGTCTACCGCCTGGGTAATAGCCAATAAAGAAGTTGAACAGGCCGAATAAACACTCACCGACGGCCCTTTCAAATTCAGCTGGTATGAGGTGCGTGAAGAAATATAATCCTTTTCGTTAACCGTCATGGCGCGAAAATCGCCCACCTGGTTAAGAATTTTTTCGTTCTTGAGTACGTTGTTGAGGTAGTAGGTATTATTTCCGCATCCGGCATAAACGCCTATGTTACCCGCGTAATGCTGCGGCAGGTAACCAGAACCCTCTAATACTTCCCAGGCAATCTCCAGAAAAACCCGTTGCTGAGGATCCATAACCTCGGCTAATTTAGGATTGAGTCCAAAAAACGCGGCATCGAAATATTGCGCGTTTTTAATTACACCTCGCGCCTTTATATAATCGGGGTCGTTTCTTAGATGTTCGGGTATGGAGCTGTCGAGTTCTTCCTCCGAGAAAAAGGAGATCGTTTCTCGTCCGTCTTTTAAAATATCCCAGAGCTCATCAATAGTTTCTGCACCGGGAAAGCGGCCGGCCATGCCGATAACGGCAATATCAGTGACAGCTAGTGCCGGTTTATTCCGGGTATCGATATTAAAAACATTTCTTTTAGCACCATCAAAATATGCAGCTAAACCTTTTATTGTTGGGTATTGATATAGCTTAATAACCGGCAATTGATATTGATGCGCTTCTTTCATTGCCGCTACAATTCGAACGGCATTTAGAGAGTTTCCGCCACATTCAAAAAAATTATCGTTAACCCCGATTTTATCTATTGAAAGTACTTCTTTCCAGATCGTGGCTACATTTAATTCTGTTTGACTTTTTGGAGCGACATATAAAGCATCTGTTAATCTATGATGAAAAGGATTGGGCAATGCCGCCCGATCTACTTTCCCATTTCCAGTAAGAGGGATTTCCGCAAGCTCTATAAAAACTGACGGAATCATGTAATCAGGTAGTTTTGATTGCAGAAACCCTGTAATAGCAGGTTTATTAAAAATGCCCTCCGATACCACATAGGCAATTAAGTTATTGCTGCCAGTGGTATCCGCCTTAGCGACAACAACACACTGCTTCACAAAATGGCAGGTTTGCAATACACTTTCTATTTCACCCAACTCAATACGGTAACCTCTAACCTTTACCTGATGGTCGATTCTTCCTAAATATTCTACGTTTCCATCCGGCAAACGGCAAGCCCAATCGCCGGTTTTGTAAAGTCTCGCTCCTGCTTCAGTACTAAACGGATCGGGTATAAATTTTTCTGCTGTGAGTTGTGCATCCTTAATGTAACCTGCCCCAACACCATCTCCTCCGATATACAACTCTCCGGCGACGTTTACAGGTTGAACTTGCAAGGCGGCGTTTAACACATAGAGCCTCACATTATCATTTGGCTTACCTATCGGGATGGTTTTGTTTATATAATTTTGGGGTATTTTAATCCTGTAAAATGATGCGATATCTGTGCATTCCGTTGGCCCGTAACTGTTTATAATCTCACAATTAAATGTTTCCGATAAAGTCCATTTTTCTAAACGGCTTAGATGGATAGGCTCCCCACCAAGAATTGACAGCCGCAAAGACTTAATTTTGGGAAGTGCCTCAGGATGTTCAACTATAGGATAAAATGCATTTGGCGCACAATTAATAAACGATACTTCGTTGTCACGGATACAATCTACGATCAGGTTATTATCGTAAAACTCCATTACTGGTAAAACTATTTTAGCTCCAGTTATTAAGGGCGAAAAAATATTTTTTTGAGTAAGATCGAATGCAAAAGAACTTATAATTAAAATGTTGTCTTTCTCATTTATCGCAAACTCCTTAATATACCACTGCAGCAAGTTGACTATGCTTTTATGATAAACCCCAGCTCCTTTTGGTTTTCCGGTAGAACCGGATGTGTAGATTACATAGGCTAAATGCTCCGGCTTGATAACCGCTTTTAGATTTGTTGATGACTGTTTATTTATTTCAAGCAAATCCTCACGGATATCTATCAAAGATGCCTGTTCGACCATTGAAAAATTGCTTTTCCGGTTTCCCAACATTAGGGATGCATTGATATCTTCGAGCATGTGCCTTATTCGATCTTCCGGATATTTAGGGTCAATAGGCACGTAGGTAGCACCCGCTTTTAAAATCCCCAGAATACCTGCAATCATTTCCGGCGAGCGTTCCATACATATTGGAACTAAGGCACCGGCAATTAACCCTTTAGCAGTTAAATAATTGGCTAGTTTGTTCGCTTGTTCGTTAAGCGATTTGTAGGTTATTTTATTATCGCCAAAAACTACCGCAATAGCATTTGGACTTTTAGAAACCTGTTCTTCGAATAATTCGATTACATTTTTGGCAGGATTATATTCTGATTTAGTATTGTTGAAAGCAACAAGTAAATCATGTTCCTCCTGGCTGCTTAAGAGTTTTAGAGTGTCAATACTTATTTTTGGTTGCTCAATAACTGAATTCAGAAGTGCAATAAAATTGTCCAACATCCGGGAAATTGTCTGCTCATTATATAAACCGGGCGAATATTTAATAGATCCCTTAAGTTCAGAACCCTCAGGCATTAGATGAATTAAAAATTCATTGTAGGTTAAAGCGTGGCTAATTAAATTTTGATGATTTGCAAGATCGTCCTTAGATAAAGTATCATCTTCAAGATGAAGAATAAACTGATTGATTTTGTTAAAACAAACGTTAGAACTGTTTTCAGTACTTGGATCTAAATTTTGAGATAAAGAATTACAATTTCCGAAGACCGTTTCAAAAGTGGTATGTACTTTTTGTAAGAGTTCTGTAAAGGAAATATTGCCTTCAAATACGGTTCGTAACGGAAGGGAATTTGTGCTTGAAATTGTACTTATGCTAATATCGAACTGTCCGCTATATCTATATAGAAGCACTTTAAATGCCGCCAATAAGGTAACTAAAAGTGTAGTATTATTTTCACGGCTTAAAGTAAGTAGCCCTTGTGTTGTATAGCCATTAATAACTAAACTAATAGCTTCTCTGTTAGAGTTAGTCACTTGTTTATTTTCATAACCAGTAGGGAGAATCAAAGGAACCAAGTCATTAAAATTTTAATCACAATTGGATTGTGTGTTACGGATGTTCGGACATTTCGAATTAACTCAAATTAATGTAAGATTTTTAATAAGGCATATTCGAATCGTATGCTTAGTTTCTATTTTAAATTAAGATAAATTCAAGCTATTTGGAACTAATACGAGTATATCAATTAGGAGTTACATTTTAGTAAGTCGAATACCAACCATCACTCTGATTTTTTAAGATATGTTACATTGAAACTCCATATCTCGAAAAAAGTGTTTTTATTTTGGAACCTGTATTATCTAATTTACATAGCAAAGTTTCTAATCCGATGCCTGAAGAGGACTTTAAACTTCTTCTGGAACAGTCGCGGGAGCGACGCAAACTGTCATTGCTGTACAGAGTTCAATTCAGTTGGTGCTTTAAAAGAATCAGAAAACATAAGCTTCTTCAAAGGGGAATTACTGACCGACAAGAATAATATACTTGAACAGCAAGGGAATTTAAAGTCTGACAGGATTATTAATTTACCAATGTAAATGACAATGAAAAAGTAAAAGAGGTTTGAAATCATACGTCTTGGAAGCGATAGCGATTGAAGAAAGCGGAAAAAAGTAGAGTTTAAGAAAAACCCTGAACAATTACAGACGTATTACAAGAGGTATTTAAAGGTAATCCGGATTTTAAAAAAGCTTTCACGCCTTGACGCCCGGACGACAAAGGGGCTGTGTCATTCAGTTTCCACAACCCAAACAATCACAAACAAGACTTGGAAGAATTGAGAAATACCAAAGACTAAATTTTTAAAGGTATAGCACTAAATTTCAAATAATCCTGGCTCATAACCATCCATCAGGAAACCTTAAACCAAGTGAAGCAGACAGGCAATTAACTAATAAGCTGACTCAGGCAGGAAAGTTACTGGATATCTCAGTATTGGATCATCTGATCATTACAGCAGATGAGTATTTCTCATTTGCTGATGAGGGACTAATCTAGTCCCTTTCAACGGAGTTTATAAGGGCGGTTAAAAGCCTTTTGCTTTACTTTGAAGTATTCAGCAAGCTTCCTGATTACTTCTTTAGACAATCCTTTTTTATAGTTTAAGATATCAGAGACATAACCTTTGCTGATATCAAGGATAGTGGTTAAATCCTGAGGTTTCATGTGATGGTCCTCCATAAATGAGCGAAGCATCACAATGGGATCAGTATACTGAAAGGTATTGTGGACCTCATCGTATTTCTCAACTAACAGCGTAAGCAAGTCGATTTCATCTTGTACTTGTTGGTTATGGTCTTCGCTTAATAACCTTTCCAGTTAATCGCAGTATTCGTTATACTGGTCTTTGTTCTTTATTACGGTATATTTAATTGCTGTAGTTACCATGGTCAATAGATATAAATTGTACTGTTCACCTTGTTTGCAAATCTTATTATACTCAGCATGGGTCCACATCCAGCAAACAAACAACTGAGCTTGTTTTGCTCCGAATACGTACTTGCAAATCATCCTGAAATTATTCCCGCCAATATCAAAAATTACCCGGTTGCTGCTTTTTCCTAAAAGGTCGGCAATGTTGAAGGTTTCCAAAGTTGGATGAAACTTAAAAAGCGGTCAAACGCCACCATCGGGATGTACCTCCGTGCATTAAGAGCAGTCTTTAACCAAGATATTGCCTGTGGGGATGTTTCTGTGCAGCTTTATCCCTTCAAGAAAGGAAAATATAAAATTCCGACTGGTAAGAACATCAAAAAATCACTTAACAAAGCCGATCTGAGGATACTATACACCACAGAAGTTCCTGAGGGCAGCGAAATGGAAAAGGCAAGAGCCTTTTGGTTTTTTAGCTACCAGTGTAATGGAATGAATTTTAGAGATATTGCGGAGCTCAAGTATAAACAGGTATCCGGAAAGTCGTTTTCTTCATTCGCCGAAAGACGATGAATACCTCAAAAGATGATCCCCGCCTAATTGTGATCCCGCTGATGGAAACTATAAAGGCAACAATTGAAAGTACGAAAAATTTAAGAGGAACGGGGATCAGCATGTGTTTCCGATTTTCACGAATAGGATGGACGAGAACGAGAAGCTTAGGGCTAACCGTAACTTTATTCGTTTCGTGAATCAGTATATGAATAAATTAGCTAAGCTCGCCTGATTAGAAATTAATTTGTCAACCTATGTAGCAAGGCATACGTTCACTACGAGTGCCATTCATAGTGGAGCTTTTATGGAATTTGTTCAGGTAACCTTGGGGCATCATTCAATGTCTACTACTCAACATTATTGGGCAGGATTCGAGGATGAAGTAAAGAGAAGTTTGCTGAATCGCTGATGAATTTTTAAATCGATCGAAAGAAAAGTGAATAAAGAATCGTTTAATTTTATCATTTCGAATAAGAGTTACTAGAGCACTTAGCCAGCAGGAGAGGCCCCAGCGGGAAAGAAAATATCAACTTTTTTTGACGGTAGGATAGTTTTTTCTATTACCATTGCTGTTTTTCTAAAAATTTACCTGTGCTTTCGGAGTATAGGTTTTTTTGATATGTAGTGTATAATTCAAATTTCTCTTTAAGACTTATTAAGGTTTCCCAAAAACGACCGGTATACGTTACCTGCCAGGTTCAGGGAGTGGAGGAAAGCGAAGATTAGGTTTCGACTTATTTTCCAACATTTATTTGTCTCATTACAATTGGTAGTTCTCTCACATTTTAATCTTCCCGGATAATTGGCGCAGTCTCTCTTCAAGGCGGCCAACCGCTTCAGCTAAATTCTGAATTTTCTTTAAAAGTCATAGCCGAATCTAATAAGGCTGGCTCTGGATTAGTACTTGTAAATTCTGATGTCGTCATATCCACCAACACTTTCAGCCTTAAATCTTAATTAGTTTTATCTAAAGGCAAAGTAAACCAAAAGGTGCTACCTTCACCAGGTTCGCTTTCAAAACCAATTTTTCCACCTGCATTTTCAATAATTTCTTTCGAAATATACAGCCCCAATCCAAGGCTTAAGCCAGATCTTTCGTTTTGAGCCACCTGATGAAAGCGAAGGAAAATATTATCTTTTTGCTCTTTTTGTATGCCAATCCCAAAGTCTTTTATACTACAAACCATGTCACCACCCCTCTTGATTACTGAAATAATTACTTTATCCGCAGCCGGAGAATATTTTACTGCATTGGTAACCAAGTTTGTAATCACTTGTATCAACCTATCCTTATCTCCCTTTATGGCGATTGGAGGGTTTTCAGTGATTATTAACTTATGGGTTGCAGTAATTAGTTGCAAATCCTCCACGACTTCACCCAGAAGCAGTTGCATATTTATCTCAGACTCTTTTAAGTCGAATTTACCCGTATCTATCCTACTTAAATCCAGCAAGCCCCTGATAAGGGTTTCAAGTCTAAGAACCTGGGTGTCGAGTCGTTCTAAAAAGCTAAAATTGTCAGGGTTCTCTGTTCCGGAGAGTGAGCGCTTTAGCAATTGTGAATACGCTTTAATAGAGGTTACCGGTGTTTTCAGTTCATGACTGACCGTACTAATAAATTCGTCCTTTTGCTTTTCAAGCTCTTTTCTTTCGGTAATATCAGTAACTGTTCCAATAATTCGTACTGGCTCGCCCTTCTCATTGTATGAGACTTTACCTGTAGTATTCACCCATCTTATTACTTCATCCGCTCTTTTAATTCGGAAAGAATGATTAAGGATTCCGGTTGATATGCTTTCCTTGTAAGCTTTATCTGCAGCAGGATAATCTTCAGGCAGCATATGTTGTTTAACCTTTTCAAGTGTCCAATCTTCCGAGTTGTCCTTATAGCCGTAAATCTGCGCGTGCTTTAATGAACGAATGGTTTTTTCGGTGACCAAATCTGTATCAAATACTCCGGCTTCTACATTCTCCACTGCCAGATTCAACCGCTCTTCGCTTTCCTGAATCTTCTTTCTAAACAACACCTGATCTGTCACTTCATAGGCAAAAACCAATATCCCGTCTATGTTTCCATATTCATCACGCCTTGCCTGATATATGAAATTAAAATAGTGATCAGCCTGGGGGCCACCGTCATACTCGGCCAGCGGCATAAATACTTCTTTGCCTTGGAAGCTTTCCCCTGTCTGATAAATGTGGTTCAGGATTTCTAAAATTCCCTGTGGAACAAGTTCAGGTAATCCCTCAGCAAAGGTTTTTCCCAAAAGGTCTCTTCCGGGGAAAATGCTCTGATACAGTGGATTGATAAATTCAAAAATAAATTCCGGGCCACTATGAACGCAAATTATAGCGGGAGCTTCCATAAAAAGTCGTTCCAGTTTCAACTTTTCTGCCTGAGCCCTTTTCAAAGCTACCTCTAAAGCTTTTGTCTTGTCTGATATCTCATCCTTGGCTTTGCTCAGTTCCTGGTCACGTACTACTTCAATGGTAATATCTGTAGTAGTATGAATAAGATAAGCAACATCTCCGTTCTCGTCGAAAATCGGCTCATTCACATTTCTCCAGTAACGTGTTTCCTGTTGCCCGGTGAGCGGCGATACAAGGTTATATGCAAAGTGTGGCTGGATGTCTGTTGCCTTGTTATTAATGACACGATTAAAAGAGCTAATAACACTTAGCGGATCATTGGCGTCAGCGGTTCCGGGAAATATGTCAAACAAATTTCTTCCTAAAAGTTCTTCCCGTGTCTTATATGTGAACTCGAGGTATTTATCATTTACAGCAAGTATTGTGTAACACGGCGTGTTAACCTTCAAAATCATGCATTGAGCAGATTTTTTAAAAAAGGTTTGAAATTGGGGGGTATTGTAAAATAAATCGCTGTCCATGCTCACAAAACAAATATATAAAATTGGTAAAGTAGCTATAAGGATACTTTGTTCTTCAGGTATTGTTTTTATCGATCAGCAGCTTCTAGTGATAGTTATGAAGAAGTATCTCGTTCTAAAAAACGACCGTTTTTTAAACTACATAAGATGCCCTAATGTACTAGCCTCGGCGTTCCATAGCTTTTTCATTGCAACTATCACAAATCCCATAAACAGCAAATTGATCGAAGAGATGGTAAAGCCATCCGGTATTGAAAGTTTAGGCAAGGAAAAGTTCTCGCTTACTTTCGTTGCAAGCATCGCAAGTTCACAGACGACCGCCAGCCTAAATCTCAGCAGCTCTGTTTTTCAAGAAGGCAAGCCCATACCGGCTAAATATACCTGCGGAAGCTCTAATGTGTCACCACCACTTACTTGGAGTGGATTCCCCAAAAACACGAAAAGTTTTGCGATAATTATGGACGACCGAGACGCTCCAATGGGTACATGGGTTCATTGGTAATTTATAATATACCAGGCACATTCAACACTTTGGAGGACAAAATATAGTATTGAAGACATTAATGCACTGACGGCCTTAACAGTTGGAACCAGGAAGGGTATAGAGGCCCTAGCCCACCAAATGGAATGCACCGGTATGAATTCAACTTGTATGCTTTAGATACAAATTTAGAACGCACCGAGGGTATGACTAAAACTAAGCTTTTGGAGGTGATGAAAGGGCATGTACTTAGTCAGACCATATTAATGGGGACTTTTAGTAGATGATAAAACAGGATAAGCCGGTAATTATTAGCTACCCCAAAGAAGTACTACACTATAGCGCAGAAATCGAAATTTGGTATCGAATCTTTTTGAGAGTCCACTATATGAAACATGCCGAATAATTCTTAATGTCTATTCGAACTCCATTCTTATTCATTGTAGGTGTCTCACAAAACGATTGTTAATGTACCTATAAGTTGGAGTTACACTAATTTAATATCTTTTTTGCTGCTCCACGACCCTCGCGCTAGCAAGGGATTAAAGCTTTAACAGCTTTTTTAATAACTCCAGTCCCACTTGAGTGGCTATGAGATCCGGATAGAGAGAAGAATTTGTCAGAACTACTACTCCCGTTTGAGTCGACTTGTTAAAACCTGCAAATGAAGTGTAGCTTCCATTCAAACCATTTTTTACTATCAACTCCTGTCTATCATTATTATGAAAAGTCCAGCCTAAACCTTCGTCCTCAACGGTTCGTACGTGAGTGAGATTAATAGCAGCAGCTAATGATGAAGTGGTTAATCCCATATTTGCTCTTAGATATACCAGCATATCCTGCAAGTTTGAGCTGATTGATCCGCTACCCTGCATAATATTTTGCTGTTGTTGGGCCCAGGATTCAAACGTACGCTTACTGCCATTATAACCTGCTGAATGATTCTTCATCCGGTCATTTGTAAGTGTCACAAAAGTTTGGTTCATATTTAGAGGCTTCAAAATATTTTCAATGATCATTGTTTCATAATCTGACTGATTTATCACACTCAGTACATAACCCAGGAGCCCATAACCAATGTTAGAATAATTCACTTTCGTCCCCGGAACGGTGGGTAATGTGTAGCTTTTAAGAAAATCAAAAAATTTCTGTTCAGAATATCCCTTGTAAGGATTAAATGCATCTTGATCCATATTGTCGGCCAACCGGGGAAGGCCAGACGTATGATTAGCTAAATGTTTCAAAGTAATTTTAACCCCGTCTTTAGAAGGGATAATTACACCAGGCCCAAGGTATTTCTCAACCGGATCATCCAGATTTACAATACCCTTTACAGCCATATCGGCCAGTGCCAAAGCGGTAAAAGTTTTTGTAAGCGATGCAATCTCCAGTGTGGTTTCTTTACTTAGTGGCTCCCGTCTACCAAGCTCTTTTTCACCGTATGAATAGATCTCAGTCTTGTCTTTATAAATGACTCCCACAATGATCCCCACATTAGAGCCTAATGCAATATGTGGGTAAACAATGTTATCTGTTAAGGCCTTAACAGTATTAGCTTCCATAGGGTCTTTGCCACAAGCCGTGAGTAACAATCCAAAGATTAAATAACTATATAATTTCAAATTTCTCATGGTTTTTATTTTCTTAGCGGTTGATCTACGCTGAAACGAATGCCAGGCAGGATATAATTATTGACTTTAAAGGACTGATCGGTTTTAGATATAGAAGTAAAATCTGTATTTGCATAAACCTGAGTGTTCATCAAATAAGACTTAGATAATTTAAACTTCCAACCGATTGAAAACGGAACGCCAAGGCTAACCTTGCTAAGGTATTTCCCAATATCTTCAACTTGCCCATCCTGATATTTAAGTTTGGCACTAGCCAGAAAATTCACATCAATACCCGTCTGCATGTTAAAAACGAGCTTTCGCGAGTTCCTGGCATTGTATCCAATCGTTACCGGGATTTTAAAATAATTCAAATTCGTTTTTCGCTCTTTATAGCCTCCTCCCTGCATGGAATAAATAATATCTGCTGCTACACTCCAGCGTCTATGAAGGTGATAAACGACACCAATTCCCTGCGCCATTCTAAGACGGGAATAATAAGGCGTGAGCTTTAAAAAATCTGAAATAGGCGAAGGTGTTTTATAACGCAAGCTTGGTGATTGCGGGATTATGCGAAATCCAACTTCCCATTTCGGCTGGCTGAAAAGGTCATCAGATAGTGCTGTCAGGAAGAAGATAGCAAGAGCACTGTAATAAAAGGCTTTTTCCATATTTATTGAATATGGCCCAAAGAAAGGTCTTGCAGAGGGTCTTGTCGACCATTCTAATAAGGGGAGACCTATTTTTTCTCCGATGTAAGTCTTAGTTCTGATTCGCGAGCCTTAAACTCTGAGGGTGAGAAGCCGGAATGTTTTTTAAATGCTTTATTAAAAGATGCCTTGGAGTTGAATCCGGCATCTAATGCAATAGCCAAAATGGTAAACCGGTTAGTTTCCTCCTTTATCAATTCTGATTTTACTTCTTCAACTCTGTAACCATTTACATAATCATAGAAGTTAGAATTCAAACGTTCGTTGAGTAATTGTGAAAGGTGATGGTTGGGAATTCCCACGTTATCCGCTAGCTGAGCAAGGGTGAGTTCATTTTGCCGATAAAGTTTTTTTACCTTCATACAGTGATCGAGGGCGTCTAAGGCAGCTTCGATTCTATTTTTAGCAATGCCAGACTTTTCATATTTCTTGGCCGGGATGTCTGTTTTCACTTCTTTAGGCTGTGAATCCTGTCCTTGAAACTTCATAAAAATATCAGGCTGTTTGATTCCTTTAAGACCCATCCAGTAAACGGCTACCGTAAATAACACGGCCTCTGTATATTTTAAAACTGATGATGGGGCCAGCGTATTAAGGAGCCAAATCAGCCAAATGACAGAAAGAGCGGCAATAAGCCCAACTAACCAGTTAAGGCTGAGCCTCTCTATCTGAGAAAAATAATTCTTGATAGTGACCGAGTGTTGGTAAATGATTTTCAAGGCATAGATAAAATAGATAGCCACCTGGAGAATTGCTATACATGCCAAAATTATATCTCCATTACCAGGTTTTTCAGTCAACAACATTCGCTTTTCTTCAGCACCTAACATGTATTGAGGGATGAGAAGGGTAAAGAGAATCATCATTGGTAACAAGTGGATCAAATGAACCCAGCTGAACCAAAAATTATTTCGCGTCAGAGCCAGCACATAAAAGTAAATCAATGGGCCCAATAAAAACACCAAAACAGGTAGTATAGAGATTAGATGAGGATACTTATAAAGAACGCCCGAGTCTTCAAATACATCATTTAATTGCACTAAAGCGAAGCATACCAAGAAACCTAACAGGATAAAATGTGCTTTTCCGGCCTTTCTTCCCAATTGAAGTAGAAAGCCTGAAAAGAAGATCGACTGGACAACTCCCAGTAGGTTTATTACTGAAAATAAACTAAAATTCATGGTCGAAAGATATGGAAATTGTCACTGAACCAGACATAATCTAAAGCCGGTTACCAGCTAAGTGCTGCCGAAGTGATAGCCGGACTTACACGGTTAATGCCGGGCCTTGCAAAGGATTCTCTGAATAAAATTAACCTAGCTACTCAAGGATTGTCGTCCGGCCTCAACAATAATATCGCTAAACGTTAGTCCACCTTAAAGCCCGACATAAACTTTAACCGTTAGTCTCAAAAAACGATCTAAATGTGTAGTTGCGTACACCGCTCAAATTTTTGATATTTACGCATCTAGGCGTAGGCCACTCGTAGTGTGCCACTTTAAGAACATTAACAAGTTTCATGACAGAGGATAAATTAGTTGCGATTATCTCCGATATACATGGGAATTCTTGGGCTTTGGAAAAAGTGCTTGAAGACATAGAGAGTCGAGGTATTAAGAAGAGAAAAAGATAGAAGGCTATCTGAACCTTATCTATCAGCCTTACCGGAAAACAGACGCCACCATTACAGGTACCATTGTACCCTGTCAGGATGTTACCGAACAAGTGGCTTACAAAAAGCGATTGAAAGAAAGTGAGCAGCGGTTCCGGTTTATGCTAAACGCTATTCCGCAGCAAGTGTGGACCGCGCAGCCAAACGGCGCATTAGATTACCTAATCGATAATGTAGTCGGTGACTTTGGTAGGAGTGGGGAAGAAATTGTTGGTGATGGATGGCAGGCATTTATACATCCGGAAGATCTACCCCGGGCGATTAAGGTTTGGAAAACGTCTCTCGATTCGGGAAATGAGTATCAGGTTGAGTTTCGTCTCAAATTTAAGGATGGAGAATATCACTGGCACCTTGCCAGAGCATTACCATTGATCGAGGATGGTGACATTAAACTTGGATTGGAACAAATACTAATATTGAGCAGCAAAAGAATAATGAGCATAAAAAGGATGAATTTTTATCATAGCCAGCCACAACTTCGAACACCGCTTACCAGTATTAAGGCATATAGCGATTTAATGAGGCGGACACAGGATGTAAAAAAGTGCACTGGTTTGCTGAAAAGTCCGCATACCATATATTCAGATTAACAAAGCTTATTAATGATTTGCTGGATGTTACCAAGATTAATGCAGGTAAGCTGAGCTACAATCTAGAGCCGTTTAACTTTAAGAAAATGCTTGTCGAAAGTGTAGAGTGCGTGCAGCATAATTCACCCAATCACCAAATTATTTTGGAGAATGCACCCGAAATCACCTACAACGGTGACCGGTTTCGCTTGGAACAGGTGTTAAATAATTTCCTTTCTAATGCAGTGAAGTATTCACCGGATGGCAAGAAATTATCGTTGATAGCAAAGCAGAAAACGACAGTTTGATAGTAAGTGTTAAGGATTTCGGCATTGGCATAGAACCAGACAACCTCGATAAGCTGTGTGACCGCTATTACAGGGTAGATAACACTGCTATGCGTTTTGAAGGCCTGGGTCTAGGTTTGTTCATCTCTTCAGAAATTCTCAAGCGCCATAAAGGCAGTTTCTGGATAGAAAGTATTCTTGGTCAGGATCAACATTTTTCTTCCGCCTGCCCTTAATCGCTGAAGAAATTGGCGAACAACAGCCTCAGAAAACAGACAGCTATTTCAAGGATAGTACGGTTACGATTGCTTATAATGCAGAAAAACATTGTTTAAAGGTCGATTGGACGGGCTTCCAGACTTTGGATTCGGTGCAACGCGGATGTATGACGATGTTAGAATTTGTGAAAAAAAACCGGTGTGAAAGAGTACTGAACGATAATCGGCATGTGTTAGGCACCTGGTCAGAAGCCGCTGATTGGGTTGGTGAGGTTTGGTTTCCTATGATGGAGAAAGCGGGTCTAAAATATTTTGCCTGGATATTTTCCCCAAGCTCTTTTAGCCAGTTATCTGCCAGAAAGAGCGTCGATGTAATGAAGGGGAAAGTAACCACTCAATTTTTTATTGATATAGTCGAAGCCGATCGATGGCTGGAAGACAAGCTCGAATAGTTCTAGAGAGTGTTTAATATACTCTCTACATTAAATTTAAAACTGGATTAAGTTATAGGCAATTTGAACCAGAAGGTACTTCCTTTTCCGTACTTACTGTCCACCCAGATCTTCCCTCCATGCCTGTCTACAATTTCTTTGCAGATGTAGAGCCCGATACCTAGTCCGGAAATGGTTGGATTTAGCCCGTCAACCCTGTAAAACCTAGAGAAGATATGTTTCAGCTTATCCGCCTCAATACCCAGACCTGTGTCTTTTACACCCACAGTTACCTCTTGGTTGCTACTCTGGATAATGATATCAACTTGGTTAGCAGCAGGTGAATACTTAACCGCATTAGTAAGTAGGTTGATAATGAGCTGTTCAATACGGTTGGGATCTGCATTAACAACAATACTCTGAACATTCGACACAAATTTGATGGTATGACTCGCTTGAGAATTTCTGATTAGTTCAACAACATCTGTAGTGACTTTTATCAAATCGAATTCACGTTTAATTAGCTGAAGTTTTCCGGCTTCAATCTTTGAAACATCCAATAGATCGTTCACCAGCGCAGATAGTTTTTTGACCTGCTGCACTGTTTTGCTTATAAACTGCCTGGACTTCTCGTCAGAATTAATTCT
Source organism: Pedobacter sp. (assembly GCA_036399495.1). GTDB lineage: Bacteria > Bacteroidota > Bacteroidia > Sphingobacteriales > Sphingobacteriaceae > Paradesertivirga. The sequence continues at coordinate 68,105 of DASWMZ010000011.1, forward strand.
GTCAAGAATTTGCATATACCCTGATATGCTCGTCAAGGGTGTTTTAAGCTCATGGCTGGCCATTCCTATGAATTCGTCTTTCTTTGCATTGAGACTTACCACTTGATTGTAAAGTTTACCGTTGGCTAGAGCATTTGAAGCTTGAGACGCAATAGCAAGCACCAGGTCTTCATGCTCCTGTGTGAAACGCGCAGGTTCAGGGTGCCCATAGAAAAGTCCGCCGATTACTTCGCCGGAACTTCCCCTTACCGGAACTGCCAGATAACTTACCACAGGCAAATGTCCCCGAGGCATGCCGTGATGGGGGGCACTTTTCCCATACCTTGGGTCTTTTGTGATATCATCCACCCGAACAATCCCTTTGCCAGAAAAGGTGGTGTGAAACACGTCAGTATTTCTCGGCATTCCAAACTTGTCAAAAGCTTCTCTGGGAGCGCCAGCCAAAGTGTATAGCATATACGCTTCACCTTCTTGGTTGTGGGTATTGTAAAAGAACGCACCAAATTCTGCATTGGTTAACTTTGTAGTAGCGTCAGTAACCTTCTGTAGGATCGTTTCAATGTGTAAATCCTCAGCGATCTCTTTCCCCAAAGTGTTGATTATCCTTAGATTCGCTGCATTTCGCTCACTTTCCTCTAAAGCTCTCTTAAGGGCGCTTACATCGGTGGCAATTTTTGAAGCCCCAATAATGTTTCCTTTATTATCTTTAATTGGCGATACAGACAAAGAAATAGGAATACTCGACCCATCCTTTGCTTTCCTTATGGTTTCAAAATGATCGATTTTATTGCCTTTGGAAACATTTCCTATAATGAAATCTTCTTCGCTTAATCTGTCCTCAGGAATTAGAAGTGAAATATGTTTTCCAATTGCTTCTTCCGGAGTGTAACCAAAGGTTCTTTCAGCAGACTTATTCCAGCTTGTAATGATCCCATCTAATGTTTTGTTGATGATTGCATCATCGGAAGTGTCTACAATGGCTGCCAGGACAGCTCGCCGTTCATCTGCTTCTTTCGCAAAAGTTAGATCGCGCGCAATTTTTGAGGCACCGATGATATTACCTCTGCTATCTTTAACGGGTGACACGGAAACAGAGATTGGTATTCTATGCCCATCTTTAGCAACACGAATCGTTTCAAAATGCTCTACCTTTTTTCCCTGGGCTATGTTGCTAATAATGATATCTTCTTCTTGAATTCGTTCGGGCGGAAATATTATCGAAATGTGTTTCCCAACTACTTCCTGCTCGGTATATCCAAATAATGATTCAGCAGACTTGTTCCAACTGGTAATTATTCCCTTTAGGGTTTTACTGATAATTGCATCGTCAGAAGTGTCAATTATGGCAGCTAGAATCGCCTGTTTCTCAAAGGCTCTGGCATGTTTGCTTGCATCGATAAGCGTGTTTACCGCTCCAATAATTAAACCATTCTCATCAAATTGGGGTACAGGCATTGGAAGGACATTTACCTTTTTGCCATCCGCCCTTTCAATAATGATCTCTTCACCTTCAACAGCAACCCCCGTTTTAAGCGTGCGAGTAATAGGATAATTCTCCGGTGACATTATTTCGCCATTGGGGTAATAAATTTTGTTAGAACCATTGAAAAGGTCCTTGCCGATTTCGGGGCTTCTTCCCCACAGCGCTACCGCAGCTTTGTTATAGCCCGTGATATACCCTTTTGCATTGCACGAATAGACCGCAACCGGCAAGTCGTTTAATAACTCTTTCGCAAGAAAATTCTGATCCTTAACCCCCGTAGCATCCCTTTCTGTGATTAGATTTTCTTCTTTCATTAATAATACCTCAATTAAAATTGTCCTGGAGCCATGCTACGATGCACGAATGCTCTAAATGTACAAATAGTGCATTAATATTGTTTAGTATCCGCTATCTCAATATCTTGGGCCATGGAATTTTTCTACCTGGTGTATTGTAGTGTTCCTTCTAAAGAATTGAATGAAGAAGAAACTGATAAACTTCTTATTACTGCTCGAGGTGAGAATGAACTTCGCGAGATTACCGGCATGCTGCTTTGTTTACCGGAGATGTATATTCAATTAATTGAGGGCAATAAAAACCATATCCGGCAATTGTATGCTAACCTTATCAAAGACCCGCGACACTACAATGTTACTATTTTAAAGGAGGGTATCAAAGAAAAACGATTCTTCCCAGAGTGGTCTATGGGGTATGATAAAAAGAACATTGCCTTGAAAGAACCTGATGGAACTTTCAACATTTCGGATCAGCAGGTTTTTGAACTTTTTGCGATTTTGGATGAAGGGTTCGGTTAAATATGACCGCATGAATTAAAAAATAAACACATGAGAGACCTACGAAAAACGGTAGTGCGATGGGTTTATAAATTTCAAAGCTCATATACATCTGGGATATTTTCGATAATGGTAATTTTGTTGTGCCGTGGGTAAGGATATTATGGAGGGAGACAGCATACACCTTGAAAAAATAAGTGAGTTAGAATATAAAGTCAAGTGGCTTGAAAGCAAAACAAGCAGCACGCTGAAAATCTTAAGACTGTAGCCCATATCCGAAGAATCCTTTATCTATATACGGAATTGTTAGCTTAATCCTGGCCGACTATGACCGTTCCAGTGTTGATATAGAAATGCTGGAACTGGTGACCGAGTTTGTTAATAGCTTGACTAGAAAGATAAACGACCTGTTACTGTTTGATATCGATCTTACATCTGGAGATTAATATTGAAGGACTTGTTAATCACAGCGTTGATCTTTAACGATTTAAAGCAGGTGAAAAGAGGCATATTGTTCTATAGATAAAGTCCGAAAGGACTGCCATGATTAACCGAGACAGCATTTGGCGTCTTAAATCATTTGATAGTTAGCGCCATTAAATTTAGTCCTCCGGGAAGTCAATTAACGGTTTCTGCTGCAGCGATTGAACGTTGCATACGAGTCAGCGTTAAATACCAGGGGATAGGAATTCCCAGTGAGATAGCATTAAACTTATTCAAATTTACAACAGTCGGGAACACAAAAGGCACTAAAGGTGAAGAGTCGT
>DASWMZ010000012.1:0-20074 GCA_036399495.1 Pedobacter sp.
AACTTCTTCCGCCCCTAAGTTCCCCATTAAGCTTATCAGAATCCCTATTAACGAACGCTGCTTTTTAAAAGGTAGTCCAGTAAAGCTTTGGAAATGTTGCATAAAAAACCGTCCCATAATTGCTTATGAGACGGCCTCTTTATAATTATTTAGCCTTTTATTACATTTAGCCAGGCATCGGCCATTAATCTTGCTCCGGCAATGCTAGGGTGTACTCCGTCTGGCGCCCAATGCGAGCCTGGCGCAGTCTCCAATGCTTTATTAAATATTTTTTGGTATGGTACAAATGGAGCATCAAATTCGTCGGCCATTTCTTTAGAAGCATTTTGATACTCCTGAAACGGCCCGAACCAATCTTGTTTAACGGCACTTCCGATAATTGCGAACGGCTCAAGTATTATAAGCTTAATACCGGGCAGTTTTTCTTTGGTTTTTTGTAAAAGCTCGCGATAGCCACTTCTATAAGATGCCGCGGTTCCTTTATAATTGCCAGTTTTAAGATGCCAGTAATCGTTAACGCCAATAAGTATGCTTAAAACAGTTGGTTTTAGTTCAATAGTATCTTTATCCCAGCGTTCGGCTAATTGTGGAACTTTGTGGCCACTTATTCCGCGGTTATGAATTTGAAGATTTTTACTGGGATGACTTATTAATAAGTCTGCGGCAGCGTGAAAAGCATAACCTTGTCCCAGCGCTGTTGAGGAATTTGGTTGAAAGTCTGTCTTAGATCTGTAAGCATCGGTGATAGAATCACCTTGAAAAAGAATAACGTCATTATTGTTAAGCTTTATTTTTTTCGATTTGCTTTCGGCGATACCAGCACTTACAATCTGCGGAACGCTGATTGCTCCAAGCGTCCCAATTGCCATTTTAGTAATAAAGTCTCTTCGGTTTGATTGATTGGTTTTCATTCAGCAAGATAATGTTAAATCGAATGTGGCTAAATTCAGAAAGGCTTAATAGCAAACTAATTCCTCTTTAACCCGTACTTCTCTATTTTACTGTAAAGGTGACTTCTCTGAATGTCAATATCATCTGCTGTTTTAGAAACATTCCAGTTATTTTTTTCAAGCTTGTATTTGATGTACTCCTTTTCAGAGTAATCTTTATATTCTTGAAAGCTGCTGAACTGATCATAATTTGTCGCAGCAGTTGCAGACGACTGTGCTGTATCCATCGCCATTTCTAATGGTGGCGTTGAGGAAGGATTTGCAAATGTTCTTACATCATTTTCGGTGATAATCCGATCACTTAAAATAATAAGTCGTTCAACCATATTTCTTAGCTCACGAATATTACCCGTCCAGGGAAGAGCTTTCAACGACATTATGGCGCCTTCACTAAACTTCTTAGTTGGCATGCCATATTCCTGACAAATTTCTTCACAAAAACTTTCGGCAATTAATGGGATGTCATCCTTGCGCTCTACTAAAGAAGGCACATGAATCAGAATTACACTCAAACGGTGATATAAGTCCATTCTGAAATTACCTTCGTCAATTTCTTTAACAAGGTCTTTATTGGTTGCTGCTACAACACGCACATCTACATCAATTTCCTTTTCACCGCCAACGCGGGTTATTTTGTTTTCCTGCAAAGCACGAAGAACTTTAGCCTGCGCCGAAAGGCTCATATCACCAATCTCGTCAAGAAATAAGGTCCCGCCATTGGCCTGTTCAAATTTTCCTATTCTCTGCTTAACAGCGGATGTAAAGGATCCTTTTTCATGACCAAAAAGTTCGCTTTCAATCAATTCGGAAGGGATTGCGGCGCAGTTTACTTCTATGATTGGGCCGTTAGATCGGTTGGATTTTTCATGAAGCCATCGTGCAACGAGTTCTTTACCACTACCATTAGCCCCGGTAACTAAAACCCTGGCATCGGTAGGAGCAACACGTTCGATAGTATCTTTAATTTTTGAAATACCGGGAGAGTTTCCCAGCATCTCTCTTACCTTACTAACTTTTCGTTTTAAAACTTTAGTTTCGGTAACAAGATTACCTCGTTCTAAAGCATTTCTTACCGTGATTAGTAAACGATTTAAATCTGGCGGTTTTGATATAAAATCGTAGGCGCCTTTTTTACTTGCTTCGACGGCCGTTTCGATGGTTCCGTGGCCGGATATCATGATAAATGGAATGTCTGGTTTTAACGCAAGTGCTTCAGAAAGCACCTCCATTCCATCCATCTTATTCATTTTGATATCGCAAAGCACCAAATCAAAATCATCACTTTTGATCTTGTTTAAACCATCAATGCCGTTATCTACATCTTCAACCTCATAATCTTCGTATTCTAATATTTCCCGGAGAGTGTTGCGGATTGCGCGTTCGTCGTCAACAATTAAAATTTTTGCCATAATGATTCTAAGAATTTCAAACGTATGGTGAAAATAATTGTTTGATTTTTGTATACAAATATATACAGTTTTTTGAGTAATAGAATAGGATAATTCATGTAATGAAATCAATGAGTTATTCGAACAAAAAAGCTCCGCCTGAAAGACGGAGCTTAAATCACAGGCTTATAAGCCGGGTTTTGTATCTGCCGAAGCAAACTTCTATCATTTATCTGGTTGTGCTATTACTAACACACTCTAACGGCCTACCCATCCCGAAAAAAGATTTTCATCTTTAAGGAGCGAGCAGCTCCTGGTTCGAGACTTATTTGGCCTTTCAACTCCCGGGGTTTACCGCAAGCTATGTCGCCATAACAAGCCGTGAGCTCTTACCTCACGTTTTCACCTTTTCCTCAATTTGCATTAAGGTAGTCTATTTTCTGTGGCACTTTCCGTCTTCCGATAAATCGAAATCCTTCCCGTTAGGAAGCGAGATGCTCTGTGTTGCCCGGACTTTCCTCTCTCTGCCTTGAGGCAAACAGCGATAGAACGGCCTGTGATTAACAAAGGTAATTAATATTCGTGACGCAGATAGGCGGCTTTGAAATCCTGAGTCATTAGATTGAAGCGTTCTAAAATAGTTTGTATAAACTCCTCATCCAAAATCTGAAACACACTGTTAACGCCATCTGACAACTCGGTTTCTGAGAGCTTATAAGTTTGCTCAAGCATCCCTTTTTCGACTTTTACAATGTATTTCATGTTCATTGAAAAGATGGTGATTTTACAATCAGGGCGTGGTAGTTCGGCTATTACTCTCATCCGTAAATTTTAAGATATGTGCTAAAGGATCTAGTCCGTTTAGCGTTCCAAAGCTAGCTATTGGTTTAAATCTTGCAAATAATTCTTCGCTGTACCAATTTTCGTCGCGGGTTTTTTGAATCACTTCACGATGTTCTTCAGACTGGTATGCAAAAGCCTTTACATCTTCAACGCTTTCCCAAATTGAGAAGGTTGCCTGTCGGTACAGCGGTGCTTCACCAATTCCAAAAGAAGTGATATAGCCTTTAGATTGGCTCATTAATTTGGCTACTTTGTCAACATTTGCCCAAAAGTTTTTTAGCCGGTTAAACCGGATGGTTGCGCGCGTTAATACTGCTATTGGGCCTGTGTAACTTGTGTTTTGGGGTTTCCCGAACGGTTCCTTGCCATCCCACAAACCATGGCTGACAAGTGGTTCGCTCAAAATAGTATAAGTCTCGGCTGCAAATTTTTTCCACCATTTAGAGATAAATGATTTTTGACGGAATTCAGTAAAATCGTTATCGTCATTCCAAACCGACAACAGAGCCCATTGCTGTAAATCAGCTTGTTTATCAAATGTTCCGTTTTTGCCGCTGCCCATTAATTTCCAAAAGCTGCATTTGCGATTTAAGGATAACGGAAGTCTGTGGATCGCCATCGCCAAAAAAGCCAACGGTATGTTGCTTTTAGAATATCTGATAACGGTAACAGCAACAAGCATTGGTGCGAATAACCGGATTTGAAAACCGGAATCAGGAAGATTTAGACGTTACGGACTTTGTCTTTAATATCAGAGATACTGTCTCTGGTTTTTTCCATTGCAGTGTCAGCCAGATCATTAATTGTATCTGCTAAATCGTTCATCGTTTTTTTACCTTCATCTGTTGCGAAAAGGTAATATGCAGCGGCGCCTATAGCAATGCCGGCAAGGATGATGGCGGGGATTTTTGTATTATTCTTCATATGGGGATTTATAAGATTAGAGCAACCATCTGCACAAGGCGGTTGCTCTAATGAATGAACTATTCCTCTTCGCCGGCATTGCCGCCATAACTAATTTTCGGAATGTTTTTATCGATCTGCCAACGGCCGGTTCCTTCCTCACCAATCACATCAAACAATTCCAAAACCCGGCGGGCGGTATATTCTTCCTCAACCTGTTCTTTCAGGAACCACTGTACGAACTCAAAAGTTGTATAGTCTTTTGATCTCATACATTGATCCGCCAAACGATTTAATTGGCTGGTGACTTTAATTTCTTGCTGTAGCGACATTTCAAAAACACCTCTGAAAGAGTCAAACTCTTGTGGAATATTTATCACTTCAGGAGAAATGGCACGTCCGCCAAGATCATTGATATATTTGAAGATCTTAAGCATATGACCACGTTCTTCGTTCGATTGATTTTCGAGGTAACCTGCACTGTTATCAAAACCATTACGGCTGCAATAAGATGCCATTGATAAATATACTGCCGAAGAATAAGCTTCAGTTTTTATTTGTTCGTTTAAAAGGAGTTCAATTTCTTCCGAAAGTGATGTCCTTAATCTGAGAAGATCTTTCATATAATTATTAATTTAAAGCTGATGACACTTTGCACGGTTGACCTGCGATTTAAACAGCAAGCGTACTAGCATCATCTAAGAAATATTACAATACTAATTTACGATTATAACATTTAATACAGACAAATGTGAGTGAGGATGTCAATACAGATTTAATCTAATTAAGGCAAGATTAAAATTAAAATGCCAACGGCTGCAAGCACTCCCAAATTACACCATTGAGGTGCAGTGTAAACTTGGCTCCGGAAAGCAGCTCCTGTAGGTTTAAAACCTCTGTCAGTGTTAACGCAAAGCAGCGATCACAATAAGGAGGCATAATAACGGAGACATCGGTGACGGCCAATGAAGAAAAAATCATTTCTTCAAGATCTAGTTGACTTACCCGTTTTATAAAGTCTAAAAAGTTGATGGCTTTAAACGAGGTGGATGATCCTAGATACTCAAGAATGTAAGTATTGGTTTTGTTGCATTGAGAAACAGACCCGCAACTGGTTCGATACACTTCGATAATATCTACACAATTTATCTGTTTCATATTCGAGAGCTCAAAAATACTCATTGTTTATAATTAGTCCAAATAAGATTTTAAATTAAACTCGAGATTTGCGACAGGAGATGTGAGATCTGGGTACATAAGAAAAATTTGAAGACAAGAAATGTGAACTATGTACCAAGAAATTTGAGATTTATATACTAATAATGTTAGTATATGCCTAAGTTTGTATATGTATGCGATAGTAGATATTGAGACGACAGGAGGGCACGCCGCCGGAAACGGGATTACTGAAGTTGCTATTGTATTACATGATGGTGAAAAAGTCACCCGGCGATACGAAACGCTAATCAATCCCCAGAAAAATATTCCTATTTACATAAGCGCACTTACTGGCATTAGCAATGAGATGGTAATTAAAGCGCCTCTTTTTTCGGAAGTTGCAGCTGAAATATTCCATCTGATACATGATAAAGTTTTCGTTGCTCACAACGTGAATTTTGATTACTCCTTTTTGCGGCATCATCTAGCTGTTTGCGGTTATGAATTGAATGTCAAAAAGCTTTGTACCGTACGATTGGGTCGTAAGATTTTTCCAAATCTGATCTCGTATAGCCTTGGGAAGTTATGCAAGCAACTGGATATTAATCACCACAATCATCACCGGGCAGGAGGCGATGCCGATGCCACTACCATCCTGTTTTCCAAAATTCTTTCAAACGATAATGCCGGACATATTTCTCAGTTTTTGAACCGAAACTCAAAAGAGCAATTACTGCCGGCGAACCTGAAACGTGAAGAGTTCGATAAAATTCCTAACACGCCAGGTGTTTACTATTTCTATAATCAGAAAGGAAAGGTGCTATATGTTGGAAAAGCTAAGAACCTCAAAAAGAGGGTTAGCTCGCATTTTACGGGGAATAATTCTAATAAGCAGCGGCAGGATTTCATGCGAAATATCTATTCAATTACTTTTCAGGAATGCGGTACAGAGCTTATGGCTTTTATCCTGGAAGCAATTGAAATAAAACGGCTTTGGCCTGAGAATAATAGGGCCATGAAGCGTTTTGAGCAAGCTTATGGTTTGTTCATGTATGAAGATCAGCGCGGATATCACCGGCTTTTAATTGATAAAAAACGAAAAGGATCTTTACCTATTTATAGCTTTAACCAGGTTTATGAAGGCCATTTGTTATTAAGACAGTTATTAGAAGAATTTGAACTTTGCCCAAAACTCTGCTTCATCCAAACGAATACCGATGATTGTATAAGTATTGAAGGTAGGGCATGTAAAGGTGCCTGTCAAGGTGCGGAGAGTCGTGCATTATATAATATTCGAGTTCAGCAGGCTGTCGCGAAGCTTAAGCAAAATCTCCCGACTTTTGCGCTGCTGGATGATGGCCGTACAGGAGAGGAGCAAAGTGTAATTTTGATGGAAGGCGGTAAGCTTCATGGTATGGGATACGTGACGAAAGATCATTGCTTCGAAGGAATATCGGAATTGAAAAACTTAGTACAACCTTACCCTTCTAATGACTATATCCGAAACTTAGTGCATTCCTATGCAGAGAAATATCCCGAAAGGATAATGAGTTTTTAAATCTCATTTTCCAGTGGTTTCATATTTTCCTACAACGAACCTGCTTTGCATTATAAACCTGACCGTGTCGATACCGGCCTATGGCTAATGCCTTGTGCAGTATGAACTAAGGGCAGGGCTTGCGGAACAGAGCAGCAGCTAAGTATATTTTCACCTAATCTATCGTGCTTTTGAAATTAGATTCACGAACAATCTGTATGCTCCGGGTACTCCGGCAGGCAACTGCCGGAAAAAAGCTAAGGAAGTATAAACAAATCTACCTTTACCATAATCAGCCACAAGCAGACCGCCGTTATTGCTTTTTTCTCCCTTATCGCTCATGCTAAGAATAGGTGTATAAGCTTTGTCTATTTCAGAAGCAAAATACAAACCTCGTTCCTGAACCCATCCCTCAAAATCTTGCTGAGTAATTTTATTAGGATAGTTTAATACCGGATGCTGAGGAGTAAGAATAGAAACCTTGGCATCTTCTTCGGTAACTCTATCGCGTGATAAACTAAAAGGGTAGGGGCCTATATTCCCAACCTCCAATCCAGAATTGATATTATACTGAACCAGCAAAGTGCCCCCGTTTCTGACATAATCCAATAATTTGGGCTGAATTAGTTTGGCTTTCTTATTTACATTATAGAATCTGATACCGGTAATAATGGCATCGAAATCTTGCAAATTTGTATTCAGAACCTGATCTGGAGAAAGAATAGTTACCTGGTAGCCTGTTTCTTTTAGTGATTCTATAATCAAATCTCCCGCTCCGGCAATATATGCCAAGTTCTTCCCGGCAGTCTTCAAGTTTATTTTTTCGAGCCGTGCATCAGCCTTCGGAAATAGCGTTTGTGCCGGAATGTGATCATATCTGATTTCTTTAATTGCCTTGTTAAACTTTATCCCGCCGATAGTCGCTATTGCCTCTACGTTACCCTCGGTTGGTTTTGGACCAGAAGTGATTGTAAATTCAACTTTTTGCAAATCCCCCTTTTTCTGTAAATTAAAATCCAAATGTTCAGGTATCGCTTTCCATCCTGCAGGTAGCTTGAGACTTAAGGAACCTCTGGTGTTTTCGCGAAAGCTTTGTAACTGTATGGCGATTTTCTTTGGCTGATTTGAGGCAAATAAATAAGCCTTCTCCGAAAGAGTGGCAGTAACCGGAGGCGCGACAACCAGCGGTTGATACACTTCTCCTTTCACCGGATCTGTAAACTTGTATACGATTGGCCGCTTAGCCTGTAAAGTTTGATCGCCAATCCTTATTATAAAATCCCCGCTAAAAGCGTTTTTATTTTCTGGTAAGCCAATAATGGTTTGGTCTTTAACAACGTAAGCACCTATTCCATGATCTTCTTCAAGCCAATATGGGTTGCTTAACGCATCATTAACAAGCTTTACTTTCGTATTTACAGTTAGAAGCTTGTTTGGTTGCAGTCCTAAATTTTTATTGGAATGCGCTTCGCTAATACTGATTTTAAATGGAAAATCGGCTGGGGCATGGTAAATGGCTTCAACCTTGACAGGGATGGAATCGCCCGTAACGTATTGAGGCTCCTTGCTAGTTATTTCAAACCACAAACCTGTACATGCAATGATCAACTCAGTAATTTCTGCTGCTTTGGTTGGGTTGTTGGTTTTATCAATCAACGATTTAAGTTGTAACAACCCGTTAACCGATTCCGACGGATTATTGCTATCAAATTCTTTTTCAATTTGTGTAATCAATGCTGAGATCTTATCGCCTCCCGCTTCTCTGGTCCATGAAGTATTAATTTCCTCAAATAAATCTGATGTAGCTGGTGTTCCGGCTACATGAGCGAAGTATTCTATAAAGTCTCCGCGTTGAGCGGCGGTCCCAAAACCCTGACTTTTATGTTTCGTGCGGCTTTCGGCAGATATCTCGCCATAGCTTTTTCCTAAAAGCGGATTATACATACCAACATTCACTTTTATATCATCAGGAGCAGTATCTATCGCGCTTCCATTAAAGTTGTACTTGTTCCATAAAATTCGTTTTGCCTGCCAAGTTTTTTCAAATTTAAGCTGTTCCGTAAAACGCGTAGAATCTGCAGCAGCGGAAAAAGCTTCGCGGGCTAAGATAGCCGAGGCCGCATGTTGGCCGTGCCCGGCCCTCGCATCCTCAGGAAAGCGAGTAATAATAACATCCGGTTTAAAGTTTCGGATGGTCCAAACCACATCAGCTAAAGTAGATTCCCTGCCCCAGAAGTTTAACGACTCCTCGGATGATTTCGAAAATCCAAAGTCATTTGCTCGTGTAAAGAACTGTTCGGCACCATCTATTTTACGTGCTGCCAGTAATTCCTGAGTTCTGATCAATCCTAAAAGTTCAGCTTGCTCTTTACCGATAAGATTTTGGCCTCCGTCGCCGCGAGTAATGGAAAGATATCCCGTGCGAAACTTGCGTTCTTTTGCCATGTAAGCAAGCAAACGGGTATTCTCGTCATCGGGGTGTGCAGCTATGTATAATACCTTTCCAACTATATTTAGCTTTTGCAGGCTAAGTTTTATTTCAGCCGCATTTAGCCTTTGTACTACCTGTGCATTTAGTTGAAAAGAAATTGATATAAGAATTAAAAGAAGAGTCCGATGGTGAAGCATAAATATGATAAACGACTAAATTAACTAAAATGACTTACTGTGAGATTAAGAAATCAGCACATTCTTCACCGGAGATTGAGACATTAGATAAATTTTAAGTGTAGTAAAACATGCTTTTCATTAGGAAATCTCAATTGATTGCATCGCGTCGCCCATTGTTTCGTAAATTTGGGGGCAAATAAGCGTTGCTTAATTCTAAACAATAATTAATGAAGAACGGCAAACCCACTATTTTGGTGGTAAACGATGATGGCATAGATGCTCCAGGAATAAAAGTGCTGATGGATGCCATGAGGGAAATAGGAAAGGTGGTAGTCGTTGCTCCCGATGGTCCTCAGTCTGGAACGGGCCATGCTATCACCATCGCCAAACCCCTAAGGTTGGATCGGGTGCATATTTACCCAGAGGTAGAAATGTATAAATGTTCGGGTACACCCGTAGATTGTGTGAAGCTTGCGGTGAATAAAATTTTTAAAGGCAAGAAGCCCGATTTATGCGTTTCCGGAATCAACCACGGACTCAACCATTCCATAAATATTTTGTACTCGGGCACAATGTCAGCTGCTATGGAAGGAGCTATCGAAAGTATTCCGTCTATCGGTTTCTCGTACGATGACTTTTCTTACGAAGCAGATTTTAGCAATTGTGTGCCCTACATTAAAGCCATCGTTAATCAGGTATTGGAAAAAGGCTTGCCCTCGTCAACTTTGCTGAATGTAAATTTCCCAAATGCGAAAGCGATAAAGGGTATTAAAATCTGCCGACAGGCAAACGCCAAATATGCCGAAGAATTTGATGAGCGTTTAGATCCAAACAATAGAAACTATTACTGGCTTACCGGCGTTTTTCAATCCGGCGATAAAGGTGAAGATACAGATGTTTGGGCGCTTGATAATGATTATGTTTCAGTAGTTCCGGTGCAGTTTGATTTAACTGCTCATCATGCAATCCCTATTTTAAATAGCTGGCAATTAGATGTTAAAGCGTGACAATGTTTGGTTAGGTACTATCCTGGGATTAATTCTTCCCGGAATAGCATTCTTAGTGGTCGAGGTTCTTAAAAAGAATATTCGAGTTCTGGATAAAAACGATTTGCTGTATATAGGGTGTGTGGCTCTGAACTTATTATTGGTTAAATATTACTTTAAACAGTATAAAGAGAATACGGCCCGCGGCATTATAGCAGCTACATTCATCTGTGCAATGATTTTCTTTTATCATAAAATGCGGCAATGAAGTATTATATAATTGCCGGCGAAGCTTCGGGCGATTTGCATGGTGCAAATTTGATGAAAGCCTTAAAGAAAGAAGATGAGAATGCTCAATTTCGGTTCCTTGGCGGGGATTTAATGCTGGCGCAAGGAGGGGATTTAGTAAAGCACTACTCCGAAATGGCTTTTATGGGATTCGTTGAGGTGCTTTTTAATATCAGAAGCATCTTTAAAAATCTTAAGCAAACTAAAACTGATCTTCTTGTCAATAAACCCGACGCATTAATTCTCATTGATTTCCCCGGTTTTAATCTTAAGATAGCCCAGTTTGCAAAAGCGAACGACATTAAAGTATTTTATTATATCTCACCCAAGGTTTGGGCCTGGAACCAAAAAAGGGTTTTAAAAATCCAGAAAGTGGTTGATAAAATGTTTTGCATTCTTCCCTTCGAAGTAGATTTTTATAAATCGTGGGGCATGGAAGTGGATTATGTTGGGAACCCCTTATTAGACGCTATTGCCGATTTTACACCGAACGAGAAATTTAGATTAGAGCAAAATTTAAATGAGAAGGCAATCATCGCTTTATTGCCAGGCAGCAGAAAACAGGAAGTTGAAAAGATCTTACCGGATATGCTTAGTGCGGTAGCTCAATTCCCAAATTATCAATTTGTAATTGCGGGTGTATCAACGTTTACTGAAGAGTATTACGCAGATTTTATCGACGAGGAAGACGTTTCTGTAGTTTATAACGAAACATATAATCTGTTAAGTAATGCGAAGGCCGCCATCGTCACTTCCGGTACAGCTACGCTCGAAACGGCATTATTAGATGTTCCACAAGTGGTGGTATATAAAGCGAACGCAATTAGTATTGCCATTGCACGCCGCCTTGTAAAGATTAGATTTATATCGCTTGTGAACTTGATAATGGATAAGGCGGTAGTAAAGGAATTGATTCAGGAGGATTGTAACACTCAATCTTTGACCGATGAGTTAAACTTAATTCTCCACAATCCGGTTTACCGGAGCCAGATGCTTATTGATTATCAGCAGCTTGCAGAGAAAATAGGAGAGCCGGGAGCTTCTGAAAAAACTGCCGGCTTAATTATTGAATCACTTAAAATTTAGGGCTTACTTAAAACGTCTTTGCTGATTTCTCACAGGTACTAAAGCAGGTTCTTTCTTTTTTAAGCCATTGATAAATTCCGAAACCAGTTCTTTCAATCTTTCAAACATAATCTATCCTTTTCTATTAAATCACACCTTAATCTTACGCTGGCTTTTGTTATATATTGCTCAAGAATTTAAAATTCATCGAAGAATTTACAACAAGCGTAAAATTTGCAACACCCTTGTTTACTCGATTTTTGCAGGAAGGTTCTAATTATCCCTGTAAATCGATTAAGGTTATCATTTTATTGAAGAATAACAGGAGAAATAAATTTGTGTTCGGGAGAAGACTTTTAGATAAACTATAGGAAAGTTAAGAACTCTCCTATAGTTTTTAAGCCCGCTTTTCTAAGATTTATTCAATTGATAATAAACCTCACTCCAACGGAGCTCGTTTTTAAACTGGTATAAATCGGTATTCTTTCCAATCTTGACAAACTCAATTCCCGCCATTTCCGAAAAATTCTGCATGTGCTCGGAATTCAGGTTTTGACTGTATCCCGTATGATGCGCTCCGCCAGCCAGGATCCAAGCGGCACAGGCAGTTTTCATATCCGGATATGGTTTCCAAAGTACTCGTGCAACAGGCAGTTTAGGTAAGTCATGTTGCGGGGCCACAGCCTCTACCTCGTTAACCAACATCCGGAAACGGTTTCCCATATCAATGATGGAGGCATTTATAGCAGGTCCAGCAGCTACATTAAATACTAATCGAACCGGATCTGCCTTGCCACCAATCCCTAAAGGATGAACTTCACAGCTAGGTTTTCCATCAGCGATAGACTCACAAATTTCAAGCATATGCGATCCTAAAACCATGGGGTTTGCCGGATCGAAATGATATGTGTAATCTTCCATAAAGGCGTTACCACCTTGCAATCCGCTGCCCATCACTTTCATGGCTCTCACCAGCGCAGAAGTTTTCCAGTCGCCCTCGCCTGCAAAGCCATATCCGGCGTTCATTAAACGCTGGGCCGCAATTCCCGGCAACTGAACCATGCCATGCAGGTCTTCAAACGTATCCGAAAATCCCTTAAAACCACCATCTTCTAGGAATGCTTTTAACCCCAATTCAATTTTTGCTGCTTCACGGAGAGAATTATATTGAACGCCTCCTTTTTGCAGAGATTTTGTAACGGCGTAGCGCTGCTCGTATTCGGCAGTTAGCAGGTCTGTTTCCGCATCGCTTATTTGATTAATAACATTCACCAAATCTCCGATGCCATAAGTATTTACAGAGAAACCAAACTTCATTTCGGCCTCAACTTTATCACCGTCTGTTACTGCAACGTAGCGCATGTTATCGCCAAAGCGGACAAATTTTGCTCCTTGCCAATCATGCCAGCCGGCGGCAGCTCTGCTCCAGGTATTAAGATCTTCAATAACTTCAGGGTCTTGCCAGTGGCCGACAATAACCTTACGGTTGATGCGCATGCGCGACATCATAAACCCAAATTCCCGGTCGCCATGCGCACTCTGATTTAAGTTCATGAAATCCATGTCTATACTTGCCCATGGAATATCTCTGTTAAACTGGGTATGCAGATGTACGATGGGTTTTTGCAAGGCTTTCAGGCCTGTAATCCACATTTTCGCCGGCGAAAATGTATGCATCCAGGTGACAAGCCCGATACAGTTTTTGCTTATGTTAGCCTCTTGGCAAAGTGCATAAACTTCTTCGGTGCTTTTCACCGTCGGCTTAAAAACTACCGTTACCGGAAGTTTAGGCGAATTATTTAACGACTTTGCAATTTCTTCTGAGTGCGCGGCTACCTGCTTTAAAGTTTCGACACCATATAGGTTTTGGCTTCCGGTTACGAACCAGATTTCAAGTTTTTTTAGGTCAATCATTTTATCAATTGGATTTTTTAAGTTATCTATTGGCCGTAATAAGAGTTAGAGCCATGTTTTCTTTCGTAGTGCTTTTTAATCAAAGCATCTTTTAGGCGTGGCGATTGTGGGTTAATCTGTTCGGTTAACAGTGCCATTTGCGCAACGGTTTCAAGGACAGCACTGTTATACACCGCTTTTTCAGCGGTTTTTCCCCAGGTAAACGGTGCGTGGTTGCCAACCAGAACCATCTCCACTTCTTCGTAGCTCAAGCTTTTCTCCCTAAAGCAGTTCATGATCTGGAACCCCGTTTCATATTCGTAGTCGCCCTGAACCATCTTATCGTTCATCGGTGGGGCACATGGAATATCTACGGTCAAATGATCAGCGTGGGTTGTCCCATAGATTGGGATATCCCGCTGGCTTTGAGCCCAGGCCGTTCCCCAGGTCGAGTGAGTATGTACAATACCGCCAATGTTTTCCCAGTGTTTATATAATACGGCATGGGTGAGCGTGTCAGATGACGGCCGTAAATTACCTTCGACGGTTTCGCCTTCAAAATTCACAATAACCATTTTTTCCGGCGATAAATCCTGGTAAGGCACACCACTTGGTTTTATGGCAAACACTCCAAGGGAGCGGTCGGCTGCACTAACGTTCCCAAAAGTGAAAAGTACGAGACCCAATTTGGGTAACTGCATATTGGCTTCGTAGGCTTGCTCTCTAATATGTTGGTAATTGCTCATTAGCTTCGATTCTGATTTATGTTCGTAAAATCCTCTATAAGCTCACCCGCTACTATGTATTTCTGATAGCGTTTTTTATATAGATCCGCACGAACCTTGTCGGGGGAGTATTCTGCGTCAAAGCCTTGGCCCATAGCTGCCATAGCATCTTCAACTTTAGGATAAATTCCTGCAGCAGTAGCGGCAAACATTGCCGCACCAATAGCACAAGTCTGTTCAGATTTGTGAATTTTGATCTGCATATCCATTACATCGGCCATCATTTGCATAATGAATGGAGATTTTTTTGCAACTCCGCCCATTCCTATTAATCCCTTTACGGGGATACCCTGCTCTATGAACCGATCAACGATCTTTTTAGCGCCAAAACATGTGGCTTCTACCAAAGCTCTGAACATTTTTACGGCATCGCTTCCAAGGTCAAGCCCCAGAAACGCACCTTTTAAAAATTGACTTGCATCAGGTGTTCTTCGGCCATTGAGCCATTCTATCGCAAACTCACCAGAATCCTTTAAAGGAAGTTCGCTGGCAAGCCGGCTTAATTCAGGAATGATTTTACTCTCTACCTCATCAATCAATTTCCTGGAAGTTTCTTCATCTATTAAAGTCGTTTGAGAAAGCAGTTGTTTCAAAGGCCAGGTGAGTACATTTTTATACCAGGCATAAGCGTCGCCAAAAGCTGATTGTCCGGCTTCCATGCCGATCATTCCGGGGATAATTGAACCATTAACCTGTCCACAAATTCCTTTAACTAGTGTTCCTTTTACTTCCCCTGCCGGGGCAACCAGCATATCGCAGGTAGAGGTTCCCATTACCTTGCAGAGATAATAAGGCTCAATTTGTCCGCCAACAACTCCCATATGCGCATCAAAAGCCCCAATACCAATTACAACATCAGTTGATAAACCCAGCTTTTGCGCCCATTCGCCACTTAAAGTTCCAGCCCTTTGATCTGCAGTAAAAGTTTCAGATGGTATTTTGGATGTAAAGTGTGTTAAAAGCGGATCTAGGGATGAAAAAAAGTGTTCGGGTGGAAACCCGCCAAATTCTTCTGCCCACAGGGCTTTATGTCCTGCCGAGCAAACTCCACGTTTGATGTTCTCAACGCGCTTCCCGCCGGTCAAAAGAAAAGGAATCCAATCGCAATGCTCTACCCATGAATGAATAGCGTGGCGTACTTTTTCATCCTTCCTTAATATATGAAGCAGCTTCGCCCAATACCATTCCGACGAATAAATCCCACCAACCAATTTCAAATAATTGGTGTCAAATTTTTCCGCATGTTGATTTATTTCAGCCGCTTCGTGTATAGAAGTATGATCTTTCCATAGCACAAACATTGCATTTGGGTTGTTCTCAAATTCCGGCTTTAGTGCTAAAGGAGTGCCGGTGTCATCAACAGCAACAGGCGTAGAGCCGGTAGTATCTATCGAAATGGCTTTCACATTTCGAGCTATTTCTGATCCTGTTTTAAGCAGACATTCCTTTATGGTGCATTCAATTCCTTCGATGTAATCCAAGGGATGTTGTCTAAATTGGTTTTTTGAGGGATTGCAGAATAATCCCTGTTTCCAACGGGGATAGTAATATATTGCGGAAGCAATCTCTTCCCCGTTAGCTGCATCTGCCAATACAGAACGAACGGAGTCTGTACCGTAATCTACACCGAAAACATAGTTATGTGTATTCATAATTGATCATTCGTGTCAAAATAACACTTAATAGTTTAATATCAAAATATTAACCTTAATTTTTAAAAAGGACAATGGATTGGGCCTTGTCCGCTAGATGTTAAAATGAGTTTGGATTAGGGATGAAATTAAGAAATGCCTGAAACTTTTCTTTATAAATAGCGGGATCTAATTTATAATAGAAAGCACCTCTTTTAGAACTGCCTTTATCCTTTTCTTCCTGGCGGATAATTAATCCTGTTGATAAAAGTTTTCTGCTGAAGTTGCGTTTGTCAAGCACAGTATCATATACATTATCATAAAGAGCTAAAATCTGTGGTATCGTAAATTTCTCTGGTAAAAGCTCGAAAAGCAAGGGATGTAGCGCGGCTTTGTATTTGAGCATTTTCTTTGCGTTTTCGATCATCTCATCATGGTCAAAAATAAGCTTAGGTGCTTTCTTAAGCGGAAACCATTCTGCATGGTAATCACTACTTAAGCTTGTTTGATATTGATCTATGTCAATAAAAGCAAAATAGGCTATACTTATGGTACGTTCAATCGGATCACGAGTTGGTTCACCAAATACCCGCATTTGCTCCATATAAACCCCATCAAGGCCGGTAAGTTGTTTAAGGATTCGGGCAGCAGCATCGTCAGTGGTTTCTGTAGGTTCAATAAACCCACCCATAAGGCTCCATTTATCCTTTTCCGGCTCAAAGCCGCGTTTAATAAGAAGGAGTTTAAGTGTATCGCCATCAAAACCAAAAATGATGCAATCTACTGCTACTAAAATTCTGCTTTGTTTTGAATACATATATTGATGCAATAATAAAGGATAATTGTCGGGCTCACAATTATGATTTAATCAATCATCTACACACTTTAAGCAGTTAGTTTGTTGAAGGCTTACAAGTAGTGATCTACTTTGCATACATTAACAATCTAAAAGACTTTTATGATCTCGGATCATATTTTATAAATTAATGCAAGCCAGTTCACCGCTATTGATGAAACTTTTATCCCGACCGGAGAATTAAAAAACGTTGATAACACCGCCTTCGATTTTAGAAGTCCTGTAGTAATAGGGGAGATGATTAACCAAACTGATATTCAGTTGCAATATGCCAAAGGCTACATATCAAACCACGACAGTGTATAGATTTGGTACTGTATAACAACTATAGTTTTTTACCCATGCAAACGCTGTTGGGAATTCCTATATATGGCTCGAAAGAAGGGATTTTTTGGAAGCCATTTTTTTCGTATAGCTTGATAGCTTCCGGTTGATTGAGGCCGGTTTCTAGAACTGCGGTATCGTAAAATAATTCTCTGGCCCAACTGGTTAGTGAGTTAATAACCATTGATGCCACACCAAAACCTCTGAAATAAGGATTTACATACATTCTCTTTATTTCAACAGTATGGTCATCTATTTCTTTAAAGCAACCACATCCAACAGTTATGTTTGTTATTTGAGCAATTACAGCAGTGTTTAGAGAGTCGAGTTGTATATTTATGTCAAATTTGTACTGATCTTCTTTATATCGAACTAGTAAATCATTGTCAAGTTCCGTAATAAGACTTTGAAATCGTTTATCATTACTATTTGTTCTAATTATTTCTATCATTTTCCTAAATTATAATAAAAATTAGCAAC
The DNA here is from genome assembly GCA_036399495.1 of Pedobacter sp. Lineage (GTDB taxonomy): Bacteria > Bacteroidota > Bacteroidia > Sphingobacteriales > Sphingobacteriaceae > Paradesertivirga. Next base: position 17,698 of record DASWMZ010000012.1, read on the forward strand.
CTCTGGTAGAAATTTGATAAATTTCAAAGGATTGCCTTAAATTTTTATCAAAAAGATGTAAAGGCATTATGTGCCAGTGTGAGAGTGTGGTGCATCAACAGGTTTCGATTCTGGGGAACCTTTTTGTCTTAGAAAAATAGATAGTAATACGATAGCGGCAACAGCAAGGAATTCACTCTGCCAATTTTGAAAGCTTTCAAACCAAAGTCGCGTATCGGTGAGATAATTCAGAAACTTTTCTTCCGGCAAGCCTTTAATTCGATTTTCAACATTAGCTGACTGCCAGCTGCCATAACTGTGCAGGCAAAAGCTTATAATAAACAATAAAAAGAGTGCGAGCGATAAGGAGTTTTCATAGATTTTAAGAATGAAACCGCCTTTTTTCACAGGCCATGGAGCATCTTTATGAGGTTGCGGTTTCCGGTCTACTTCCTCCTCTCCCCCAAGGGGTTTAGATTCTGAAGATCCTCTTTGCCTTAAACTTACAGTAAGAATCACATATAAAGCCATCTGAAGGAACTCACTTTCCCAATTTTCGAAAGTTGATTGTATAAAATGTCCTGAACGTAAGTATTTTCCAATATTAATTTCGCTTGCCTGATGTTCTTTTAAATCTTTATTGTGTTCTTTCCATCCAGTATACGCTTGTCCTCCCCAGCAGATGAACATTAAAAATATTACAACAATACTCAAGCTGTTTCTTTCAAAGAAAGTATGTTCTTTTTTCTGGTTCATAGAAGGTTTTTAATAATAATATTAAAACATTATCATTTGTTTTTCGATACAAAAATCAGATCGAAATGAATTAGGAGATAAAGAGAAGGGAGTATAATAATATGTAGTAACCTGAAATAATAAGGGCGATTGCTAAAATAAAAATCCCTCCTTTTCGAAAAAAAATGGACAGCATAGTTCCAAATACAAGCATAACCAGACTTAACAAATAGTAGCGATTTTGTACGTTGTAAATTGGATTAGAATTGGGTGATTTGACGACGGTGTTCCCTGATTTTTGTGTTTTTAATATTTTCTCGTCTGGTTTTACAGGAGGCGTCTTAACTGAATGCAGTTCTCTCTTTTTTTTCTTTTTAACAAATTGACTTTTCTTAAGCCCATGGTTAACTAACGTATCGTCTTGATATGTAATTTCTGGTTTGGGAATTACAATTACCTTGATGGTGACTACTCTAACCGAATCAGCGTTTTGGAAAAATAGAATGTGGGGCGATAATGGAAAGCTTGAAAGTGATAAATAAGCCAGCAATAGGCATTTGAACATAACTTAACAATTAAACTTCCAGGGGAAGTTTAAAGGTAAAATTCTTCTATAGGATTAACAACGGCCGCGAAATGATTTTTAGCGCTCAAAATTATTGAATGTATATAAAATTTAATACGCCGTAATCAATGGTTACCAGAGATTACGGCGTATTAAGTACAGATGAGGAAACTGAGGAAGAGATTCCTCAATATTGAAATGGTTTTAAGCTGCGTTATTCAACTTCTTCTTTTTGTATCTAGACAAATCAGCTTTCAATTTAAAGATTAACTCAAGATCAATCAGTTTTTCAATTACTATAGTAGAGGTTGGCTTGTTCATATAAATAAATTTTGAATACTATATTCAAATTAAGTGCCAACAAGATAAGAAGTATAAGGGAGGGAGAATTTTAAAAAAATCGAGTCAATTGTATAATTAATTATACAAAAGATGTACTGTATTTAAAATAGTTTAACGTTTACTCTGATGTTTTGTAAAAGTGATAAATAGTAGGGATATTAATTACAAGGGAAAATGCAATAATACATATCACCGCAATTTCTAATGAAGAGTTAGCTGTTAACATAAAATAAATTAACTCCATGAAAAGTAAAATACCAATTAAAGCTGCAAATTTCTTAGCTAATACCCATGCTGGTAAAGTTCGGCGTTCATCGTTTAGAGGAATCTCTGTTTGAGTTTGAAAGTTACTTTCAGTCATTCTATGGTCTACAACTTGGTGGTGGAGAATATCGGAGTCGAACCGATGACCTCTTGCATGCCATGCAAGCGCTCTAGCCAGCTGAGCTAATCCCCCCATTAACATTCAAATTTAGTAAAAAGATTATCTGAAGCAAATTAAATGTGCCTAAATAGTCTGTAGCGGCGTTTTTGATAATCATCTAATCAGGGAATAAAGAGCAACCTAATCTTTGATCTATTTGTCTTCTTTACGATTTGACGGTGAAAGCAATAAAAAGAGGCTGTCTCAAAAGGATAGTCTCTTTTTTATTTACGCCTCTTTTCGTATTTTAAAGGCATGGGAACAACGCCTGTTTTTAAGCCCTACGATTCCGATCAGTTGCAGTTACTTCCGCCCAGCCTGGAAGAACTGGT
>DASWMZ010000013.1:0-3097 GCA_036399495.1 Pedobacter sp.
ACTTTTGCCGACGCCGGTTTTGCCGATGACTAAAACATTGCACTGTCCCACTTGGTTTTCTGCCTCTTTGAAGGCGTAGTAACTTCTATTTAAAAGCTCGTCTAAGGAAAAGTCGTCTGACATGGCGGTTTGCTCCGATAATGGTAGGATATTAATTCAATACCACCGAATAGAATTCCGATGCTCTACAAACGAAGTCCGCGAAGGCGGACTGGGGGAGTCTTAACAATATTGTAGCAATTTGATTTAAGAACTGGTGCAACGGGTAGAGGAGAGTTTTGTGTGGCGTGCTGCTAGATGAAAGGTTGTTAAATTTAGTTTAAGCTAGCAATCGATCGACATTGATGCTAAAACCGATCAGGATTTGTTGGGTGCTGGCGGTATCGCCGGATCTAAATGTCAATATTTGATTTTGAGTCATCACGAATATTAAACGACTTTCGGGAAAAACTAACCAGACTTCCTGACAGCTAGCTTCTAAATATTCCTGTGCTTTGAGAAAGACATCTTCAGCGATATCGGTGGGTGAAACTATTTCGGCAACTAAAGGAAAACTTTGGGGTAAAGTGGCAAGGTTGCCAAATTGTGCAACTAATTCGGGTGTGAGATAAGCGACATCGGGGCGGCGAATTTGTTGGTTAGTACGGCAAGGAACTTCGACATAAGCTTCTCCACCTTGTCCGCTAGAATCTTTGTAATTTTTCCAAGCTTCCCCCAGGCTTAACTGAATTTTACCCGTCTTTAGTGTCATGCCATTTTTCTCCACAAGTTTGCCATCTAACAATTCCATGTTGTCGGGCGGCTCGGTGATGAACTCTTCTAAAGTAAAATTATCTTGTACAGCAGTAGCAGTGACCATAGTTATTTCCTCGCTTTTACCAAACTCACTTGTTACTATTATGGCTGATACGGTGAGAAGTTGTTGCGTGATGAGTACCCGCACTTTTACGGTAGTTTCTCCCGCAGGGAAAGCCAACTGTTGAGATTTTCATCTAAAACATATTGATCGCTGTCAGCGAGTGCTGCGATAACTTTCAATCGATTTTTAAGTTGTCTTAACTCGCGAATTTCTGCAATGGGTAGCGTTTTCCAATTAGGTGCTTTTTTTCGACATCTTCGCACGACTCTTTGATGTTGTTCCAAAACCATTGTAGAATTAAGTTAACATCGAGAACAGGATGACCGGAAATTACTCCGTGTTTTTCTATCGCCCCAGCCCGCAGCATCATTGAGGAAATCGTAAAAGACTCGCCGCTACCTGGTTTTTTGAGATCGGCATCATCGGCTAGGCGATCGTAAATTGCGGTTGCTACTTCTGCCCATGTGCGATCGGGCAAACCTGAACCATTTGGACTTTTTCGAGCCTTAGCAGAGCAAATATCGGCTAATAATAGCCAGTTAAAGTCTTGTGGTTGGGGGGTTTTACCTGAAAATATGTTGTTTATCCAAATCAGTACAGATTCGGCATTTTGTTCGAGGATGCGATCGAGCGATATTGTCGCAGGAGATTGAGTCATAATTTATCTACTCCACATATTCGATATCAGCATTACCTGTATCCACTCCTTGCTGCCTAAAGGCTGTTATTCCTAGTTCTAAACTCTCTAGTGATACTATTGCAATCGCTATATTTTCCTTGGTTTATGTCATATTATCTTACATCAATTGGAATATTCTTAATAAATCGTATAAGTTCCTGTAAATCAATATAAATAAAGTATAGAATAGGTGCATCGCCTAGTCTCAATTCTCCGTATTTTATACCCCTTTCTTCTTTAAAGTCTGTTAAGTCCTGGTCAAAAGAAACAACATATCTCGGCTTAAAATTTATCGTGCCATCATCTTTCTTACTTATTACATTCATCAATTCTTTGTAAACATACGATTTGACATAGCTTTCTTGGGTATCCTTTTGTGAAAACTCAATTTCAGTTTTAATTTTGTCAGGATCTAACTCTTCATAAGAATCAATTCCTCCTTTATCTTTAAAAAATTTATCTAAAATTGGATAAATAAACTCTTCATTCACTCTTTGCCGAACTTGCGAATTTAGTGAAACAACTGGATTAAAAAGACTGATAACACTAATCGCAGAATTATGTTTAATCATGCCAATCCTTGCTTAATATAAAAATCTTGAAGTATTTTAAAATTAATTTTTAAAATTTTAATTTTGCTTTGATTGAAGTGCGGATTATTTACTGTGTGTATTTTTTCAAACTTTAACTGCTCATTAGAGAAATAAGGTATCCAAAACTCACTTTCCGTTTTTGCTTTCCAATTTTGCTGTACAGTCCATTCATAAATTAATTGCTTTTGTATATGATATTTTACTTTGTTTTCGCCATTTTTATCAATATAGTCTGGTGAGTATCTTTCATAATCCAAAATACGCATATACTTATAGTCAATAATTTTGATAAAGGGAGATAAGGAATCAAAGGCTTGCTTTAAAATTTGTTTAAAAATTTCTAAATCTTCACTAAACATATTTCTAGGTCGAATAGAAGATACCGTTTGGTTATTTGGTTCAGGCCGTGAGAGTTCTTTGTATTTATCATAAACTTCTGGGTGACTTTTTTTGACATTTAAAATATTTAATAACTTGACTCTAAAAGCCGGTTTACCTTCTAGTAAATCTCTTGACTCGGCTTCATATAATTTTTCTATTGCGTATTCTTTCTCTTTCAATACTAAATCAGGTCGTAAATCACGTGGTTTCAGCAACTTATTTAATTTCAATTCAAATGGATTAATGGGGTATTCATTTAGTAATTGTTCAAGATATCCTCCAATATCTGCAAAGATTGCTCTTTCTTTATATTCAGGTGTATTGAGTACATAAGTTTGGCACATATCCTCCCATATATCATAGAAACTGCTAAAACCCCAGTAAATACCTTTATTATCTTCTTGTCGCTCTCCGTATAAAAACGCCTCTACTGCTTCAAAAAAATGCCAATAATCATCATCTTTATAGGCTGTTTTAGTGTCAATATCTTCTAGTGTTTCCCTCAAAATATCTATGGTTTCGGCAAATGTATCTTCGCCAAACAAACTACTATTAGGTGGCAAATAGTTTTCTTTAAACTCCTCG
>DASWMZ010000014.1:0-8580 GCA_036399495.1 Pedobacter sp.
GAATATGGTATGAAACTGGGCAAATTAATTCGTTCTCCTATAGACGATCTTGTGCAATTTCATATAGACAACCCATCTCTATAAGAATATTTGGTGGATCCTTAAAAGGATCCACCTTTTTTCTACTCGTCTTTCATAAACGAAAGTTCTTTCTGAAATAGCCTTGCATATTTACGCCTGTCGAACTTGTATAGAGTCGCTGCACGGTATGATACTCCTCTTTGCTTTTCATCCAGCTCTTTTAGAATATCGTAGTTGAGCATCTTCTTTCTAAAGTTCCTTTTATCAAGTTTCTTGTTCAGGATGGACTCATAAACATGCTGTAGTTGCGTAAGGGTAAACTTTTCGGGGAGCAGCTCAAAAGCTATTGGCTGGTAGCTGATTTTTCGCCTGATTTTCTGGAGACTCTTTTCGAAAATAGCGGTATGATCAAATGCAAGTTGCGGAAGTTCGGAAATGGGATGCCAAAATGCTTTTTTAGCATAACTAGTAGTTGGCTTAAGTTCTTTATGGCCGGTAAGCCGGATCATTGCATAATAAGCTACCGTAATTACACGTCCGCTCGGGTGCCTGTTTACCTCGCCAAACGTATAAAGTTGCTCCATGTAAATATCACTTAACCCGGTAAGTTCATATAAAGTTCGTTCAGCTGCACCTTCAATTCCCTCGTCGTTATTTACCGTGAGGCCAGGCAAAGCCCACCAATCCTTAAATGGTTCCTCATTACGTTCAATGAGGAGAATCTTTAATTCACCATCCTGAAAACCGAAAATAACGCAGTCGACAGAAAATACTGATTCAAATCCGGGTAGTGTAGTTCTCAAAATATCTGGTTTATGTTCTCCCTCACAAAGGTGGAAAAATAATTGCATTTATATTCACTTAGTGTAAAAAATACACCTTATATTCGTAAAAACTTATCCAATTGACTCACATAAATAAAATAGGTGTTTTTACTTCAGGGGGCGATGCTCCGGGCATGAATGCCTGCATTAGAGCTGTAGTTAGAACAGGCTTATACCTTGGAAAGAAAATGGTGGGGATTCACCAGGGTTATCAGGGCATGATTGATAAAAAGTTCAGTGATATGGACTCAAGATCAGTTTGCCACATTATACAACAAGGCGGAACTATCTTAAAAACTGCGCGTTGCCAGGAATTCAGAACACCGGAAGGCCGGGCAACAGCTTATAAAAATCTTAAAGAAGAAGGAATTGACGCCTTAGTTGCCATAGGTGGCGATGGCACATTTACCGGTGCAGAATTATTATCACGCGAATACGATATCCCGGTAATGTGTATTCCGGGCACCATAGATAACGATCTTTATGGCACCGACTTTACGTTAGGGTACGATACCGCCACCAATACAGTTATTGAAGCCATTGATAAAATAAGGGATACCGCGGCATCTCACGACAGATTGTTCTTCGTGGAGGTGATGGGTCGTGATTCAGGGTGTATTGCCTTAAGAGCAGGGGTTGCCGGTGGAGCAGAAGCAATTTTACTCCCAGAAAAGGAAACGGGCATTGATGACCTAATTGCAAAATTAGAGGCTGGTGCCGATAAAAATAAAACATCGAGCATCGTAATTATTGCCGAAGGTGAAAAAAATGGCGGGGCATATAATGTGGCGAAACACGTTAAAGAGAAGTTTAATTTTTACGATATCAAGGTAACTATTTTAGGGCATCTTCAACGTGGTGGCTCACCGAGCAGCTTCGACAGAATATTGGCTAGCCGCATGGGGTATGGCGCTGTAAATGCGTTAATAGCTGGCGAAACCAGAAAAATGATTGGCTTAAGAGGCAATAAAATGCAACTTACTGAACTTACTGAAGCGATCAATAACCACTCCTTCAATCTTGAAGAAGACTTAATGGAAATATCTTATATCCTAGCCCTCTAAATGATAGCCGTAGTCTATAGCGGTTCGAGATTTGCAGACTGGAAACTTTCTGATAAAGGTGAAATTTTATCAAACTTTAAAACACCGGGCATTAACCCGTTTTTTAATGATCAAAAATCTATCACTCAACTTCTAAATAAAACAAATGAACTTGTTTATCACGCTGAAGAAATAAAGCGTATTTATTTTTTCGGTGCGGGCGCATTCTCAAAAAGCAGGCAAAAAATAATTGAGGAAGCGTTTACAACCTTTTTTAAGTACAGCAAAGTAGTAGTTGAGCACGATTTAACAGCTTTAGCATTAGCAAGCTGCCAAGATCAACCGGGAATTGTGGGTATTATAGGAAGCGGATCGAATGCAGCCGTTTTTAACGGAAAAAAAATTAAAGAAAATAACTTCGGACTAGGTTTTGTTTTGGGAGATGAAGGTTCCGCAAACTGGATGGGAAGAATGCTGTTAAAAGATTACCTGGTTGGTGACTTACCTAAAAAACTGCAAACAAGCTTCAACCAGAAATACGCTTTAGACAGGAGACAAATTCTGGATAAAGTTTACAAACAGTCTTACCCTGTTCTTTTTCTCAGCTCTTTTGCCGATTTTCTGCTCGATCATCAAAAGGAAGAATATGTAAAGAAACTGGTTAAGTGTGGATTTGAAATGTATTTTAAAACTTACATAATTCCACTTGTAAAACAACATCAAAACTTACCTTTGCACTTGGGGGGAACCGTGGCAGCAGGATTTGAAGCCTGGCTTCAAGAAGTAGCAGAGAAATTTGAATTGCAAATAGCATCAGTAATAGGAGAACCTATATATAAGGTAATGGATTACTACGCAACCAAAAATTAAATACAATAACAGCTTCAGTTGGCTGAGATATTAACAAATAACAAATAAATACAAACAAGATGAAAATTGGAATTAACGGTTTCGGCCGTATTGGTCGCTTAGCTTTTAGAGCAGCTTCGTTACGCAGTGATATAGAGATTGTTGGAATTAATGACTTGGTAGAGCCTGATTACATGGCTTATATGTTAAAGTATGACTCAACTCATGGTCAGTTTGAAGGTACGATCGAAGTAAAAGATGGCAACCTGATAGTAAATGGAAAAACTATCCGGGTAACCGCAGAGAAAGATCCTGCCAATTTAAAATGGAATGAAGTAGGTGCTGAAGTGATCATTGAGTCAACCGGCTTGTTTTTAACTCAGGCTGACGCTCAAAAACATATTCAGGCGGGTGCTAAAAAAGTAGTTATGTCTGCTCCGGCGAAAGATGATACCCCTACTTTCGTAATGGGTGTAAACCATAAAGAATTAAGAGCCGATCAAAATATCGTTTCAAACGCATCATGTACTACTAATTGCCTTGCTCCGATCGCAAAGGTATTAAATGATAAATTTGGTATTGTTGAAGGTTTGATGAGCACGATACATGCTGTTACAGCAACTCAAAAAACTGTTGACGGGCCTTCTGCCAAGGATTGGAGAGGAGGACGTGGTGCTTACCAAAACATTATCCCTTCTTCTACCGGTGCTGCTAAAGCGGTTGCCTTGGTTATCCCGGCTTTAAAAGGCAAATTAACAGGCATGGCTTTCCGCGTACCAGTTGCCGACGTTTCTGTAGTTGATTTAACTGTTAAGTTAGAAAAATCAGCAACTTATGAAGATATCAAAGCTGCAATGAAAGAAGCTTCTGAGGGAGAACTTAAAGGAATTCTAGGATACACCGAAGACGAAGTTGTTTCTTCAGACTTTATCGGTGAAACACGCACATCAGTTTTCGATGCAAAAGCTGGTATCGCCTTGAATGACAACTTTGTGAAAGTTGTATCATGGTACGATAATGAGTGGGGTTATTCTAACAAAATCATTGATCTTGTTCAATTGATCGGAACTCTTAAATAAGAACAATCTACTATAGATGCTGAAAATTCAGCATCTATAGTTTAATTTAATCGATCTCAAATGGGTTTTTGGTTCCTTATAATAACGTTTCGAACCGAGCATCAATTCAGAAACAGATTAAGCAGCTATTCCTAAACTTAGATTGTAGTTTTCGGGTGTAACCTGCGGATCACACATGGGAGAGGTAATAAAAATACCGATACAAGACGACGTTGCACTTGCAATATCAGCTATTTTAACAGATACGGGCGAATAGCTTTTTCCCAAATCATATATCCCTTCGGATTCATATGAATACTGTCAATACCCACAATATCGGCTCTCGCCTTTCCGGTGCTATCAAGCATCAATGGAAAAATATCAAGAAATTGGGCATTTTTTTGGGTTAGAAGATAATTTTTAATCAGCTCGTTACTCTTCATCTGAATGGCAAGAAACTGACGCCGTCCGGGGCTCGGCTTTATAGACATATAAATAAAAGGCACCTGAGGTAGGGTCTCCCTAAGTTCTTTGTAAACTCCCTTAAATCTCATAAAAATGGTTTCCGCATCAGCTCCATCAAAAGCGATATCGTTATCTCCACAATAAAGAATGATTTGTCGAGGATTATAAACTAAGATAATATCACCAAGATAGCGGTACAGGTCAGTCAGCTTGGCTCCGCCAAAGCCGCGGTTTACTACTCTATAATCTTTAAAAACAACTTCAGCACTTTTCCAAAGCCTGACGGATGAACTGCCTATTAATAAAATCGGCTTTTCAGGCGGCGGGTTGATTCGATCCTTTTCCTTAAACGCTTCGATCTCTTCGTAAAACTCAGGCTTATTTTGATCGCCAAAGTTATCGCATCCCCCCAACATAGGCAGGATAAGAAAAAGAAAACTACAATAACGAAGTTTAATCATTTAAGCTGGCCGTTACGAAAGTCAAGATACTAATGTTTCCAGTACCATACAAATACCATCTCTGGGCTGCCTTACCAGAACTTAGCAGTTCTGTTAAATCTTTTTAACACTAATCCTGTTAGAGGTGGTAAATTGATAGCTGCCGATTGGGGTTTCCCCTGCCAGTGAACAGGCTCTGCTGAGAAATCTTGCTTAACTTCAAAGCCACTTCCATGGTAATTCTTATCATCCGAATTAAAAACCACCTGCCAATCGCCATGATGCGGAAGGCCTATGCGGTAATTCGGACGAGGAACCGGAGTCATATTTAAAACGATAACTAATTTTTCATCAGCCTGATTACCTTTTCTACAATACACTAATACTGATTGTTCGGCATCATTTACCTCAATCCATTCGAAACCGTCCCATTCAAAACTCTTTTCGTACAAAGATGGCTGGCTTCTATAAAGGTGATTAAGCTCCTTAACCAATTCCTTCATCCCTTTATGAGGTGCGAACTCAAGCAAATGCCAATCGAGGGAGAGATTCATGTTCCATTCGGATGTTTGTCCGAATTCATCTCCCATAAAAAGCAGCTTTGCTCCCGGATGGGTAAACATGTAAGTATATAATAACCGGAGATTCGCAAAACGCTGCCATTCATCTCCAGGCATTTTGTATACTAATGATTTTTTTCCATGCACCACTTCATCATGCGAAAGGGGAAGCATAAAATTTTCAGTAAAGGCATAAACTGTACTAAAAGTTATCTGGCTGTGATGATATTTTCGATGTACCGGATTTTGTTCGAAATACTTTATGGTATCATTCATCCAGCCCATCATCCATTTCATTCCAAAACCTAAGCCGCCTGCAAATACGGGCTTGCTTACGCCTGCAAAAGCTGTTGATTCTTCGGCGATTGTTTGAACATCCGGATAGGCAGAATAAACCGCCACATTAAATTCTTTTAAGAAACTAATAGCTTCTAGATTCTCCCTGCCTCCAAACTTGTTTGGAATCCACTCACCTTCTTTTCTTGAATAATCGCGGTAAAGCATTGAAGCAACAGCATCAACGCGTAAACCATCAATATGAAAGCGGTCGAGCCAGAAAATAGCATTACTGATCAGGAATGAACGGACTTCATTACGCCCATAATTGAAGATGTAAGATTTCCAATCGGGGTGAAAACCCTCACGTTCATCAGCATGTTCATAAAGATGGGTGCCGTCGAACTTATACAAGCTGTGCTTATCACCAGGAAAGTGTGATGGAACCCAATCCAGAATAACACCGATATTATTTTTATGTAGTTCCTCAATCAGGAACATAAAGTCTTGCGGAGTTCCATACCTGGATGAGGCAGCAAAATAACCGGAAACCTGGTATCCCCATGAAGGATAAAATGGATGCTCCATAACGGGCAAAAACTCAATATGAGTAAAGCCCATTTCCTTAATGTAAGGCACCAATCGTTCCGCAAGTAAGCGGTATCCAAGAAATATTTCAGGGTTCTCGGGGCTGCGCATCCAGGAGCCCAAATGCATTTCGTAAACCGAGTACGGACTGGCTAAGGCGTTGTTAGTATGGCGGTTTTCCATCCATTCGCTATCGCTCCATTCATACCACGTATCCCATACAATTGAAGCTGTACGAGGTGGTTCTTCCCAGCGTAAAGCGTAAGGATCTGATTTCTCTGTCTCGTCGCCGTTATTGGCCCTTATAAAATATTTATATACCTCACCGTTGCCAACATTCGGAATAAAGCCCTCCCAGATTCCAGAACTATCCCAGCGCACAAATAAAGCGTGAGATTGTGTATTCCAACCATTAAAGTTCCCAATAACGGATATATAGGTAGCATTTGGTGCCCAAACAGCAAAATAGGTTCCGGTTATACCGTCTATTTCCATTACATGAGAACCAAATTTCTCATATAATCTGTAATGCTTGCCGGAGCGGAATAAATGAATATCGAAATCTGTTAACCTTGTATACGCTATTACCGCATTTTTTAAAGGCTGGTGCACTTCTGGGGCAGTTTCTTTTACAAAGGTTTTTTTTGTAACTGACTTCGTTTTCTTTTTATTCTCCATTATCTAAGAACCTGAATATCTTTAAAGTTTTTATTGGCTTTTATCACAACACGCGTAAGCTCATCAAAGTTTAACTCTTGTTGCTGCTCTTTTCCGTCTATTATAAGCTTGGTTGGCAAAAACGGTAAACCTATTAATTTTAATTCATAAGTTTCGTAACGTGGGGTGTATAATCCTTCAGAACTTTGTTTAATATTAAAGCATGTTTTATCGCCTTTTACTATAAATTTCTTTTCTGTGTAGATATCCTGTTCGTAAGCAAATGTATCACCATGATCTTCGTAATAGAAAGAGTTAACTTCATATTCCGAATAATAGATCTGGAATTTTATCTCCTCCGGTTCAATTTCACCTACATATTGCATTAATGGCCACTCTGGAATTACAGAACCTGCTTTCACAAAAATCGGCATACTTTCCAACGGTGTAAAAATTGAATGTTCTATTCCGCCTTCCATGCTTTCGTGTGTCCAGTAGTTAAACCACATACCTTTTGGCAGATACACATTTTTAGATTTTTGCCCTGGCTCAAATACAGGAGAAACAAGGATTTTATCCCCAAAAGTAAACTCGTCTTCCCGGTTACGGTTTAAGGGAATATCCTGCTCGAGCATTACTATTGGCCTTAAAATTGGGAAGCCATATTTATGATGTTCCCAATAGGCCGAATAAATATATGGCATAAGGCGGTAGCGCAGTTCTATGAAGGTTCTGTTGATGTCTTCATATTCCTTTCCGAAACTCCATGGTTCGCGCTCGCGGGTATCACCGGCGGAATGCGCACGCATAAACGGCGAAAATACACCCAATTGAATCCAACGTGTGAAAAGTTCGCCATCCGGCTCACCTGTAAAGCCACCGATATCTGTACCGCACATTGAAATACCTGAAACTGATAAGCGCTGGCATTGAATGGAAGCTAGTTTCAAATGATCCCATGACGCCAGATTATCTCCGGTCCAAACCGAAGAATAACGCTGAACACCGGAATATCCGGAACGGGTAATGGTAAACGGACGTTTATTCTTGAATAGTTTTTTCAAGCCTTCGTAAGTTGCACGAACCATTTGCATGCCGTAAACGTTGTGTGCCTTTCTATGCGAACCACGATGCCCGTCGTACTGATGCCTCACATCATTTGGGAATGAACCTGAACCAAAAACTGCCGGTTCGTTCATATCATTCCAAACACCCGCTACACCATCGTCTACTAATCCTTTAAATAATCCACCCCACCACTCTCTAACTTCAGGGTTGGTATAATCCGGAAATTGACAACGACCAGGCCAAACATGGCCTTCCATAAAGTAATCATCGCTACGGCGACAAAAATATTTCTTTTCTTTACCCTCTTTAAATACCCAATAGTTATCGTCGACCTTTATTCCCGGATCAATAATTACTACCGTTCTAAACCCATCATCCAAAAGCTCTTTGATCATCTTCTTTGGATCTGGGAAATACTTTTTGTTCCAAGTAAAGCAGCGATATCCATCCATATAATCGATGTCGAGATATAGTGCATCACAAGGAATTTTGCGGTCACGGAAGTTTTTGGCAAGTGCCTTAAGCTTGCTTTCGGGATAATAGCTCCAACGACACTGATGATAACCTAATGCCCAATGTGGTGGCATTGGATGAGTTCCGGTTAAAGTGTGATAGCGCTTAACAACGTCCATCATGTGTGGGCCGTGGATATAATAATATTGAAGCTCTCCACCGTCTGCCCAGAATGATGTTTTATCATTATCCTGATGAGCAAAGTCGAAATGGGTTTT
>DASWMZ010000015.1:0-36918 GCA_036399495.1 Pedobacter sp.
GATGGAATAACACCATTAGAACTACCTACAGACTTTAGCCGTCCGGCAGTTCAAGGCTATAAAGGTTCAACAATCGAATTTAGCATAAGCCAGGATAAAAAGACCAGGCTTCAGGCCTTAAGCCAGGAGTATGGAGCTACCCTATTCATGACCTTATTGTCAGCATTCAAAGTATTGCTGTATCGGTATAGCGGACAGGAGGATATTTGTGTAGGAAGCCCGGTAGCAAATCGGAACCAGCACGAAGTGGAGCAGTTGATAGGTTTTTTTGTAAACTCTCTGGCCCTGAGAAGCCGGATAGATGGAGGCCAGCCTTTCACCCAATTATTGCAAGATGTAAAACAGACCACCCTGGAGGATTTCGCACAACAGGATGTCCCATTTGAGAAAGTGGTTGAAGCAGTTGTAACCGAGCGCGACATGAGCCGGAGCCCATTGTTCCAGGTAATGTTCGTCTTACAAAATACACCGGATATTCCAGAACTTAGATTAGGTGAGGTAATGCTCTCTCCTTCGCCTTTTGAAAATACAATTTCGAAATACGATTTAACCTTCACAGTTCTGGAAACAAGAAACGGGCTCGCCTGCTCTCTTCAATATAATACCGACATCTACAAGGCTGATACCATCAACAGGATGGTGAATCATTTGAATGTCTTACTTGTGGAGATTGCAAATTCTCCTGGAGAAAAAATCAACGATTTAACCTTGTTAGATTCGGAAGAAATTAAATTGTTAAAGAGCTTTAATTCAACAAAGCTGCCATTAAATACAAACACCAGCCTTTTAGATTTATTTCAGGCCCGGGTTGAGAAAACACCAAACGCGGCTGCGATTATTTTTGAAGATGAAGAGTTTAGCTTTAGGGAATTGGATGATCGATCAAATCAACTTGCACATTATTTACAGTGCAAAGGTGTAAAAGAAGAGATGTTGATTCCTGTTTGCATCGAACGCAGTCCCACAGTTCTCATCGCAATACTGGGCGTTCTTAAAGCTGGTGCTGCATTTGTACCCATAGATCCTGATTATCCTGAAGATAGAATTAATTACATGCTGACAGATACCGCTGCAGTAGTAGTAATTAGTACAAAAGCATCGCATAGTAAGCTAACAAAAAGTAAGATTCCTATTATAGAAATTGACGGAAATGATGCTGAAGCAATTAAGACTATCCAATCCACACCGCTAAAAACTTCTATAGAGCCAACGGGATTAGCCTATGTAATTTATACATCAGGATCAACCGGAAAACCCAAAGGGGTAATGATAGAGCATAAGAGCCTGCTCAATTATCTTGTAAACACTAAAACCCGGTATGTAACCGAAGATGAAGATGGTTCGGGAAGCTTTGTTCATCTTTCTTACACATTTGACGCATCCATCACCGCGCTATTTATGCCATTACTGGCAGGAAAACTGATGGTGATAGCATCCAGACAATATCTAAATGTTTTTGAAGACCCTAATCTCTGGAAATACGCGCCATATGATTTTATTAAGCTAACCCCTGCACATCTTGGCTTATTAGCAGATGCTGTTCCGGATAATAATATCAAACGCTTAACCAGGAAATTTGTAGTAGGCGGGGAAGCACTGATACCAAGTCATTTTGATAATTATATCAAGAAAGGGTTAGATGCAGAAGTTATTAATGAATATGGTCCCACTGAGGCTACTGTGGGTTGCAGCACATACAATTTTTATATATCAGAACTTAGGGACAATATAAGGGATTCCATCCTAATAGGTAAACCCATAGACAATACAAACTTTTATGTGCTGGGTTCAAAAGATGAATTATTACCCATTGGCATTCCCGGAGAACTTCATATAGGCGGAATGTTATTAGCACGTGGTTATTTAAACCGCGATGAGCTAACCGCAGAAAAATTTATTGACAACCTTTTTGGAGATGATACGGGGTCGAAATTATACAAAACAGGTGACCTAGTGCGCTGGTTAGCTGACGGAAACTTGGAATACCTGGGCCGAATAGACGATCAGGTTAAAATTAGAGGATATCGTATTGAATTGGGCGAGATTGAAAACATTCTGCATCAGCATGACCAGGTTCACCAGGCTGTTGTTTTGGCTCGCGAAGACTCTTACGGTAACAAGCGTCTGGTAGGTTATGTAGTACCGGAGGAAACCTTAGATAAACAAGTATTACAAAAGTATCTTTTAGACAAGCTGCCCGAGTACATGGTGCCATCACTGTGGGTAGAGTTGGATAAAATACCACTTACTCCTAACGGAAAAACGGATAGAAAAGCCCTTCCTGATCCCGATATGAGTTCTCAGGCATCTAAAGCATATACTGCTCCCCGCAACCATATAGAACAGCAATTAGCAAATCTGTGGCAGGAACTTCTGAAAGTCGAAAAAATAGGTATAAACGATAACTTCTTTGAATTAGGCGGACACTCCTTGCTTGCCATGAGAGCAGTTTCATCCATCAAGCGTGAGCTGAACATTGAGATTGGAATACGAGAACTATTTGCGCGACCAACCATTGCTGAATTAAGCTCATACCTTGCACAAGAGGGTAAATTATCGTCTGTACCTTTAATTTCAAAAAAGGAACGTCCATCTGAAATTCCCTTATCCTTTAGCCAGGAACGTTTGTGGTTCATTCACCAACTGGAAGGAAGCGTTCAATACCACCTGCCAACCGTATTGAGGCTTAGGGGAGAATTGAACGAAAAAGCTTTAGGGCAGGCCATTAAAGAGATAGTTAATCGCCATGAGGTTTTAAGAACCGTGTTTCACGTCATGGATGGAAAACCTTACCAGGTAGTAACTACATCCGACGACTGGAATTTGATTGTAGAAGATGCATCCAGGTTTAAAGACAACCCGGAGGAGTTAAACCAATACATCGAAAGTTTAACAGCCGCACCTTTTGACCTTTCAAAAGACCACATGTTTCGTTGCAATTTACTGAAAGTAGAGCATGGCAATTACAGGCTTGTTGTTACCCTTCATCACATCGCATCTGATGCATGGTCGGTACCAATTATTGTTAATGAGGTAGTAGAATTATATGACGCCTTTACCACCGGACGTAATCCTAAGTTAGCAGAACTGCAAATCCAATTTGCCGATTTCTCGATTTGGCAACGAGAAGTTTCTGGTAATGAATTATGGAATAAAAAAAGAGAGTATTGGCAAACAAAGCTTGAGGGTGTTCCACCACTCCAATTACCTACAGATTTTGACCGCCCTGACGTTAAAACGCTCAATGGTGCTTCAACTAAATTCCAAATTGATAAGAATCTCTCTGATCAATTAAATGATTTAAGTAAACAACAGGGGGTCACTCTTTATATGACCTTATTGGCGACGTTTAATGTTTTACTAAATAAGTATAGTGGAGATCAGGATATCTGCGTAGGAACATCTATTGCAAACCGACCTCAGCGGGAGCTTGAGGGATTAATCGGGTTTTTTGTAAATACTCTCGCATTACGCAACCAAGTTGATGATAGCTTGCCTTTTACCGAATTATTGCAACAAGTAAAGGCCACTATGCTCGAAGCTTACGAGTATCAGGATGTGCCATTTGAAAAAGTTGTGGAAGACGTGGTAAAAGAGAGAGACATGTCCAGGTCGCCCTTGTTTCAGGTAATGCTGGTATTACTTAACACACCTGAAGCAGCACAACTAGGACTCGGTGAGGTTGAATTATCTAATGAAATATTTGATATAAAAATATCAAAGGTAGATATTACATTTCATGTATCTTTATCTTCTGAAGGGTTGCATCTACTCATCGTATACAATACCGATTTATTTAGAGAAGATACAATTAACAGAATGGTTGGTCATTTCAACGAACTCCTAAAGGCGGTTGTTACTAGTCCAAACCAGATTATAGATTCAATGCAAATGTTAACCGCGGAAGAGGAACAACAATTGCTAATTGAATTTAACAAGATGCAGGAGTGATAATGAACAACAGTTTTATAGATTTATTTGAAGATCAGGCCCTAAAAAACCCTGAAAATATCGCCGTAGTTTTTGAAAGCGAGCAGATTACTTACAAAGAATTGGATAAGCATTCCAACAGGCTTGCAAAGTATCTTCAAAGCCACGGAGCCACAAACGAAACGCTTGTTCCATTATTTATAGAGCGAAGCATCAACATGATTGTTGGTATGCTTGGCATTATGAAAGCCGGTTGTGCTTATGTGCCAATCGACACCGATTTTCCGCAAGAACGAATCAGCTTTATGCTGACCGATACCAAGGCTTCTATCGCCGTAAGTAGCAAGAACAAAAGTTCGAAACTGCCTCCTAGTAATGGTTTAAATGTTGTTGAAATAGAAGCAATAATCAAAGATCAGGACGATGATTTTATTTCGGATGTTAAACCCGATCAACTTGCATATATTATATACACTTCAGGCTCTACCGGAAATCCTAAAGGTGTGATGATAGAACATCATAGTCTTGTTGATTATGTAAATGGTTTAATTGATAAAATTCAGATAGATCAGTGCCGCACTTTTGCTTTAGTATCTTCCATCGCGACAGATTTAGGCAATACAGTTATTTACGGTTCTTTAGCTTCGGGTGGTGCGCTTCACTTATTTAGTAAAGATGCAGTAAGTAATACCGGATATCTACATCATTATTTTGAGCAGCATTCTATTGAATGTTTGAAAATAGTACCATCACATTGGAAGGCTTTAAATGATGATGAAAAATTACTGCTTCCTAAAAAACTAATTGTTTTTGGTGGGGAAGCTTTGTCTGAAAAAATAGTTGAAGACATACGTTTATCCGGCTCCGCCTGCAAAATTGTAAATCATTACGGTCCAACAGAAACCACCATTGGCAAGCTTTTATGCATTGTAGAGCAGGGTGCGAAATATGAATCCACAGTTCCTATAGGTAAGCCCTTTTCTGACACCAAAGTCTTAATACTAAACGCTTCTTTAAAGTTATGTCCTATTGGAGTGCCAGGTCAATTATATATTACGGGAGCAGGCCTGGCTCGGGGTTATCTGAATAACGAAGAGCTAACAAAGCTGAAATTTATTTCCAACCCTTTTATTAAAACCGGGAAAGCATTAATGTATGCTACCGGCGATTTAGTGAAATACCTTCCCGATGGTAACGTCCAATTTTTAGGTAGAGTAGACGACCAGGTTAAGATTCGGGGATACCGTGTAGAGCCAGGAGAGATTAGCGGGGTGATTGAGCAAAGTGAGTTAGTAAAACAAGCCTTTGTAACTTCCCGGGATGACCATCAAGGCAACAAACAATTAGTAGCATATTTGATTCCCGAAGAGGCATTCGACAAAGAAGAAATTTTAAGCTACCTAAAGCATACACTTCCAGATTACATGGTTCCGTCTCATTTAGTAGAGATGGACAGCTTTCCTTTAGCTCCTAACGGGAAGATCGACCGAAAGGCATTACCCGAACCGGGTGATACAGAGACAAAGGACGCTTATACAGCGCCGCGAAATGAAACCGAGACTCGGCTTGCGGAGATTTGGCAGGATATTTTAGAAGTTGATCAAGTAGGAATACACGATGACTTCTTTGAGCTGGGCGGCCATTCACTACTCGCCGTACGATTAATATCCGCGGTACGAAAGGCCTTCAAGGCTGAACTTCCAATTAGCGATGTATTCGACTATCCCACAGTCGCCACACTTGCGGGGCAGATAGAAACGCAGTCTGATGAAGGACAATCCGCCACGGTTTTACTTCCTTCCATCGGCTCACAAGTTCGTCCCGAGCGCATTCCATTATCGTTTAGCCAGGAGCGTTTGTGGTTTATAGACCGGCTCGAAGGTAGTCTTCAGTACCACGTGCCGGCGGTTCTGCGCTTAACAGGAAAGTTAAATATCGAAGCGCTTAATAATTCTTTTCAGCAGATTGTGAATCGGCACGAAGCCTTGCGCACGGTAATCCTGGAACAAGACGGCAAACCCTATCAGCTAATTAACCCACAAAATAAATGGAGTTTAATTTTTGTAAATGGGTCAGATTTCGTTTCTAACACTACCCTTTTACAAAGCCATGTTAATGAACTGATAAAAAGACCTTTCGATCTTTCAAAAGATGAAATGATGCGAGGTCATTTGATCGAACTGAACGATGAGTACTTACTCGTAGTCACCCTTCATCATATCTCATCTGACGGCTGGTCTCGTTCCGTGCTAGTACGAGAACTTGTTGAATTATACAATGCACACGAAGAAAATCGGTCGGCTAATCTTCCCGAATTGGCTGTACAATATGCAGACTTTGCCATTTGGCAGAGAAAGTACTTGCAGAAGGAGGTATTGGACAAAAAGCTTGACTACTGGAAGAATCAGTTAGAGGGAGTAGCCACACTTCAATTGCCCACAGATTATACTCGCCCGGCTATGGCGAGCACAAACGGTGCTTTCTCTCATTTTTTTATCGATAAAAAACTTGCCGAAAACTTGCAGGCATTAAGCCAGCAACAAGGTGCAACTTTATTCATGACCCTAATCGCTTCCTTCAAGGTATTGCTTCATCGTTATAGCGGTCAGGAGGATATTTGTGTGGGTACGCCAATAGCAGGAAGATTGCAGCAAGAGACTGAATCCTTAATTGGATTTTTTGTGAATACCCTTGCTTTGCGAAACAAAGTCACTTCTTCTTTCACTTTTACAGAAGTGCTGCAATCTGTAAAAGTGAACACATTAGAAGCATATGCAAATCAGGAAGTGCCTTTTGAAAAGGTAGTGGAAACGGTTGTTAAGGAACGCGAACTTAACCGTAATCCATTATTTCAGGTAATGTTTGTTTTGCGCAACACGCCCGAAATACCCGAGCTTCGCTTAGGTAATGTAAAACTGACACCGGAATCATTCGGCCATAATACAGCCATATTTGATATTCAATTTTTTATAACGGAAACAGTCAATGGCCTTGAAGGTGTAATCGAATACAATACCGATTTATACAATGGGGAAACGATAAAAAAGCTTGGTAATCACTTTACAAATGTGCTTAGAGCTGTGGTGGAAACCCCCACTCAGTCTATCGGCTTGTTGCCAATGCTTTCAGTTGATGAAAGAGAACAGATTTTGCATGGATTCAACAATACCCGGGTAGCTTATCCACAAGAAGTCACTCTGGTAGATTTAATTGAGAAACAGGTTGCCCAGACTTCCGAAGCAGTTGCTATTGTTTTTGAGCAAACACAATTGACCTACAGGGAGCTAAATGAACGTTCCAATCAGCTCGCACATTACTTAAAAGGCCTCGGAGTGCAAGAAGATGTGCTGGTGCCGATTTGTTTGGAACGTAGCACAGAAATGATTGTAGCTATTTTGGGGATTTTAAAGGCGGGAGGTGCGTATGTGCCAATAGATCCGCACTATCCGGCGGAACGCATTAGCTATATGCTAAAAGATACCGCTGCTAGCATGGTTTTATGCAGCAAGAACAGCCGATTGAAGCTTCCAGAAAATGTCGACATTATTGAATTGGACGGCGTACACGCTGAGATAATTTCCAAACAAGCTCTGCAAAATTTAAACCTTGCCATTCGCGAAAATAGCCTCGCCTACGTAATTTATACATCTGGATCTACTGGCGAGCCAAAAGGGGCCATGAATGAACATAAAGGGATAGTAAATCGCCTATTGTGGACACAGGATTATTTTAAATTAGGGGCAGCTGATGCTGTTTTACAGAAGACGACATTTAGCTTTGATGTATCAGTATGGGAGCTTTTGTGGCCGTTAATTGCTGGTTCTAAACTGGTTTTTGCCAAACCAGACGGCCATAAGGATAATCAATACCTTAAATTTATAATAGATAGTCAAAATATTACCCTCCTGCATTTCGTGCCTTCTATGCTGGGGGTTTTCCTTCCGGATATGCAGGCCGGGGACTGTAAGAGTTTGCGAAAGGTCTTATGCAGCGGCGAAGCTTTGCAGCCATGGCAGGCGATGCTTTTCCGCGAAAAATTGCCTGAGGCTGAATTATATAATTTATATGGTCCTACCGAAGCAGCAATCGATGTAACCTGTTGGAAATTGCCTGAGAATAGTGACCCGATAGGTGTTGTACCAATTGGCGGCCCGGTAGCCAACACCGCTATCTACATACTGGATGGAGAACTTAATCCGGTTCCGGCGGGTTGTTTGGGTGAAATTCATCTTGGGGGGGTACAAGTTGGGCGTGGTTATTTAAACCGCCAAGATCTAACAGCAGAAAAATTTATCCCGGATCCTTTTAGTGAAGATAAGGGCGCAAGAATGTATAAAACCGGCGATATCGGTCGATGGTTGCATGATGGTAATGTAGAATATATAGGGAGAAAAGATCACCAGGTTAAAGTACGCGGGTATCGTATAGAACTTGGTGAAATTGAAAATGCTTTGGCTGAATTGCCAATGGTTGACCAATCGGTTATGTTGGCCAAAGAAGATACTACCGGCCTTAAACGCCTGGTTGGTTATATCGTGCTTAATTCCTTAATGGTAAAATCTAAAGAGAATGAACTTTACCATTCAAGGGTAGAGGGTTGGAAAGAGCTTTACAACAGAGAGTACGAACAAACCGAGCAAGACGATAGTATAGATGAAGAATTTAATATCATAAGCTGGAATAATAGCTTTACCGGCAACGCTATTCCTGAGGAAGAAATGCGCGAATGGCTTGATGATATTGTTAAGGTTATTTTTACAGAAGATCCCGGGCAGGTGTTTGAGATAGGCTGCGGAACAGGTTTGATTTATTACCAGCTAGCCGGCAAGGTTAAAAAGTACATTGGTACAGATCTTTCCAGCTCATCTGTAAACCAGATCGTTCACAGAATTGATAAAAAACTTAGAGATTACGGGCCAACAGAATTATACACAATTCCGGCTCATGAAGTGTTAACACTTGGCGATACAGGGAAATCAGATACTGTAGTGCTTAATTCAATAATTCAATATTTTCCAGGTGAAAGTTATCTTGATGAAGTACTCGAAAAAAGCATAACCTTGCTAAAAGGCGAAGGCCGCATCATAATTGGTGATGTTCGCGATAAGCGTTTGCTTGAACTATTTAAAAGTCGTTTAAACATCCAAAAGATGTCTGGTGCTGTTAGCATCCAGGAATTTAAGTGGGCCGTGGCACAAGATGTACTACGTGAAGAAGAGCTATGTGTGTCACCAGATTATTTTTATAACCTGAAACACCGCTTTCCCGAAATAAAACATGTGGAAATAATGTGGAAACAAGGTTCTTATCTTAATGAGATGACCTTGTACCGTTATTCAGTAGTTATCCATGTAAGACAACAGAAGGCACTTTTAGAGCCACAATGGCAAAGTTGGACGGGTGTTGACAGCCTAGCCGGTATGCTGTCATCGCTTATAGATGATATACCAATGATAGCGTTAAAAGACGTTCCCAATCCGCGTTTGTGGAAAGAACGCCAATTAAAAATAATCACAGGGCAGCTAGACGCGACAGTTAGCGATCTCGCACAAGCACAGGACACTGAGGATCAGGAAACAGTTAAGCTCAACAACTTACTCAGTAGTGCTCGTAGCATGGGTTATCATTACCAATTTTTGGTAAACGAAGATCCCCTTAAAGTTAATGTTCTTATAGAACGTAATCCTTCACATCAGGTCGTTTCGAATCCATATACTGTTAATAGTACAGCAAGTCTAGTAAGCATTCCATTGTTTACAGACATTAGTACCGAATTGCAGAAGGAAATAAAGCTCTCGTTGCATCAGCGATTGCCAGAGTATATGGTTCCTTCAGAACTGGTTACTTTATCCCAGCTTCCAATAACCTCGAATGGGAAACTTGATCGTAAATTTCTAAACCAGTTAGAAGAGCGTACGGCTTCAAACAATTCCACTTATGAGGCACCTAGAAACGAGCTGGAACAAAAGCTGGCAGATATCTGGCAAGAATTATTGCACATTGAGCGTGTAGGTATTTCCGATAATTTTTTTGATCTTGGCGGTCATTCACTTATGGCTATGAAAGTGGTTTCCCAAATCAAAAACAAACTTTCTCTTACGATACCAATACAATCAATATTTCAGTTTCCAACTATTGATAAATTAGGGAATTACCTGGAAATGATGAATGATGAAGATCCGGCGTCGTTTGATGAAATTATTATATAGGTAGAAGGATGATTACGGATGCTTTTGCTCTTCTTCATTCAGCAAAACTTAGCGGAATTAACATTGCCGTTCAAAACGGAAATCTGCAGCTAAAAATTACAAAAGGAAAGACTATTGACCCCGAGCTGCTTCAGCAAATAAAAGACAATAAAGAACTTCTTATTGATTTTTTAACAAGTGACAAGTGGCAGGCATTAAAAGGGGAAAAGTTCGAAAACGAACTAAAACCGTTTGACCGGCAGGCGGAAACTAAAATTCCTTTATCCTTCAGCCAGGAACGTTTGTGGTTTATTCATCAGATGGTGGGGAGTTTACAATATCACATGCCTGCTGTTTTGCAGTTAAAAGGTAAACTAAATATCCCGGCATTCCGCTCTGCTTTCAACGAGATTGTAAAACGGCATGAAGTCCTAAGAACCGTCATACTGGAAGAAGACGGTGAAGCCTGGCAGGTTATTAAAGAAGCTGACGCTGAAGTGATTTCTATTACCAATGGAGCATCATTTAAAACGGAGGCCGATCTACAACAATATATACAAGAGCAAATTGAACAACCATTTGACTTGCGTAATGATTTAATGATTAGGGCAAATCTCATTTGCCTTAATGAAGATGAATTTGTGATGGTGGTAGTACTCCATCATATTGCTTCTGATGGTTGGTCACAGTCTATATTTATTCAAGAGTTAGTTTCTCTATACAAATCATTTGATGAGGGATCTGCTCCCGTTCTGCCGTTACTTCCGGTTCAATATGCAGATTATTCCATCTGGCAGAGAAATTACCTTAAGGGTGAGGTCTTAGAAAAAAAGATAGCCTATTGGAGAGATAAGCTACAAGGCATAGCTCCATTACAATTGCCGCAGGATTATCCTCGTCCGGCTACTCAGAACGCCCGGGGTGCGGTTTCGACATTTCGCCTCGATAAAACCGTTTCAGATCAGTTACAAGATTTAAGCGTAAAACAGGGTACTACCCTATATATGACTTTGATTTCTGTGTTCAAAGTTTTATTGTATCGGTACAGCGGACAAAGTGATATTTCTGTTGGTAGCCCCATTGCCGGAAGGCAGCAACAGGAATTAGAAGGATTAATCGGATTTTTCATTAATACCCTTGTACTGCGTACCGAGGTAAACGGCGACAGCCCTTTTACAGAATTGCTGCAAGAGGTTAAGGCTTCTACGTTACAAGCCTACCAACACCAGGACGTCCCTTTTGAAAAATTGGTTGAAGTATTAGTAAACGATCGCGATCCGGACAGAAATCCACTTTTCCAGGTGATGTTTGTCTTACAAAACACACCTGATATTCCGGAACTTAAACTAGGCGATGTAACGCTTGCCTCACAGTTTATTGAAACAAAAACTACTAAGTTTGATATTACACTTTCGCTTTTAGAAACAAAAAGTGGCCTTCAGGGCAGCTTGCAATACGATACGGATTTATACGCTCCAGATACGATCGAACGAATGGTATCGCATTACATGAATTTGGTTGTTTCAGTGGTTAAATATCCTGAACAGAAAGTAGGTTCACTGGCGATGTTAAGTGAAGGCGAAAAGGTCTCCCTTTTAAACTTAAATGCCAATCCAACCCCTTACCCTGAACACGAAAGCTTAATTACCCTCTTTGAGGAACAAGTAACTAAAACGCCCGACGCTATTGCCTTGGTAATAGACCAGGAGCAGCTCACCTATCGCGAATTGAACGAAAGGAGCAACCGGCTTTCACATCAGTTGCAACTCTCCGGAGTGCAAAAAGAGCAATTGATACCAATCTTAATTGAGCGCAGTACCTGGATGATTGTATCCATACTTGGAATCTTAAAGTCGGGAGGGGCCTATGTACCAATTGATCCGGAATATCCGCTTGAGCGAATAAAGTTTATACTGGAAGATACCGCAGCAACAATCATAGTAAGCAGTTCTGCCAGTAAAAGTAAGTTGAACTCCTTAGATGGAGTTTCAATTATCGAGGCTGATAGCAAGGAGTCTTTTGATAGAACTACAGAGTCGGTGTTCAATCTGGAAAATAAAATCTCCCCTCAACAACTTGCATATGTTATCTATACTTCAGGTTCTACCGGGCTACCTAAAGGAGTACTGATAGAACACCGATCGGTTGTAAACCTAATTCATACTCAGAGTGTTTTTTTCAAGATCGATAGTGAAGAAAAAATATTACAATTTTCGAATTACAGCTTCGACGCGTCGGTTGAGCAGATATTTTTGGCTCTGTTAAATGGAGCCTCATTGGTGCTGTTACCGGCAGAATTACAATACGATACAGTCGGATTTGAGAATTATTTGCGGGCTCAGAAAGTAACACATTTGCACGCTACACCTTTTTTTCTCGAAAATATACAATCCGACAGCTACCCCGACTTAAAAAGGGTGATTGCAGGTGGAGATGTATGCCGCAAAGAGTTATCTGCCAAGTGGAAAGATAAGGTTGATTTTTATAATGAATATGGCCCAACAGAAACAACGGTAACGGCCGTAGAATATCATGATAAGGGCGAACACAACGAATTCAGTGTAACCCCAATAGGGAAGGCGATTTCAAATGTAACCTTGTATATACTTGACCAGTACGGCGCATTATGTCCCCAAGGGATACCTGGTGAGTTATATATTGGGGGTGTGCAGGTAGCAAGAGGTTACCTAAACAAAGCTGAATTAACGGCTGAGCGTTTTATTACAAATCCTGTTGTTGAAAAACAAGATGAGAGGGTTTACCGCACCGGCGACCTTGTTCGCCAACTGAGAGATGGGATTCTCGAATATCTGGGCCGTATAGATGACCAGGTAAAGATACACGGCTACCGTATAGAGCTAGGAGAAATAGAGAGTGTAATCCATGAAAGCGGCCTTGTTAAACAAGCTGTTGTTGCCGTAAAAGAGGATGCACATAAAAATAAGCACTTGGCAGCGTATGTACTCCCTCAGGAGGGGTATGACCAACAACTCTTGAAAACACAGCTCGAGAGCAAGTTGCCTGCTTTTATGGTGCCCCCTTATTGGGTGGAATTAGATAGTTTTCCACTTACTTCTAATGGAAAAATAGACAAAAAGGCCCTGCCTGACCCTGGTTTAAATGAGAATTTAGGCAAAATATACGTGGCTCCACGAAATGAAACTGAAGAGCAACTTGCCTCCATTTGGCAGAATTTACTAGGCGTTGACCAACCCAGTGTTAACGACAATTTTTTTAAACTTGGTGGGCATTCGTTGCTGGCCATGAGACTAATCGCGGCTATTCGAAAACAATTAGATCTTGACCTGGCCATACGAGATTTATTTCAATATCCAACTATCGCAGCGCTTTCAGCGTATTCACGGTCAAAACATCCCACACTCAACTTACCGGTTATTGAGATTGAAGAACGTCCTGAAAAGGTTCCATTATCCTTTGCTCAAGAACGCTTATGGTTTATTGACCAATTGGAAGGAAGTTCTCAATACCATATCTACGCCGTTTTAAATTTAAAAGGGGAACTGGATCAGAAAGCTTTAACACAAACTTTGCAAAGTATCGTTAATCGGCATGAAGTACTCCGTACGGTAATACGTGAAGTTGAAGGCCAGGCCCATCAACTTGTATTGAAGAAAAATCAATGGCAGTTAAACGTATCAGACGCGCCGGCCTTTAAAGGCAACATTGATGTATTGAATAACAGTATAAGTAAACTTATCAGTACTCCTTTCAACCTAGCGGAAGATCACATGCTTCGCGCCGAGCTTATTAAGCTTGATCATGATGAGTTT
This sequence comes from Pedobacter sp., assembly GCA_036399495.1. Taxonomy (GTDB): domain Bacteria; phylum Bacteroidota; class Bacteroidia; order Sphingobacteriales; family Sphingobacteriaceae; genus Paradesertivirga. Next base: position 13,910 of record DASWMZ010000015.1, read on the forward strand.
ATACTGGTGGCTATTATGCATCACATCGCGTCGGATGGGTGGTCAACTTCGATACTAGTAAAAGAGGTAATTGAATTTTATAGTGCATACGTAAAGGAAATAGAATCTAACGTTGATACTTTGCCGATACAGTATGCTGATTATGCGATTTGGCAGCGAAAAAACCTTCAGGGAGACCTTTGGGAAACCAAAGTGAACTATTGGAAGCAAAAGCTCCAAGCGACCCCGCCATTACAGCTCACTACAGATTTTTTGCGTCCAACAGTCAAAAGCACGGATGGCGCCGTTGCAAATCTCAATATAGACGAAGAGCTTTCCAACCAGCTTAAGGAGTTGGGTAATGCTCAGGGAGCAACATTGTTTATTACACTTTTGACAGCTTTCAAAGTGTTACTCTTTAAATATACCGGACAAGAAGATATTTGTATTGGTACACCAATATCAGGTCGCACACAGCATGAGGTTGAAAGCTTGATTGGGAATTTTGTTAATACATTAGCTCTTCGTAGTTCTGTGAGCGTCAATAATACGTTTATAGAACAGTTACAAAGCATTTGGGATACCACCTTAGAAGCTTACGAGTATCAGGATATTCCTTTTGAAAAGGTAGTTGAAGCCGTTGTTAAAGAACGTAGTTCTGCAATAAGCCCCCTTTTTCAAATTATGTTTGTTCTGCAAAACACACCAGAGGTTCCTAAATTTAGTCTTGAAAATATTCATTTAACCTCACATAGCTTTCAGCAGACCAGAGCCTTATTTGATTTAACCTTATACATCACCGAAACCGGGCAGGGACTACAAGCCTCTATAACTTATAGCACCGATTTATTTAAGCCGGCAACTATGAACTTAATGCTCAAGCATTATGAAACCTTATTACGGTCTATAGTTTCAAACCCGAAATCGACGGTGGGTATGCTTGATATTCTTAGCAAACCCGAAATATTAGAATTAGAAAAATTAAGCCTTCAATCAGGTGAGATTGATAAAGAATGGGAAAGTATTGTTGCCTTATTCCAGTCACAAGCAGAAAGCACGCCTTCTGAAATTGCCCTTGTTTTTAACGATGTAGAAATTAGCTACGAGGTACTAAACGAGCGAAGTAACTATTTGGCACATTACCTTGTTAGCAGGGGGGTGCAGTCCGAGCAGCTCATTCCAGTTTGTATGGAAAGAGGCATTGATTTAATTGTCAGTATATTAGGAATATTAAAAGCTGGTGCCGCGTATGTTCCGATAGATATAAATTATCCAATAGAGCGCATCCAATATATGATTGATGATACAAGGGCTAATCTTGTTTTAGTTAGTCATTTGAATGCATTCAAACTAGTTTCAATAGCTAATATCTCAATAGTTGAAGTTGACGGAATTAATGATTTTGAGATCACGTCACAGCCCGGCACCAATCCAAACATTTCCATTGCATCGAGTCAGCTCGCGTATATAATTTATACTTCAGGTTCCACCGGTAAACCTAAGGGGGTTGAGGTACAACATAATAATGTGGTAAGCCTCGTAAAAGAAATTAACTATGTTGAATTAAGCAGTAACGACCGGTTGCTAGTAACCGGATCTCCTAGTTTTGATGCTACAACTTTTGAATACTGGAGCATGTTACTTAACGGTGGTCGTTTGATCATGTGCAAGGAATCTGATCTTTTAGACATCAGCTATCTTCAAAAAGCTATTAAGATTCATGAGGTTACTATAATGTGGTTTACCTCAAGCTGGTTTAATCAATTAATTGATACGGATATCAGCGTATTTGAAGGTTTAAAGACCATAATAGTAGGAGGCGAAAAATTATCCGAATCACATGTGGCCAAGTTTCTTGAAACACATCCAGAAATAGAACTGATTAATGGTTATGGTCCCACAGAAAATACCACATTTTCCTTAACCCATCATATAAATAGTTTAAAACCGGATGCACCAATTCCTGTTGGTCGCCCTTTATCAAACCGTTCGGTTTATGTGCTTGATAAGGCTCAAAAGTTGGTACCCATTGGAGTAGGCGGAGAAATATATCTAGGTGGTGCAGGACTTTCACGCGGATATTTAAATAAGCCAGACCTAACTGCTGAAAAATTTATTTCAAATCCTTTTAACAGTAACAAGATTTCAAGATTATATCGCACGGGAGACCTTGGACGCTGGCTGCCAGATGGAACAGTTGAATATATAGGACGTATCGACGAGCAGCTAAAAATTCGCGGCTATCGTATAGAGCCAGGGGAAATTGAAAGCGTAATTTACGAGAGTGGTATGGCCCGGCAGGCGGTAGTACTTGGAAGAGTAGACCATAGTGGTGTAAAACGCCTGGTGGCATATATTATCCTTGAGGATGGATATAGCAAAGAGGGGGTGCAGGCTCACATGTCATTGAGGTTACCCGAGTACATGATACCCTCGGTCTTGATAGAAGTGGATGCTATACCCCTAACAATTAACGGGAAGACAGACATTCAGGCACTTCCACTGCCCGAGATATCGAATCCGGCAAGTGGAGGTTTCAAAGCTCCAACAACTGAACTGGAAATGTCACTCGCGAAGATCTGGCAAGAAATACTTGAAGTGGAAAGAGTGGGGATTGATGATGATTTTTTTCAACTTGGAGGGCACTCTATTCTGGCGATACGCCTTGTTTCCTCTATAAGAAAGGAATTAAATTTTGAGATAGTTATCAGGGATGTATTTGATTGCCCCACTATAGCATTGCTAGCTCAACAATTAGCAAAGCAAAGTGATGGCTCGAATAAGCAGGCTAATTTAAAATCTCTAATTCAAATTAAGGACGGGAGTAACAAAATTCCGCTTTATATAGTGAGCGGTGGAGGTGGCACAGTTTTTAAATTCAAGAACTTCGCAGACATGCTTGACAGAAATCAGCCGGTGTATGGGATACAACAACCTACAACTGCAGAAGATCTCCAAGATTTTCCTAATACAATCGAAGGCATAGCTGCGAAATACAACGAGGAAATCCTTCAGCAAAATCCCGAAGGCCCATACGCACTTTCTGGACATTGTCTGGGTGGGACAATCGCTTTTGAAATGACCAAGCAGTTAGAGCAGATGGGTAAGAAAGTTGTTTTACTTGCATTGTTCGATACTCAGACCATCCAAAGAAAAAAACGAGATCCTGGTAATTTTAGAAACTTATTTCACATACCACTCATCATCAAGCGAGTTGTTTCTAGTGCGTTACTAAAGCTTAATTTTGAGTTATTTTTATTAAGAAAGCATCCTAGGCAAGCCATCTTATATAAGGTAAAAAAACTGAAATTAGTCATGCGCACCACTCAATTAGCGCCGGAAGAGGAAGATCTTAGCATTTTTGACAAATTAGCTCATGCTTTTCAGGAAGCATCTCAGAATTATGAGATGAAACCCTATAATGGAGATTTGTTGGTATTTTATGCAAAGCAACATTATTATTTTATGGATAGGGTTAATAAAGTGGTTTATAAAGAGATAAACTATAGTCCCGCTATTAAACACGCATGGAACAAATATGCTAAGTCCGCCACCTTTTATGAGGTCGAAGGCGAACATTCCACCATTTTTGATCCATTATATGCAACCGAATTCTCCAAAATTTTGCAGGACCACATAAATAGAGCTGTAAATGAATCAGGGTAGTATTTTGTAATACAAATATTTCAATCGCATTGGTTGTACATTAAACGTATGTTAAAAAAAATTTTAAAGCGAATATTTACTTCAGAACAAAAACACCCGTTGAAAAAAACTGAACGGTTAACTATAAGCGATCGGTTGCGAGCCTATGAAAATCTGCCCCAATTTTTTAAGCTGGTATGGAAAACAAGCCCTTTACTGACTTTTGTGACGATAACAATCCGAATATTTCAATCAGTATTACCAATTATAGTACTCTATGTGGGCAAGCAGATTATAGATCAAGTTGTATTAATAACCCATCAAAAAGGTACAAATACAGATCATTTATGGAAACTGGTGGCGGCAGAGTTTCTGTTAATGTTGGCAATTTCCGTTTTCAATAAATGTATTTTGCTGGTTGATGATCTACTAGGAGATAGGTTAACTAACCGTAGTAATCTCATGCTTATGTCTCACGCAGCAACACTTGATCTGGACATATTCGAGGATTCTGTATTTTACGATAAGCTCGAGAGGGCACGACAACAAACCGAAGGACGTACAATATTGCTCTCGCAGGTACTTTCTCAATTACAAGATATGGTCACCATTTTTGGTATGGCTACCAGTCTGATAATCTTTAATCCCTGGATTATCTTTTTACTCTTAGTTTCAATAATTCCATCCTTTTGGGGTGAAGCTTTTTTCAATGCAAAAAATTATGCCCTTATTCGCAGTCAGACACAGGGTCGGCGCGAGCTTGAATATTTAAGCTTCCTGGGTAGTAGCGACCAAACTGCCAAAGAAGTAAGGTTGTTTAATTTATCGGAATTCTTCATTAATCGTTATTCTAATATTGCCACTAAATTTCATACAGAAAGACGGAAATTAGGAATAAACAGGTTCATCATGAGCTCCTTACTTTCCGTTCCCGGCACGGTTGGTTTTTATGCTGCCTTTGTTTACATCATTCAGCAGGTAATAAGTGGAGCCTTAACTTTGGGAGGGCTCACCTACATGTTGGGAACCATTCGTCAAATGGGTATGTTGGTGCAAAATGTTGCCAGACGCTTTAGTACCGTAGCACAGGGGGCACTTTTCCTGAAAGATTTTTTCGATTTTTTCGAAATTATGCCTAAGATAAAAGCATCATTAAATCCAAGACCTTTCCCCAAGCCGATGAAAACAGGTTTCACCTTTGAAGACGTTGGCTTTAGATATACCAATTCGAGCCGTTGGGCTAATCGGCATTTAAGTTTTACACTTCGTCCAGGCGAAAAGCTCGCCTTGGTTGGCGAAAATGGAGCTGGAAAGACAACCTTAGTGAAACTTCTCGTTCGCCTTTATGATCCTACTGAAGGTCGTATTTTGCTTGATGGTCACAACTTGCAAGAGTATGATTTGACAGAGTTACGGAAGGAGATGGGTATTATTTTCCAGGACTTCCTCCGCTATCAAATGACGATGTCAGAAAATATCGCTGTTGGTAATATTAGTGAGATAGGTAATAACCCTCTTATTGTAAGTGCTGCGAAAAAAAGCCTTGCGGACGCTGTGATCCAAAAGCTGCCTAATCAATATAATCAAATTTTAGGTAAACACTTTAATAATGGAGTGGAACTGTCTGGAGGAGAATGGCAAAAAGTAGCACTTGCACGAGCTTATATGCGCGATGCTCAGATTATGATTCTAGATGAACCGACGGCAGCTTTAGATGCGAGATCGGAGTATGAGGTATTTCAGCGTTTCGCCGAAGTTACACTGAATAAAACAGCGGTTTTAATTTCTCACCGTTTTTCTACCGTGAGAATGGCTGACCGGATTATGGTTTTAGATAAAGGCCAGATTCTTGAAATTGGAAGCCATGAAGAATTATTAAATAAAGATGGACGTTATGCTGAATTATTTCATTTACAGGCTTCAGGATACCGGTAAGAGGGATTTTTATCTGAGTAATACATAGGAGTTCAGCTTTGATACTCCAATATTGCAGAAAAGATTATATGCTCTATAATAAGTGATCAATTTAATAGCATTATAACATAAAAAATCCCCAGCTGGTACAACCATACTTGGGGATTTCTCATTTAAGTGTTTTAACTAAGGCTTCACATCTACCATTACTGGCTTAGCCTTAGACTTCTTATTTAAGAAGATAGCATGATCTCTCGGCCCAGAATAAGAAACCTGTTCACTAGAAGATTCTTCAACTTTACGCGGTCCTTCCCCAGTTGCGGTAGTTTGATAAGTCTCTTTTTTGCTTCGCTTTGATACAGAGCTTTTTGAACCAAATGTATAGGTTAAACCAATGGCGCCAAACGGATTACCTTTTAGAGTATTGCTAAACAGTTTTCCGTTCAGTAGATCATCTTTATACACGGTATAGATATTATATAGTCCAAGAGTACCTCTAATTTGTAGGCTGTGTTTTTGAATTCCAAAATGCAGTGCTGCGAAATTACTCGCCGCATAAGTGGCCTTCACATCGCCATTTAGAATCATTTCTTGTGCAATTGCTTTGTTAAAAACACCACCGGGTCGAGCTCTTTCGTAATCCCGTCTCCATTCATAGTTGTTGATTTGCGAGGTGCCACTTGGGGTTATTGTACGATTATGAAACCCTGTATTATTGGTTTCTCCTGCAAATTCAAAATCCACCAAAATATTAGAACCCCGGCCTTGCTCTTTTTTGCCTGCGCCAAAATTTATTAAATGCGTAAGCAATGAATATCTGTAATAAGTCATCCCTTGCGATAAATCAAAAAATCTTTTATAAGGATCTTCGTCACTAGACTGTGAAGTAAAGTAATTAGCATCAGTGGAAAGCAAAAAGGGACCGATATTTATTCCGCCATGGGCACCCCAGTTTACATAGGCATCTTTATACTGAGGTACGGGTCCAAACCGCCCTTCAGTTGTATTATTATCATATCCAACTTTCCGTTGACCTGCACCTAAAATAACTCCAAACTGAGGAAATATTGTCGGTTTAACACCGCTCTCAATAATTTTTTCCGGCCTAGTAAAATATATGTCGGATTCTAGTCGTAATTCAAGACCATTATGCGAGGTGCCGGCTCCTTTCTGATTTACTTTAACACCATCAACAAATTCCGGAACGTACTCAACCGGATCGAAAGATGCGCGGTATTCACTATGTCTTGTCCCAAATTTAATTCGTGGGCTGAATATTACTGTATTTCTTGTTTCTTCCGTCGTTATTGTAGAATAATTATTTACAATACAAGCACCAACTTGCTGCATGGAAATAAAAGCATTGGCAAATACTTCTACCGGAGCTTCAGGCGCAGCAACTGCCATTAATACCAAATCTGAACTTGTCATATTCCAGGTTTTATCAGCTCCGTAGCCTAAAGATTTCAGCTTTTCAGTTCCATGATCAGTCAGTTCGCCCAAGCGTTTCGGAGTAAAGTCTCCCGTTTGCCTGGCGGAAACATAGCCTCTTCCGTTAATTAATTGTTTGAAGAGTTTTACTGCATCTCGTTCGCCGTAATGTAAAGCTGTAAGCATCATCAACTCCATGGCTTTCGCTTCAGCATTGGTACGTACCTGTTCTGCACTTAGCAATTTGTCTTCCGTTAATAATACAGGGCCAAGATTGCCAGGCACATTGGAATCAAAGAACGGGTTGTTCTTTAAAGAGTTAATTACGTTACTTCCATTCCCTTTTCTAAGGTCGTTTATCAACGCATCTATAACTTTTCTTGTTTCAGGGTGCCGATTTAGGTCACCTTCTTGTAAACGAATCAGTTCAAAAAGGGCACGTTTGTAATTCTCGTTTGCATGTTCTTTTGAAATTTTTACACTTGGAAAAGTACGCGCTCTAAACTCTGCAACCGCAGCCTTCTCGGCTAAGTATTTATTCGGATTTGCAGCTTGTTGTTTGGCCAGTATTTGGCCAAGTGTGATAGGGCTTCCATCGAAATCTATAATTTCAAGGCGGGGAGTTTCACGAATTTCGCGTGTAGCTGAAGTAATGGTAATAGTATTATGAAGTTTGGTACCATAATCCCGTGCCATGTAAGCGTGATAAACGTTTTCCCTCCATTGTTGCGGATCGCGAATGGTTGCAGGGTTTTCTGCGATTATGGCCCGAAGGTTTTTCAGTACCAAGGGGTTTTCTGCAATTTTAACAGCCTGTCTATTTTCCGTCCGGAAGGTTATACCATGATCTTTAGGAAGATATTTATTAACCTGTTCGAATAGTGCCACAACGCTTTTAATTCCTTTGGATGCGAAATATTCAAGGTCATTTTTTTCAAAAAGTGTATCAATAGATATTCCTGTTGTCACATCATACTTTGTAGTATCCTTAAGTTTCTCGGCAGCTTTTACTGCTGCTCCAACCATTCGTGAATCTGGATTTACATCTTTGCTAACCTGGGTATAAGTTGTAAGAGACTCATCAGCTGCCCGTTTAATTCTAACCGTATCTTGTGGAGCTGTGTAGGTCTGAGCAGCTGTTTTATTTGTAATAACAATGCCAACAGCAAGAGCGATAAATATCCTGAAGCAGTGTACTTTGTAAAGTTTAATCATTTATTCCTAATTAAGAGTTAATTTACAATCATAACAGTTTAAAGCTAACATTTAAAACCCGAAACTGTTTTTTTGAGGCTTTATACGGAAGTCCAGGCAAAATGTTTACATTAAGTAAATTATATATCGCCTAAATAAAGTAAAGAAAAGTAGATGTGAAGTGCAGGGATGAATTTTACCTGAAATAAGCGATTGTTATTACAATGGGTTCTGATATGTATCAGCATTTGTTTATAACAGAAAATAGTCTGATGGCCTTACAAGAAATAATAAGATGGCTAAAAATTTTTTCTGGGAATGGCAAGAAGTAAAACAATAGCCATAGAAAAAATTGGTAAAACGATTAAAGCGCCTGAATCATTGTTTTGTTCAAATACCTGAGAATAGGTTTGTGAGGCTTCCAGAGTTTTAATCCATTCTACAACAGAAACTACAAGAGCGAAGAGAGCTACAATTCCGAAGAACTTGATTTTAGATTTTTTTTTCTTATCCATAATAACTTATCTATTCTTACGATTTGAGAACAAAAAAAGTTATGATAATTTATCAGCTGAAACTCATATCTATTTTACTGAGTTTGCAGACAAGCTTTTATGAGGCTTACCAATTGATTTATAGGTACCTTCTCCCCGGAGAATTCCTACTAAAGATGACTTATCACTTAAAACTTTTAAAGCAGATTTCAAATCCTCGTCATACTTAAACCCACTCTCTAGCCGGCCTTTGTGAAAGTAATATCGCGTTACAATTTCGTTCTCCAGCAAACGGCTAATTTCGCCTTTAAACTGTGTTAAATCATTCTTTTTGCTGAAAAAAACTTTGGACTTTAGGGCTTCAAATTCAGGTTTTATCTCAGTGAGCTTTTGTTCTTTTTCGGCCTCAGCTTTAAGATCATTTAAAATCCGCTCTGTATGAGTACTGTAATTATAATCTTTATCTGACAAGTAACTTACGAATTCATTGTATTCCGCATCAGTCAACTTAAAGCTTTTCGGATCAGGAATAGAAGGCTTTTGTTTTCGGTACAGCGTGGCGTAATCAAATATAAAATACTTGCTTAGTAACGTCTGGCTTATTGGACTTGGCTTAAATGCCGCAACAGCAATATCAGGATATACCCCACTACCATCATAAACAGACCGATTTCCTTTAGTTTTATATTCAGTAATCAAACTATCGGCAACTTTTTCTACTGTTCCATCAGTAGCTCTGTTCGCATAGTCCAGTGCTTGTATGCATCTCCCGGAAGGGGTGTAATACTTGGCTACGGTAACTTTAACTAGACTATTGTATGGCATATCGAAGGTTTGCTGAACGAGGCCTTTGCCATAACTTCTTTGACCGATAACAACTGCGCGATCGAGATCTTGTAAGGAACCTGCAACAATTTCGGACGCAGAGGCCGCACGGTTATTAATTAAAACAACCAATGGGATATCCGGAGCTAATGGCTGATTGTAAGTTTTATAAGGAATAGACTTATCACGGTTTTTACCTTTTTGAGTTACAATTACCACATTGGGCATCACAAACAAATTGACAATTTTTACCGCTTCCTGTAAAATCCCACCTCCATTAGACCGTAAATCGAGGATAATACCCGACAGATTATTTTTCTGAAGCCCCACTAATGCATCCTGTACTTCCTTGGCTGAGTTTGCTAAAAACTTATCAAGTTTAATATAACCAATATTATTATTCATTATGGCCGAATAACTAACATTTGGCTGGGTGATCTCCTCGCGATTTATATTTTTTTCTATTGTAGCACCGTAACGCTTAATAAGCAATTTTAAACCAGTGCTTTTGGGCCCCTTAAGTAACTGGCTCACCTGCTCGTAATTCTTCCCTTTTATAACGATACCGTTAATTTCAACCAGTTCGTCACCTGCTCTTATATCAGCTTTTTGGGCTGGAAATCCTTCAAGGGTTTCAGAAATAATAATCTTGCCTTCTCTGGAAAATGTCATCGTACCAATACCACCGTATTGCGTACTTACGTATTTCATTCTATAATCTTCAATTTCAGATTCAGGAACAAATTCAGTATAAGGGTCGAGGCTGTTCAACATGGCGTCAATGCCTGTTTCCATTAATTGAGACGAATTTACTTCATCAACGTAACTAATGTTAAGCTCTTTGTACAGAGCAGAAAAGATGTCGAGATTTTTTGAGGCCTGGAATAAATCCTCCCGAAATGAGTATGACAGTATTCCGGTAAAGATTAGTAATGGAAGTAAAAGTTTTACCGGTTTAATTTTAGGCATGGGCAGTTCAGTAACAAGTAATATAACGCAATCTTTTAAAAAAAGATACAATAACTAAAGTACTGATTATTATAAGATGTTGGCGAAGTTTGGTAGAATGTTTCTTGCTTGTACTTAAGTTTTCAATCAATTCGACAAGCAAACGCTGGAGTATCCAAGAAACTGAATAGCTTACTCCTCTGATCGGAACGGATTCATCATGAAATCAAATTTTTTAGAGACTCCTATGCTCTAATAAGCTGGGTGAGACCTTTACAACGTATTATTATCAATATTAACAAGTCCTTTTTTCAAAGTAAAAACCACGTATTCTCTGTTCCGCTTTAAGCGAATCATTAATCTTTCAATTAATGCTTCCTCTTCGCCTGGCTCATAAGCCAGATCCTCTTCATTCAGCTCGCGATATTTACGATTTACCTTCAGTTTAAGTTTATCCCAATTTTCTTTACTGATACTTAGTTCTTCCATAATATTTTGGTGTTACAAAAGTATAAATATATACGTCTACTTTAAACCGGATATACGGTAAATTAAAGGCCAAACGTTAATTATTGACACACACTAATTAGAGTAACAATGAAAAAAATCATTCTATCAGGGTTATTACTACTGGGAGCAGTAACAACCTTCGCGCAATTGCCCCGTTTGCATATGGGACTCAAAACAGGCGTAAATCTTGCAACCCTTAAAGGCGACGTAGACAGCGAAAGTAACCGGTTAGGTTATCAAGCCGGTTTATGGGCCCGCATTGGCGGCGCAGGCGTTTATCTCCAACCCGAAGCATATATTGGAAGCAAGGGCGGCAAGTTTGGTTCCTTCAACCAGAATGGAACTTCTTATAATGGCGATGCAAGCGTAAATTTTACCACACTCGATATCCCTGTATTGCTTGGGAAAAAGTTTGGGTTCGACAAACTGAACTTTCGGGTTATGACTGGCCCAATAATATCCTTCGTTTTAAATAAAGATGCAAAGGAGAATTATTCCGAAGCCACAAATTTTAAAGATTATAAAAACCAAACCCTCGGACTGCAAAGCGGAGCGGGTATTGATTTGGGCAACCTTTCTTTCGACGTTCGATACGAAAAAGGCATTTCGAATATCAGCAAGAGCGGTCAGTACGATCAAAGGCAGAACTTATGGCATTTAAGTTTGGGTTATAGATTATTTTGATGCTGCGAGATCAAAATTGTAAGTTCCTAAATGCAAAAGAAATTCCGGTTGCTTTAGGACTTACAATTGAATAAATCATGATTTAAAGTTTTGGGCGTGTCCGCCAAAAGGCGGCCGGGCTTTACGTTACAAGTCCTCGCCCCGATGAAGAATCGGGGGGCTGCGGGCTTTTCACTTCAATCCCTCACGTGTTGCCAAGTTAATATAACCACTGCAACACAGATACAAGCAATTTTTTAAATTTCAAACGGCTATAGTGGTAAGCTTTGTAGTCTCAATTAATGTGAATATCTTACATTTCGACTGAGATCTATGAACGAGAACATCACTGCACCAAACACCAGATTACTTTCACTAGATGTTTTTAGAGGACTAACGGTTGCTGCAATGATCTTAGTTAACAATCCCGGCGACTGGGGGAATATTTATGCGCCTCTAAAACATGCCGAATGGCATGGCTGCACCCCAACCGATTTGATCTTTCCATTTTTTTTATTCATCGTGGGCGTATCAATTGCTTTTTCTCTGGGTACCAAAAAAAAGAATGGAGTTCCAGACAAAGCCATTATCATTTCGATAATTAAACGTTCGGCTATTTTATTTCTGCTAGGAATTATTTTAGCCTTAATACCCGATATATTTATCGATCCACTCAAAGCTTTAAGCACGATTAGAATCCCTGGAGTACTACAACGAATAGCCCTTGTTTTTTTAGTTTGTGCCATTCTATTTTATAAAACTGGGATTAAAACTCAGATAATTTTATTTGCATTTATTCTAATAGTTTATTGGGTGCTGATGACCCTCGTTCCGGTACCCGATGGTACTGCGCCCAATCTCGAAAAGGAAACAAACCTTGGAGCATGGCTCGACCGGACGTTATTAACTGAATCCCATTTATGGAAACTTTCTAAAACCTGGGATCCGGAAGGAATATTAAGCACATTACCCGCTATCGCTAGTGGAATATCTGGAGTGCTTACAGGTTTATGGCTTCGACGAAAAGATCTTAGAGCCAATAAAAAGATTTACTTTATGCTAATTTCCGGTTTTATCTCCTGTATATCAGCTTTTTTATGGGATAATTACTTCCCCATGAATAAAGCGTTATGGACCAGTTCCTATGTTCTTTTTACTAGTGGATTAGCACTTATAATGTTGGCCTTGCTCTACTGGATAATAGACATTCGGCAAGTTAAGAGTTTTACAAAGCCATTTTTAGTTTACGGAGTTAACGCCATAACTGTGTTCTTTTTGTCGTCCATAATGGCTAAACTCTTTAATTTTATTAAAGTAGTAGATGCAAGCGGTGCTGATGTAAGTTTAAAAACATGGCTTTTCCAATCTTTTTTTGTTCCGAACTTTTCGCCGTTAAACGCCTCATTAGCCTGGGCATTATGTTTTGTTTTCTTCTGGCTTGCTATTTTGTGGTGGATGTATAACCAGAAAATTTTCATTAAAGTTTAGTTAATGTCCGGCCTGCCTGATCAACTTTATTTAAGTGCAAGTCTCAAGAAGCGTATGCTACGATTTACATTTCATTTATTTTCAATTGTATTTATTTGTACGGCATTATCGGGATGTTTACCTAAGGCTGTTCCATATCCCTACAAAGATCCCGAGATATTGAAGCGGGAAGCTTCAGCAATTTCTTCCGAACTAGAGAAATATATTTACGGCTGGCTAAAAGGGGCCAATTCCAAGAATATACCCAACCATCTTTTGCCTCCGGGAATAAATCTTCAAGATAATCATAGCTTTTATTTGCAAACTTTCGATGAGATTGACCCAAAAAAGCAATGGTTGATAAGAAATTCTGAGGAGATAAACTTTGATTCGGTTAAAGCGGGGGTACCAGACCCTCATGTAACCTATTTTGCGTTAGGTACTTCCTTAGCTCCTTTTGGATCTAAGCTGGTTATTGAAGGTGAATTTCCTTATTGTCGCTTTTTCAGTTTCCAGATAAGTCCTCCTTTTGATGGCAAAGGCTATTGCGTAAATCGTGCTCTAGGGCCTACCGAAGTTTCGTTGGTTGATACTGATATTAAGCCCTTACCTGGAAGTTTTAACCCTTTTCTTCCCGGGGCAAACAGAAAAGTTAAAAACCGAAAATATCAAGTAACATTTGATTTAGCTATTGGCGATCCGGTAACTCTAAATCCGGACTTCAAACCCCCTTACCGCGGGGCTGGAAACAATCGGGTTGGTGGACTTATCCAAAACCAAGGCCCTCTTTGGAAAAAGCTGGGCGGTAAGGGGGAATGGAACTTGGGTTTGGTTTGGATCAGATATTATGCTCCCGACAAGGAGAAGGGAAGTATGGCTGGTGTGCCCATTCCAAAAGCTTATTATGTTTTGCCAACAGGCGAGAAATATTTTATTAATTCGAATTTTACGGGCTTTGAAGCAAATACAAATAAGAGACAACAAGCCAAGGCAAACCCTCCGAAAGAGCCTATTAAATCCATCGGACCTGAAGTAGGTTGGGGGAAATCTTTTGGCATATTAAGAAGTCTTGGGGAAGGCGGAATGCGAGCTTTAAACAAAACTAGCCCCGAAGACACGGCTTACATTGGAAAATTGGAGCTTGGTGCTACAGGCAGAGGCGAAAAGCAGCCGGCGCCTTATCACTATGAACGATCTGCAACCGAAAACAATTATGCTACTTACTTAGGCCGGTCTATGAATCTCGGAAAGAATAAGGTAATTATTTTAACAGGAAAACTCCCGACATTCCCGGATACCCGTGAGGGAGAAACAACTTTCAAAACATCAAATTTAAGATATTGGTCCCTCACTACATATGACTATAATCCGTTGAGAAAAACCCTTGGATGTGCGATATCCTCTATAATGGATGATGAACTAATCTTAGACCAAAACAGGCGATACATTATAGCTTACTCCAGACCGGAAGATCGACCTAAAAATGCGACTAAACAAAACGGAGTAACTTGGGTAAACTGGGGCCCCATTTCTGATTTGGGAATATTGTTACGATGGGTAAGTGTAGAACCAGAGTGGAACTTGCCAAATAATCCGCACGAGCGAAACCTGCCCTGGGCTATAGCGAGTTCTTCAGGATCGCGATACAACCCTAAACTTACATTTACCAACGACCATAAGGGCTTTTTGGGGGAGTGTCAGCCCAAAGTGCACTATATGACGAAAAATGGTTTTGAACTTTTAGGGAATTCTTTAGAGGCAAGACAAATTCCGGATTGGAGAAAGTGATGACCTATATTAAGTACTCTTCCAAGCTTCTTTTCCAATGGAGTTCCTGTATACCCTAATTGCTGCATGGGCGTATCTAGCTTACCTTTTTGTATTTAAACCTTAGTAATAATAATTGCAATATCGATCCTAAAAAAAAGGCCTTAATCGAATTCGATGTTATTGTTCGGGAAAAGGTATGTGTAGTGGGCTCTAAATAAAAGCTCAGGCCTCCTTTGTAGAGACATAACTTCTTAAATCAAAACAGCAATTGCAATTTGACCGAAGTAAAAATAAGAAACTATCAGATCCCTTTCTTTCTATCATTTTTTCCGAAAAATCTCATATGCATTTCCAAAATTCCCCTCAATCTTATACCTTGTATTAAATATAAAATTCTATCAGGCAGACAAAATAATCCTACTCTGAAAGTTGTGAAACATTTTGGCAACAAACCCCTCTAACATCATATGAAAAGAACGCTAATTTTATTTTTGGTAGGCCTAACTTTTGGCTGCAGTAATTACCTTCAGGTTAGCACTGGTAATAACATCCCAATACCAACCCCGTCAAAAGTTGAAGAACTTCCTTTAGATACAGCAATAAAAACTGGCAAATTAGCTAACGGCTTTACTTACTATATCCGTAGAAATACGGAGCCAAAAAACAGAGCTCAATTATATTTGGCTGTTAAAGTCGGTTCTATTTTAGAAAACGACGACCAACGCGGCCTAGCTCATTTTATGGAACATATGGGCTTCAATGGAACGAAGAGTTTCCCCAAAAATGAATTGGTAAATTATCTCCAAAAATCTGGTATCCGGTTTGGCGCAGATTTAAATGCTTACACAAGCTTTGATGAAACAGTGTATCAATTACCAATCCCTACAGACGACCTGGAGCTATTCAAAAACGGGATGCAGATTATGCGCGACTGGGCCCAAGATGCAAGCTTAGACTCGGCTGAAATCGAAAAAGAGCGGGGCGTAGTATTAGAAGAAAAGCGTTTAGGGAAAGGTGCTGGGGAGCGGATGCAAAACAAGTACCTTCCTATGATATTTAACAATTCGCGTTACTCGAGCCGTTTACCAATAGGAACAGAAGAAGTTCTGAGCGGATTTAAACATGAAACGCTAAGACAATTCTACAAAGACTGGTACCGCCCCGATTTGCAAGCACTAATTGTGGTGGGAGATATTAATGTTGCACAGGTAGAAGCCATGATTAAAGACAAGTTTTCTAATCTTAAAAAACCCGAAACTGCCCGTCCACGTACCGAATATAAAATACCACTTTTAAATAAGAATCAATACATAGCGGTTACAGACAAAGAGTTCCCTTATACTGTAGCACAGATTTTTATCAAACACCCCGAATCGCAGTTGAAAAATACATCAGATATGAGGGATGCTACCGTTCGTTCTTTATATAACTCGATGATAGGTGCTCGTTTTTCTGAGTTAATGAAGCAGGCGAATCCACCTTTTTTACAAGGTGGAAGTAATATTGGCGATTTCCTTGCGGGATTAAATGTAGCATCTACACAAGTTGTAGCGAAGCCGGGAGAACTGGAAGCCGGTTTAAAAGCGGCGTTATCGGAAACGGAGCGTGTAAAACTATTTGGATTTACTCAGACTGAACTAGATAGGGCAAAGCAATCGTACCTAACTTCTATGGAAGCTGCGTTTAAGGAAAAAGATAAAACGTCTTCAGATAATTACGTACGGGAATATGTTCGGCTGTTTTTGGATGAAGAAGCCAGCCCGGGAATTGAATACGAATATAATTTCGCTAAAGAAGTAACTCCCGGCATTATCCTGGACGAAGTAAATGCTTTAGCAAAAAAATATCTTGTTGATGCTAATCGCGATGTGTTGATTATGGCTCCTGAAAAGGATGCAGCATCGCTTCCATCAGAGGCTACCGTAAACCAATGGATCGCCGAAGCAAAGAATAATAAATTGACGGCCTATGTAGACCAGGTTTCTGATAAGCCTTTGATGCAGACAAAGCCAGTTTCTGGAAAGGTAGTAAGTGAAAATAGGGTTGAAGCAATTGGCGTAACAGAGTTAAAATTAAGTAACGGAGTTAAAGTAGTCCTGAAACCTACCGATTTTAAGAATGACGAAATAACATTCAACGCGTTTAGCAAAGGCGGCACATCGTTATACTCGGATGCAGATTACCAATCGGCTGCTTACGCTTCAACTGTTGTTGCCCGTGGTGGGGTTGGTGAATTCAATTCTATTCAGCTGCCTAAACTTTTAACCGGAAAAAGAGTTTCGGTCTCGCCGTATATCTCTGAAACAACCGAGGGAATAAACGCATCTGCTGCGCCAAAAGATCTTGAAACAGCTCTTCAACTAACGCATCTGTATTTTACAGCGCCAAGAAAAGATGCTGAAATGTTTCAGTCTTTAATAGCGCAGCAAAGAGGTGCTCTGGCAAACCGGAGCACAGATCCAAATAGCGTTTTCTCCGATACGGTTTCTGCTGTTTTAGGAAATTATAATATTAGAAGAACAGGCCCTAGTATAGCTAAGTTGGAGCAGGTTAATCTTGATAAAGCTTACAATATTTACCGGGAGCGATTTGCGAACGCTGGTGATTTTACGTTCACTTTTGTAGGAAGCTTCAAAATAGATGAAATTAAACCGCTACTTGAGCAGTATCTTGGTTCTTTGCCTACAAAAACACAAACAGAGAGTTTTAAGGATCTGGACATTGTTCCCCCTGCCGGAAAAATCACTAAGTCTGTTTATAAGGGCCAGGAGCCAAAGGCAACTGTAAGAATGGTTTTTTCTGGCGACTACAATTATAACGAAGAAAATAACAACCAGCTTGCCGCTTTAGGCGAAGTATTGCAAATAAAACTTATTGAACGCTTACGCGAAGAAGAAAGTGGCGTCTATAGTCCGGGGGCGCGTATGAGCTACTCCAAATATCCGAGAAATCGATATTCATTTACCGTGACGTTTGGTTGTGCACCCGAGAATGTAGACAAGCTGGTTAATGCTGCCTTACTTGAAATTAATAAAGTGAAAACTGGTGGTGCCCAAGCTGCTGATATTGAGAAGTTTTTGGCAGAGGAAAGGCGCAGTACCGAAGTCCAACTTAAGCAAAACGGTTTTTGGCTTGGTTATTTATCCGGCCAATACCAAAACGACGAAGCTCCAACACAGGTGTTAAGCTATCTCGAGTCTTTAAAGAAGATAAGCCCGGCGACACTGAAGGCGACCGCTAATAAATATTTGACGGGTAAGAATTTTATTAAACTGGTTTTACTGCCCGAGAAGAAATAGCTTGAAACAAAAAGCCGGCAAATTAGCCGGCTTTTTGTTTATATTTTGCTTTTACTTAGAAAGGTAAATCATCATCTTCTGCCGAAGAACTAAGGTTAGCCGGTGCAGCTGTTGCATATTCAGGTGATGATGCTGACGCGTCAGCAGTTCCGCTGATCACATTTACACGCCATACAACCAGTGTATTGAAGTAAGAAGTTTTGCCGGCTTTATCGGTCCATGGGCGCCCGCGAAGATTAAAAAATACTTCAACCTGATCGCCAACTTTAAGCGGGTCAAATAAATTAACCTTATCCTGTAAAGCTTCAAATTTGATATATTCCGGGTACTGAGGGTTTTCAGCAAATTCGATAATTAGTTCACGTTTTTTGAAGGTTTCAGAAACGTTTGTAACCGACAACACTTCATGTACTTTTCCTTTAATATCCATATTGTATTTATTTACTTATATATTGTTTTTCTCGTGGTTTCAACCACCTAAGGCTTCAATTCAATCAGTTTCAAATCTGCCAAAATTTATTGATTAACTTCGCAAAATATTATGCAAGTTTTCAACACTAACAGTCGTATTATAGTAACGTGTAATAAACGTTTATCGCCTTATTTAGCGGTAGAAATAGAAGAATTGGGATTCAAAATAGTTCGCAGCTTTAGTACGGGGATTGAGTTAGAGGGGACGGTTAACGATTGTATTGCTCTCAACCTGAATTTACGCTGCGCGAGTCAGGTTTTATATTCTCTGGCCAGTTTTGAGGCACCAACACCTACTCATCTTTATAATGAGTTAGTGCAAATTGCCTGGGAAGAGTATATCGATATTTCAGGGTATTTTTCCGTTACATCTGTAGTGAATAACGAGCACATAACTACTCCACTTTTTGCTAATGTTAAGGTGAAGGATGCGATTGTTGATCGGATAAAAGACAAGAAAGGTCTGCGCCCAAACTCCGGACCCGAATACAATAAAACAGTTGTCAATTTATACTGGCAGGAGGATAAGGCAGAGATATTCTTAGATACCTCCGGAGAAACGCTTTCCAAACACGGATATCGTAAAATTCCCGGAAAGGCTCCAATGCTCGAAGCACTTGCCACTTCAACCATTATGGCTACTAAATGGGATAGAAAGAGCCCATTCATTAACCCAATGTGCGGATCTGGTACGCTGGCTATCGAAGCCGCACTATTAGCTACAGATAAATTCCCTGGCCTTTTCAGGATGAATTATGGTTTTATGCATATCATTGGCTACGACGAGCAGGTCTTTTTTGTGGAGCGGCGGAAGTTGAAGGATAAATCGAAAAAGGATATTAGCTATAAAATCGTTGCTTCTGATATTTCTGAAGACGCTGTGGATGTTTCCAAACGAAATGCTAAGACAGCCGGCGTTGATCACTTAATTGAATTCCATGTGTGTGATTTTGCTGAAACTCCTGTGCCAGAGGGTGAAGCTGGAGTGGTTTTCTTTAACCCGGAATATGGTGAGCGTTTAGGTGTACATTCAAAATTGGAAGCGACCTACAAACGCATAGGTGATTTTATGAAACAAAGCTGTAAAGGATATTCAGGATACATCTTTACAGGAAACCCGGATTTGGCCAAAAAAATCGGTCTCAAAGCCTCCAGGCGGATGGAGTTTTACAATGGCAAACTTGATTGCCGGTTGCTGGAGTATGATTTATATGACGGAAGTAAACGGGAAGATCTAAGAGAAATAAATGTTAGTAGTTAGCTACTAAGTTCAAAGTAAAAGGTTAATTGACCGATGGATAATATTTTGGTGCCTTCGAGCCTTCGCGGCCTGAATTTAAGCCACCATAATAGTCGTCTCAACTAGTAAGCCGGCTTCGGAGGGTCTTTAGTAGGTTTAATGATCGTTTGAGGTGTTAATATCACTTCTACACGTTTTGGCGGAGTAGCGTTACGTTTCTCCATTTGCTGCATTTTTATCCAAAGAAGAATGCATGCTAATAGAAACAGCAATCCGGCAGTAGCCGCAACACTTAGGCGCTGCCAGCTATAATTAAATACATTCTTGTTCTCCTGTTGCTGTGCAATACGTTCATGTAATTGCGTTTGCAACAAACTTAATTGCTTCGATGAAGATTTATTTACTTGCGCATATCCATCTATTGCATCAGCTAAAAAAGGGTCTTGTAAAGCCTGCTTTTCCAGATCATGCATTGCCTTTTTGTCCAGCGCGCCCTCCAGGTATTGCCGGATAAGGTTGTAATTTATATTAGTCGTTTCCACTGTTCTTCTCCATGCAAATTTTTAAGTTCCGTTTACCGTTTTGAATATAGCTTTTAACTTTATTCATATCAAAGCCGGTAGCATCACAAATCTCTTTATAACACTTTTGTTGTAAATAAAATAAATCTACCGAAATTCTCTGTTCTTCCGGTAGTTTTTGCATGCAATTTTCCATGCTATTAAGCTGATCCTCTTTTAGTTTGTTATCTTCCAGATGCAGTAAGTCAGTACTTTCCATACTGTAATCATCAATCGTGACAAACTCGTGTTTATTTGTAGCCCTTAAGCTCATCAGGCAATGATTACGCGCCAGGGTATATAGCCAGCTCTTAAAATTAGCTACTTCAAAAATCTTCAATTTCGTGATGAGCTCTTCAAATATCTGCATCACGGCATCTTTGCTGCTTGTTTCGTCTTTTAAATATTTTAAGCAAAGACCATAGATCAAAGGCATATAAGGCTGATATAACTGACCAAGAATCTCAAGATCTCCACTGCGGCGATATTCTAAAAGCATATCCGCTTCATCCTGAAACTTTTCTGAAGATCTTTTCTTTATAAATTTCAAGCCTTATAAATTATAAACCTTTATAATGGTATAGATGCATTTTTTCTAAAATACCATAAAATAATTTTATCTTGATTATGAATCAAGATCTTTTAAAGTACCCTGATCTTTAAACCTTTTGAGATCGTGCTAATCCTATTTAAAAATGTACATTGCTATTAACCGTAAACGGGGATACAGATATGAAAAGAGCTACACTTATAATAACGTTAGTAACCGGATTGCTATTCAGCAGTTGTGATACATTGAATCAAACCGCGCAAATTCTTAGTCAGAATTTAGGAAACCCAACTTCTGCAGAAATTTCTATGGGATTAAAGCAGGCGCTTGAATTTGGAACTACATACAGCTCAGAGAGATTATCTCAGCAAAACGGCTTCTTCGAAAACGCTGCAATCAAATTGCTATTTCCGCCGGAGGCGTTAAAGGCTGAGCGGACATTAAGGGGACTTGGTTTAAACAAGCTGGCCGATAACGTAATTTTAAGTATTAATAGAGCTGCCGAAGATGCGGCCCGCGAAGCCAAGCCAATTTTTATAAACGCCATCAAGCAGATGACCATTGCCGATGCAACAAACATTTTATTAACCCGCCAAAGCGATGCAGCCACCCAATACTTCCAACGCGTAACCACTAATGAATTAATGCAAAAATTTAAGCCAGTTATTCAATCCAGTTTAGGTAGAGTTGGTGCTACCAAACATTGGGGTGATGCGATAACGGCCTATAATCAAATACCATTAACAGCTGACATAAATCCCGATTTGTCGTCTTATGTGGCACAAAAAGCCATTGAAGGGTTATTTTATGAAATAGCACAGGAGGAATTAAAGATCCGTCAAAATATTTCTTCCAGAAATACTACGCTCTTGCAAAAAGTTTTTGGATATGCAGATAGAAACAGGGGCAACTAATTAGACCTTAAGATATCATTTCTTCATTTTTATCTGCGCCCAAACATCCATTTTGCGTTCCACAACATCGAGCGGCATAACACCGTCTTTTAAAAACTCATCGTGGAAATCAGCCAGATTAAACTTTGATAACTGAGCTTCATAACGGTTTCTTAGCTCTCTAATCTTTAAGGATCCAGTTTTATATGACAGCGCTTGCGCGGGAATTGCCATATAACGCTCAATCTCAGCAACAGCACCTTCTTCGGTAATTGCCTCATTATCCATCATGTATTTAATGGCTTGTTCGCGTGTCATGCCTTTTGTGTGCATGGCAACGTCAACCACTAGCCGGATAGCACGGTGCATCTCATCACCCAAAGCGCCCATATATTGATAGGGATCGGTGTATAGCCCAAGTTCTTTCCCTAACGATTCTGTGTACAGTGCCCAGCCCTCGCCATAGGCACCATACCAGGCAAACTGACGAAACTTGGGGAGATCATTATTCTCTTGTTGTAGTGAAATTTGGTAATGATGCCCTGGAATAGCTTCATGCAGAAACAATGATTCCATACCGGAGGTAATGTTAAACTTCTTTGCATCAAGAATAGGGATATAAAAAATACCTGGCCTGCTGCCATCGGGCGATCCCGGGTTATATTCTGCACTTGCCGACGCCGCTCTGAAAGCCTCTGTTTGTCGAACCTCAAATGGTGTTTTAGGTACGCGGCCAAACATGCTGCGCAGTTTAGGCTCCATAGTTTTATGGATCCCATGAAAGGCATTTAAAATATCTTGCGGAGATTTGAATGGCATAAATCGCGGTTCCGTTTTCATGTACTCAAAAAAGGCATTCAAATCACCAGCAAAGTTGACCTCTTTTTTGACTTTTTCCATCTCGGTTTTGATGCGCTTTACCTCTGCCAAACCAGTTTGATAAATTTCCTCCGGAGTTTTGTTAGTTGTAGTCCAATATTTCACCAGAAACGAATACATCTCTTTGCCTCCGCTAACCGAATTAATCCCCGTTGTAGAACGCGACTTTGGTAAATACTCTTCTTTTAAAAACACCGCCAGCTTTTTGTAAGATGGACTTAATTTCGTTAGGATTGATTGTTTGTACGACTCAGTTATGGCAAGCTTATTTGAATCA
>DASWMZ010000016.1:0-63326 GCA_036399495.1 Pedobacter sp.
GAAGCGTCGCGATACATACGACAAAGTAATGTTAAGCAGCCTGTAATTATTGCCATGACAGCTAATGCATTGCCGGAAGATCGGGAGGCTTGTTTGCAAGCAGGAATGAATGACTATATTTCTAAACCTATTAATCTTGAATTACTGGTAGAGAAACTTAGAGAAGCTGCTGATAAAAAGACTGCGAAGCCTGCGAAGAAATTAGTATCAAAAGCTTGAAAGGCACGGTAATAATTCCTGACCTTAATAAGCTTTTTTCAAATAAGACAGTAAAGTAGTATTGCTGAGTTTTTTCTCAACAGTGATATAGTCAGGGTACGCTATCTCTTTGCTCCCGATAAGGAAATAAGGTTTAATTTTGAAAGTAAGCGGAACAGTTTTTTCGGTGGTATCGGAAAGAAAATCTGTAACGGCCTGCTGATTGCCTGGGTTCGAAATAAGCTGGTAAATATCTTTTTCCTGCCGAACAGGAATAACAGTAGAACCTCCGTTGGCTTCGATGTTGATTCTTTGATCAATTAGCCCGGTGAATAACTCCGTACTTTTAACAAACACTTTATATTCGAACTTATTGATCCCCGCATCCTCCTGCCCCGGATTAATGATTTTTAAATTGACAATACCTTTAAGCGGCATCTTTTGATTCAGGTAAGCAAAAGCAATCTGCGGAGCTTTAAGAAAATTAAATCCCCCACCATTAATTAGTTGATTAAGATCCACATTAGCTAAATAAGCGCTGTCTACAGATTCTATCTCATAAGTGCAAACTTCGAGTGCTTTAAGCTGCTCAGCCTGTTCTTTCACCTCACATGAAGACAATAGAAACAATATGCTGCAAAAAATAATACTTGCTTTCATAAACTGATAACGCCGAATTAGGTTAATTGATTTATGATCACACAAGAACAAATTTTCGTAATCATAAAGCAATTGGGTTAAACATATTAATTTTGCGCCATGCAAGAGCCATTTGATATAGAATTAAAAGGAATTATTTATTCGGTTTTCCCGGAAGAAGAGGATACCTACACGATTTTTAAAGAGGGTGTTGAGTATGTAAAGATTCAAAAAGATAATGATACAAACTGGCTAAAGCTTGATGACGAAACTGATTTACCACTATTTGACGAGGATGCTGAAGTGAATGATATTGGTCGTGCTATAACAGAGTCATTAACAAATTAGCGCCTAAATAATACCGTGCAGTGAAGCACCTTTTACTGCCAGCCTTTCAATACGCCTTTCAACTTCTTCATTTTTAATTAGCTCCGGTGCATGATGCGGTTTCTTCCTGGCATCGATAATTAATGGACCCTTGCATCCCCAATGCTTATTTTCAACAAAACTATTAATGCCAAAAATGTCATGCGAAGGATTACTGCGCGTAAAAGTTACCCAAACCAGGTTGTTTATATTTTCTGATGCAAACCCGGCATCATCACAAAGAACCATCAATGCAATCTTACTCGTTTCATGCGTTTTTAAATGCTTATTCAAAAGCTCAATTTCCTCAAGCGTTGTTTCCGCTGAAGAATATGCCGGGCCTTCTACCACGATTACGCCAGGCAAGGCCAGCTTGAAATTATGAAAAGGCCTTGGAAGACCGAAAATTGCTGGCAGCTCTTTAACCAATTTTCGTTTAACTTCTCCTGCAGCAGCAAAAACCACTTTGGAACCGGTGTTCAAATCGCTACCGCTGTAATCTAGCGTATCGATAGTAGTTTTGGTGTGAAAATGCAGATCTCGGGTAAAATCAATCCGCTCCAGGACATGAATTAAAAACGCTTCAATATTCTGGGTATGAAGA
This sequence comes from Pedobacter sp., assembly GCA_036399495.1. Taxonomy (GTDB): domain Bacteria; phylum Bacteroidota; class Bacteroidia; order Sphingobacteriales; family Sphingobacteriaceae; genus Paradesertivirga. Next base: position 1,808 of record DASWMZ010000016.1, read on the forward strand.
TCATGGTTATCCTCTTTGGCAGCGATGAATAAATATTTAGCCAAACTTAATTGGTTCTTTCCCAGGATGTGGTTAGCAATTGTTAAAATTTCCTGTGGTTTTCGACCTGATAAATATGGTGTATATCGTTCGCTCCCGATGGCGAATAATAGCGGATGTACTCCGGCTGCATCCACCGCATTCACCTCATGCAACCCAGTAATTTCTTTTGGAATTGCGGCACCTGTAATGTCGTGAATAAGTGCTCCAAAACTCGTATCCTCCTGTGGCGGCCTGCCTACTACAGTAAAAGACCAGATGGCATTTTTCCGGTGATATACGTTGTGTACCTTCATCAAAGGAAAAGGATGTGTGAGACTATAATATCCTAGATGATCTCCAAATGGGCCTTCTGGCTTATTTTCGTTGGGATAAACAGTTCCGGTGATTACAAAATCGGCATCTGCAGAGATGCAGAAACCTTCGTTATCATAGAAATATCTAAAACGCCTGTTCCCTAAAGCCCCGGCAAATGTCAGTTCAGATAACCCTTCTGGTAAAGGCATTACTGCCGCTACCGGGTGCGAAGGCGGTCCTCCTATAAAAATGCTGACTTTTAGCGGCTGGCCTTTGGCGTTTGCTTTTGATTGATGAACACCTATACCCCTATGCAATTGATAATGTAAACCTATTTCCTTGTTTTGGATATAATCGTTCCCGCCCAACTGGATGCGATACATCCCGACATTTGCGTTCATCACCCCGTGCTTGTCAATATCTTCGGTGTAAACCTGTGGCATCGTTACAAACGGGCCGCCATCCATGGGCCAGTTAACAATTTGGGGTAACTCAAATATGCTAGTTTTTCCAAACTTAACAGGGGCATTCAAACCGCTTTTCATTGGTAAAGCCGATAAAGCGGTCATTGCAACGTTCAAATATTTAAAAGGGTTTCTGGCAGCTTTCGCTGGATCTGACTTTAAGTCAACCAGAACTTTGATCTTATCAAGCGTATCCCTGAATAGGAATTTTGAGCGGTCTAATGTTCCGAAAAGATTGGATACTGCCGGAAACTTGCTCCCTTTTATATTTTCGAAGTATAATGCGGGCCCTTCGTTTTCATAAACACGAAGGTGGATAGCAGCCATCTCCAAATAAGGATCTACTTCTTCTTTTATGCGGATAAGATGACCATTCTTTTCAAGGTCTGATACACATTCAGCCAGACTTTTGTATCCCATGAATCAAAGGTAATAAAATGTTAAAGGGCAATGTCTACTTGTAAATATCTTGACTTTGGGGCGAGTATTATCGCCAAATTAAGAATTACAATACTTTCCTAATAGGATTTTCGTCAAGAGAAATCCCGCCAACCAATTGAAATTTCTCAAAACCGTCATCTTACTTCCATGTTAAAAATTTAAATATTTATGAAACGAGCGTTCTATTGATTTAAAAAATTAATGCGCTTTAACACTCTACTAATGAAATTATCTGGGCGGCCTAAAATATTTACTTGGCATATTCACGGAAGTTACCTGTTTTATTTATCGCAAGGTAACTATGATATCTACATCCCCACACGGGAAGAAAAAACGGAAGGCTACTATGGCCGCGGGGAAACTTTTCCTTTTGGGGAAAATGTACACGAGATACCCGCTGGGCTTGTAAAAGAGGAGCAGTTTGATTGTATTCTATATCAAACTAATCAGAACTATTTAAAAGACCAGTTCGAAATATTATCTGCCGAGCAACGAGAACTGCCAAAGGTTTATTTGGAGCACGATCCGCCGAGACAACACCCGACTGACACAAAGCATATCATTGATAATAAAGACGTACTACTAGTTCATGTGACTCACTTCAACAGATTGATGTGGGATAATAACAACACTCAAACTAAAGTGATTGAACACGGTGTAACAGTTCCAGACATTCCTTACACGGGCGAAATCCCGAAAGGGATTGTTGTCATAAACAATCTTCCTTCGCGGGGAAGACTTTTAGGCCTGGATATTTTCCTGGAAGTGAGAAAGCACATCCCACTTGATTTAGTAGGTATGGGAACAGGCGAACTTGGTTTAGGAGAAGTGCTCCATCCGCAGCTTCCTGAATTCATCAGCAAGTATCGTTTCTTTTTTAACCCCATCCGTTACACCAGTCATGGGCTAGCTGTATGCGAAGCGATGATGCTTGGTATACCTGTAATTGGTATGGCTACTACAGAGATGCCCACTGTGATTAATAATGGCGTTAATGGCTTCATTCATGCAGATATTTCTAAGCTGATTGAAAATATGACGCAACTGCTGGATGATAAGTCACTTGCGCAAAACATGGGAATTGAAGGAAGAAAAACTGCATTGGAGCGCTATAATATTAAACGGTTTGTAAGGGATTGGGAGCTTACATTCCAAGAGGTAATAGAGAGACATTCTAGAAACAAGGTGTCTGTCGAAGTATAAATCACATCTATTTACAATCTCATGAAAAACAGAATAGCATTTATAAGTGAGCATGCTTCGCCTTTAGCTACCATTGGCGGAGTTGATAGCGGGGGGCAGAATATATATGTTGCTGAGCTGACCATTCATCTCAGTAACTTAGGTTATGAAATAGACATTTATACCCGATGGGAAGATCCCACACTTGCTCAGGTGGTTTACTGGTTGCCTGGAATACGCGTAATTCATGCGAAAGCAGGTCCGGTTGAATACCTGCCTAAGGAAGAACTTCTGCAATACATGCCAGAATTTAGGGAAAGCATGTTGAGTTTTATGTCAAACCAGCATATCAGTTACCGGTTAATTCATGCCAATTTTTGGATGTCGGGTTTAGTGGCTCTTGAAATCAAAGAGCAGCTGAATATCCCCTTTGTAATTACGTTCCATGCACTGGGCCATGTTCGTAAAATTCATCAGAAAGAGGATGATAAATTCCCCTCATGTCGAATGGATATCGAGGAAGAAATTGCAAAAAAAGCCGATTGCATTATTGCCGAATGTCCGCAGGACATGGAAGACTTAGTCAACTATTACCATGCTCCCGTTGATAAAATAAGTATTGTGGCTTGCGGCTTTAGTAAAGAGGAATTTGAACCCATTGACAAAGATATAGCGAGGGCGGTTTTAAATCTCGATAAAGACGAAAAGTTGATCTTGCAATTGGGACGAATGGTTCCCAGGAAAGGGATCGATAATGTTATTCGTGCGATGAGCGAACTACAACTCGATTCTCCCGTAAGGTTGTTGATTGTTGGAGGCGATGCAGATCAACCCAATCCCGAAACAAACCCTGAATTGGCAAGACTGATGCGTATTGCGGAAGAAGGAAAAGTATCTGACCAGGTATCATTTGCCGGCCGAAAAGGCAGACATATGCTTAAATACTACTACTCGGCTGCTGATGTATTCATCACTACCCCTTGGTATGAGCCTTTTGGTATCACGCCACTGGAGGCAATGGCTTGTGCGACACCGGTAATCGGCTCGAACGTAGGAGGAATTAAATACAGCGTTGCAGACAAAGAAACCGGTTTTTTGGTGCCGCCCAATAATCCAAAAGAGCTTGCTAAGAAGATGCAATTGCTTTTAACGGATGAGACTATGCTCAAAACCATGCAAGTGAAAGCTTTGGAGCGAGTTAACACCCACTTCACCTGGGCACAGGTAGCTCAAAAAATTTCCACCGTTTATAACATGGTACAAAAACCTGTTCAGCATCCTGCATCTGTAAGCAATGAGAGAGCAGCGTAATGACATATAACCTGGGTTTGAGTTATGAAAAAAGAAAGCGACAATGAACAAGGCCGTATTTCTTGATAAAGACGGGACTTTGGTTCCTGATGTGCCATATAATGTCAATCCCAAACTGGTCTCTCTTGAGAGAAATAGTTTGGACGGACTTCAATTGTTCCATGATTCAGGCTATAAATTGATTGTTATCTCCAATCAATCAGGAATTGCACGTGGTTATTTCGACAAAAAAAAGCTTAGTGGAGTTGAAGATAAAATACAACAATTGCTAAGGGTTCATAATCTTAAAATTGATGGGTTTTATTACTGTCCTCATGACACAGACGATGTTTGCGATTGCCGAAAACCCAAACCAGGATTGATATTAAAAGCTGCGCAAGATTTTAATATTGACCTCGCCCAATCATGGATGATTGGCGATATTTTAAATGACGTGGAAGCGGGAAACAGAGCGGGTTGTAAAACGATATTAATTGACAATGGCAACGAAACGGAGTGGGTTATCAACGAAAACAGGGAGCCTTTTTTCAAAGCTATTAATATTAACGAGGCAGCTCTGCTGATTCAAACAACGTCGAAAGAAGCAAATTCAGAAGCCATACAACTAAATGAGTAAAAGCTGGGCAGACGCAAAAAGCATTCTTTGCATCCGCCTGGATAATATGGGCGATTTGCTCATGTCCTCCCCTGCCATTCGGGCGTTGAAGGAGACTTTCAATTCGAGGATAACGCTGCTTACTTCATCAATGGCAACCGGAATTGCCGGATATATTGATGAGATAAATGACGTTATTACTTACGATTTACCTTGGGTGAAAGCAAATCAAAGCATCAATCCTGAACACTTTTTTGAGATTATTGAAGAAATAAAAAAACGCAGGTTCGATGCTGCTGTAATATTTACTGTTTACAGTCAGAACCCTTTGCCTACTGCAATGCTTCCCTTTTTGGCCGGAATACCTTTACGCCTGTCTTACTGTCGAGAAAACCCCTATGAATTATTAACGGATTGGATTCCTGATGAAGAACCGTATTCTGTAATCAAACACCAGGTAAGGCGGGATTTGGATTTGGTTGCGAGTGTAGGAGCCTTTACAACTAACGAGAAAATAAACATATCCGCCTCTAATGTTTTGCAATCGTTAAATAAAAAACTACTTGATTGCGGCGTTGATTTAAACCGCCCATGGCTCATTCTTCACCCCGGCGTAAGTGAAGAGAAAAGACAATACCCCTTCGAGTTATGGGTAGAAACAGCAAAAAAAATAATTGATGAGCTCGGATATCAGGTGTTGTTTACCGGTGTATTATCAGAAAAGACACTTACAGATAACCTTCATATGGCCACTGGAGAGAATTCATTTTCTTTAGCCGGCATGTTTAACATGGAAGAATTTATCAATCTTATCAGGCAATCACCCCTAATAATTTCGGTGAATACAGGAACCATTCATTTAGCGACGGCTGTGGAAACACCGGTTATTGTTCTATATGCATTGACAAATCCGCAGCACTATCCCTGGAAAGTTGCTGGTAAGGTCTTGCCCTTTTCTGTTCCACAGCATTTAAGGAGTAAAAACGAGGTTATTAGGTATGTGAATGAGCGTTATTTTGATGAGCATGTTGAGATCGTTCGACCAGAAGCCATTGTAGCTACTGCAGTGGAAATTCTTGGCGGAAAGTCAGAGATGATACCGGAGTTACCAGAAAGACTAGCGGAAATTTGCAGTAAAGACTTGTAAACCTTCGAGGTCTAAGCCACATTCCGCTGCTTTTCTGAACTCGCATTTACTGCCGAAATCAAACTCCTTGTCTCCTCAAAAACTAAATCAAAATCAGGAGTCTTTGTCCAGTCAATCACCCTGTGTATGTGTCTATTTAAAGGCGCCCAACGCTCTGGCTCGCCATCCATACTTAAAACGATGCTGGGGGTTTTAAATGCAGATGCCATGTGCGAAACACCCGTGCAATTGGAAATAAGTGCTGCAGCATTTTTGATAAGGACACCGACCGCGCCTAAGCTCGTTTTCCCTGCGGCTACAACCGGCGAATGTTTCATTTTACTTACTACATCTGATACAATGTCTAACTCACTTTCGGTTCCAGTGATTACGGCTGTAAATCCTTCGTCAACACAAAAATCCGCTAAAGCCGCAAAATATTCAGTTGGCCATTGGCGCCACGCGCCTCTCGAACCGGGATGCACGCACACATACCTTTTCGGTTTGATTGGAAGATTTAAGCTTTCGAACTCATTCTTATCTTTCTCAGTTAACGGGAACTCTAGTTCCAGGCCTTTTTTAGAAATACCCAGGTGATTCATAAGCTGCAAATGGCGTTCAATCTCCGAACCCTCTTCCGGGTATTTCAGAAACAAGCCGTTTCGAGGATAATAGTGCTCTTCTTTATAAAAGCCAGCAGTATATTTTGCGCCAAACAATTCAACCATTGGGTTCACCAGTGAGCCGTTTCCCTGCATTTGCAAGGATAAATCATAATTTTCATTTTGAACCTGGTTTAGGAAAAAGGTTAAATCGGATGGATTAAAATCTTGTTCGGGTAAGCCCGGATATCCGGGAAACCAGATAAACTTATCGAAGTAATGAGGGAACCTATCAATCAGCGATTTTGCCCAAGGCAAGCCTGTTAAGGTAATTTCTGCATCAGGATATGCATTTCTTAACGCGCGCACCGCAGGAATTGCGCACAACATATCACCCAGTTGAAGCGCACGGAAAACAATTATCTTTTTGATTTCTTTTAATTCCTGCATCTTTTAAACAAATAGAACACGATATTTTAAGGCTCCATAAAGTTGCCAGAACACCGATAAAAAAGGAATAGCTATTGAAGTAATTATCATTTCGATCACATGTTTAATTGCCCTGGAAGTAGAAGCAAGTCGCTTTGAAATAAATTCGTATTGCAATGCCACCCACATCACGAAAGAGATTAAAACCAGCAATTTAACACTGAGAATCGCGCCTGCTACGATCCCGGTAAACGAAACAATCATTAGGTAATATTTTAATGGCGCTTTGGACCCAATTCGTTCTTTGTACAGGCTCGGGTATTTTTTGTACAGCAACGCATTAAACATTCCTTTTTTCTGTTCTTTCAAGCTTACTCCCCAAGGTGCCTGTCTTACGGGATGAACAACAACAGCGTTAATTTTGTGGATTGGAATGTTATTCAACAAGAGTTTGAAATGCAAATCGCTGTCTTCACGCCAGGCTAATGCGAACCGCTCGTCGAAGCCACCGGTTTTAATCAGAGCTGTTTTGCTGCAAATGCAATTAGCGGTAATGAATTCAGCTGTCTCCAAATGAGCGGTATTTAGCTCGAAATCTGTAGGTTTCTTTGATAAAGGAACTATTACCTTTCCCGAAAAGGCCACATCCTCCAAGCCATCGTAAGACCGCCATATTGCAGAGAGCCAGTTTTTATCCGGAATACAATCGTCATCTGTAAAAGCAACTAAGCTGCCTGATGCGTTAAGCCAACCGAAATTTCGTGCCGCCGCCGGACCCTTCTTTTCGGGCAGATTCATAAAAATAATTCGCGGCTCTGCAGACGTTACTACCGATTCTAGAACTTCCTCTGTTAACTCATCGGGACCATCGCTTACTATGATAATCTCATAATCAAGCGGACTAAAATCTTCCTGATTGAGAAGCGCATCAATACACTTAACTAACAGCTTTGGCCTCCGATAGGTCGGAATAACTATAGATATCTTCCTGCTCATTATTTTTCTCTATTAAAAACGAACCGATAATTAAAGCATCAAAAGGCGAAGTCCAAAAGCATTCCACAGCGTCCCTTGGCGAACACACAATTGGTTTTCCAAGCGTATTAAACGAGGTATTGACGAGAACTGGAACTCCGGTTTTCGCTTTAAAGGCCTTCAGTAAATCATAATAATGCGGGTGTTGATTGCGGTTAACGGTTTGGATTCGGGCGGTTCCGTCAACGTGCCGAACAGCAGGTATTAAGTCTGCTTTTTCTGGTTTTACATCGTAGATGAAAAGCATGTAAGGCGAATACTTTGCATTTTCAAACCATTCACCCGCATCTTCCTCTAAAACCACAGGCGCCACCGGGCGAAAATCTTCGCGGTCTTTGACCTCATTCAGACGTGCCTGCATCTCCGGACTGATTGGTGAAGCTAAAATAGAACGGCTCCCTAAAGCTCTTGGCCCATATTCCATTCGTCCCTGGTACCAGCCAATTATCTTATCCTGAGCTAAAATCTCGGCAGCTTCTTCGGCAATGTTTGTTAAACGCTTGTGCGGAACCTTCGCCCAGTTCAAAAACTTTTCGATTTCATCATCTGAATATTCCGGGCCCCAATACGCATGTTCCATTTGGAAGTCTTTCTTCGTGCTCTGGCGCACTTTCGCATCAATCCATTCAGCAGCTCCTAAAGAGGTTCCCGAATCGCCGGCGGCTGGCTGTACCCAAACGTCTTCAAAAGCACTTTTATCGCGTATACGAGCATTCAGCACGCAGTTTAGTGCGACGCCACCTGCCATGCAAAGATTTCTTTCGCCTGTTTCTCGATGTAGCCAGTGAACGAGTTCTAACACTGTTTCTTCCAGCACCAATTGTAATGAATGAGCGATGTTGAAATGATGCGATGTAAACTCTTCATGTCTTAATCTTGTCGGACCAAAACGATCCTCAAAGCGCTCGTTTTCGATGGTGTATTGCCCGTTTTGGCCAATGTGAATCATGTCTCTGAAATCATTTACAAATTCCGGCTTACCGTAGGATGCAAGCGCCATCACCTTGTACTCATCCGATGAATGCAGGAATCCTAAATAGGTAGTAACACGTTCATAAAGCAGCCCTAAAGAATGCGGCATGTTAACCTGCCCTATTCGAGTTAAATCGTTGTTCTTTCCAACGTTATAAGTAGTTGTAGCCTGCTCTCCCCTACCATCGAGCGTTAATACAGCTGCGTTAGTAAAAGGCGAAGGATGAAACGCACTTGCCGCATGAGCAATGTGATGCTCTACAAAATGCCATTCAAAATCACTTGTTTTAGCACCTTTAAATCGGCGCTGCAAATGATGCGGATAACCGTCTACCAATTGCGATGGAGCATTTACGATAGATGAAAGAAACAAAGGATCCCATGGGTTAAGCCAATCATTATTGGGAGAACCCGGATTGAGCGGAATTTCAATGGCTGTCTGTTTAGCATATTTATCGCCCAACAGCAAAAATGGGTCGAAGGAATAAGCAACATGATCTACATCACTCAAGTTGATTCCGGCGACTTTCAAACAATAATCAATAGCATGAAAAGGCAACTCCCAGGTTGAAAACGGAACCGGACGCTTTCCATGTTTAATATGTGTAAATCGCTCATCTTCTGCGGCGGCGAGTAAAATACCGTCTTTAATTATACAAGCTGCAGAATCGTGGAAGGCAGCATTAATACCTAATGTATACATGTTCAAATAGGATAAATGTCTTATTTAAACTTTGAGCAAAAAAAAAGGTTTAAGGAAATTTCATATAAATTAAGAAGCGTTCGTGCGGATGTTGAGAATTTTATTATCGCTTCACATGATCTGCAAGCCGTATACGCTTGTCAGGATTTTTGTCATCTAAATTGAGCAGGATGACAATGGAAATAACAGGCAGCAAAAAGGAAATCAGAAACCAGAACCAAAATTTACGGCCTTGACTTCTAGCAAGTAATCCCGCGATGATTTGAGGAGACAAAATTATCGCGGCAGCGAAGACTAGTAATGGAATTTCAGGCATCTCGAAATAAAAACTAAAACTAAGCTTATTTCACAATATTCGCATCCGACTCAACAACATGATTAATCTGCTTTTTGCTATACAATTCAATCCGGTTAAGAACGTGAATTGCGATGGTCAGCCAGATTACCCCCATGCAAAATCCCGCTATTACATCACTTGCATAGTGTACGCGTAAATACACCCGGCTAATTCCAATTGCAAGTATGAACACTACCAATAACGAGATTGCGATGGTTTTTATAGTTGGGTTTAGTTCCTTCCTGTTTATAAAATAGATGATAAGACCAAAAAATGTAACGCTCATCATGGAATGTCCGCTCGGAAAACTCAAACCCCTGGCAGGTTCCAACAATGGCATTAAGGGCCGTGGCCTGTTAAACATAGTCTTTAACAAAAACATCAGCATCAAACTACCTAATGATATAGCCGGAATTTTGATAGAATACCATTTATGCTTCCTGATAAACAGGAAATAAGAAATTAGCAGCAGATTGGCTGTAATCATTACCTGGTAATTGCCAATCACACTTAAAAACAACATTACATTGGTTACACTTTCGCGGATGAAAGGCTCGAAAAAGTTAAAAGCTGCCTGATCAAATCCCTCCTTCTCATCTAAAAAAATATACTTTGCCACCGCTAAAAAAGCAATTAGCGAACAAAGAAAAAGGAAGACTGTCAAAAGCGTTTCTGCTGTAAAAAGCATTACACCTGCCAAACTGCGTCTATATATTTTTTTAAATCTGCTAAACATGCTATTCAAAATATCGCCATTGAAGGTATGCACATAAACCTTCCAATTCCGGAAAGATAGAAAAAGCATTTACACCTAAAACATTTAAGTCTGCTCTAATACCTTTTAAGCTTTCAGACGGTATCTTAATTTTTAAAAGTTTTTCTGAAAAGGGATAAACGGTATTTAACTGGCTTTTTTGTTCAATTTCTGACGATGGCTGTATGGAAAAAACTCCAGACTGGTTATTTATACGCTGCTTGATGATTCTGGGTCTGAATATTTTTGTTTCCTTGATATTAAAAGGATGTGTTTCATAAATATCGAGATTGTAATCAGCGGCGGCGGTCATCAATACCCAAACAATTGCACTATTACTTCCATATATTGATTCAATAGAGATCCTGTTAGTAGCGAACCACAGAGCTGTAAGAGCATTATTTGACCAGTCTAACAAGCGGGTTGGCAAGCCATAATGCTGGCCCAGGGTGAGGTAGTCCCAATCATCGTAAGATTGATATCCCTCAATAAGCAAAGGATTTGTTCGCTTAAACTCCTCCAAAAGCAACTTTTCGATTTCAATTAATTTTCCTTTGGGCTGTAAACGGCTGATTTTTGGAATAAGTGGATGATCATCAGCCTGGCCCCTGAATAAGAAATCTTCCTGATTAGTATTTTCTTTATATCGCTTAATTGTATTCAAAAAATCTTCAACAGATGTAACTTCTTCTTCGGCAACCATAATATGTTCGGTATTTGAATAATGATTTCTGAATTAAAAAGTTTTTATCAATGAATACAAAGCTGGCTTGTATGGCTTTACTTACCTTTGATCTTGTGCCAAATAATGTTATTAAGAGATTATGGATTTTAAATTGGGTGAATTTGTTCGTTTTGTAGATGAAAGACGTGAGGGATATATTACGAAAATATTCGACGACATCATGATTGGAGTAACCGGAGATGATGATTTTGAGATCCCGGTGCCAGCAAATAAGGTTACAAGAGTTCATGGGCACGTTTATAAAGGGATTGAAAATCAGGCGTTCAATGAAAAGCCGATTCCGGCGGCCGAGTTCAAAACCAATGGCGTGCTGCTAGCTGTAGTAAGTGATGCTGCGAAGGGTTCAGTTGTTTACTTCCATATCGTCAACAACACATCTTATCAGTTACTGGCATCTTTAAGCACACAAAAAGACGCGCTTCACAAAGGTGTTTTTGCAGGTATTATTGCACCAAATGCTTCAGCAAAAGTCTTTTCTGCCTCTTTAACGGAATTAAGCAACTGGCCAAAATTTAGTATCCAAGTCATTTTTTACTCCGGTCTTGACGCCCAATTAAAACAGCCGCTTGTTTATGAAGTGAAATTTTCTGCTAAGAATTTCGCTGGCGCGAAGAAAGAAGTTGCATCACTTAAACAACAGGCCTGGTCTGTTCAAATTGATGAACCAGAATTAAAGATCGATGCACAAAAACTAAAAGAAAGCTTTTTTAAACCGGCTGCGGAGAAAACTGAAATAGAATCACCTGCCAAAGAAGTTGACCTGCATATTGAAAAGCTTCGTGATGATTATCAATTTCTAAGTAGTGATGAAATCTTAAAGATCCAGCTAAACAGCTTTAATAAAGCTTTAGATGCGGCTATAGTTCACAAGCTTCCGTCAATAATATTTATCCATGGTATTGGAAACGGAACATTGAGTTATGAAATACAGAAAGTGGTGAGTAAACACAAGCAAGTTAAAACGTATATGGACGCCCGTAAGGAAAAATACGGATATGGTGCTACAGAAGTATTCTTGAAATAATAAAGGAGTTACTATTCCTCCTCGTCTTCGGATGCATTTGTTGCCTGATAAGAACGAAAAGCTTTGCTCACAGCATCTTCCAGTTGTTTAATGTTGAATGGTTTTTGTAAAACATAATCAGCCCCGGCTTTTTCAGCTAAAGCATCAATATCATCATTAGCTGTAAAGTAAATAACCGGAATTTCTGAATGCTGAGGATCATTTTTAATGATTTGAGTAGCAACTATTCCGCCTTCATCTGGGATTTTATGATCCATAAAGATTACTGAAGGATTGATAGATTCTATTTTCTCAATGATATCATTACAGTCGGGAATAGTATACACCTCCCAATCTGCATCAGTTAACACCAAGGCAACTATTTCAGAGATATTCACATCATCATCGCATACCAGAACACGTTTCATTCGCTAAGTCTTTTTTTGAAGTTACACGGAATTCCATGTACTTAAATAGTATCAATTATTCTGCCAGTTTTAACCTAACTGGCATCGGCCATAACTTCGTTATGAACCTTTTGCAACATAACCAATAATTCATCCAGTTTAATAGGCTTTGAAAGATAATCGTTCATACCGGCATCTTTGCAGGCTTCCCGGTCTTCCGCCATCGCATTAGCAGTCATAGCCACAATCATAGGCTGCTTCTCGAAGTTCGCCCTAATATGGCGAGTAGTTTCCAAACCATCAAGCTCGGGCATCATAATATCCATAAATATTAAGTCATATGGATTCTTATGCAGCTTATCCACAGCTTCCTGGCCATTATTTGCCAGGTCGGGGTTGTAACCTAATTTACTTAGCACTTTAATAATCAATTTTTGATTGATCGGATTGTCTTCTGCAATTAAGATGTCAAGTGGGTTAGCTTCAGCAAACTCTATCGACAAAACATTGGTAGATTTTTGCTCCGGATTTGCAATTTGCACCTGATTTTTAAGCGCAATCTGGATAACCTTACAAAGGTGCTGTTGTTTAACAGGCTTAGTTAAAATGGAAGAAAATAAATGAGGGTATCTTTTTTTGCTTTCATCGCCAATTGAACTCAACAAGATAACCGGCAGATCTGCATATTTCTCTTTTATAATTGTACTAAATCGCACACCATCCATTTCAGGCATTTGCATATCCGTAATGATTAGGTCATACTTACTATCTGCCGACAAAATTTCTAATGCCTCGATAGCTGATGATGCTAACGTGGGAGCCAATTTCCATTGCTCCAACTGAATTTTAAGAATTTTACGGTTAGTGCTGTTATCATCAACTACCAGGATTTTCTTACCCTCGCAACCCACCAGTGTAAGGTTTACGTATTGAACAACAGAACCTGAACTTACTTCACTCTCTATGAAAAATTTAAAAGATGTTCCCTTATTTAATTCGCTTTCTACAGTGATTTCACCGCCCATCAGGTTTACTAACCGTTGTGAAATGGCCAATCCTAAGCCAGAACCACCATATCTCCGGGTAACAGATGAATCTACTTGAGTAAATGGTGTAAAGAGCGTTGGCACTTTTGCAGGGTCGATGCCAATGCCTGAATCCCTTACTTCAAATCCAATTGCCAGCTTTTTATCTTTTGGTGCTTCGATTAAACTAACTACCACAAACACTTCGCCTTCATGGGTAAATTTTAAGGCGTTATCGATGAGGTTTATCAAAACCTGTCTTAAACGTGTTCCGTCGGCGAGCAGATTTGCCGGTATTTCGTGATCTATCTGATAAATTAAATCGATGCCTATTTGAGCCGCATTAGCGGAGAACATATCTAAAACTTCCTCAATACACTGCCTGATGTCGAAATTTTGATAATCAAGTTCCATTAAACCAGACTCGATTTTAGAGAAATCTAAAATTCCATTTATAACACCTAACAGGGCTTCACCACTGGTGTGGATTGTATCGGCATATTCCCTTTGTTCTTTATCTAATTTGGTTTCGCATAACAAAGCTGACATGCCTAATACGCCATTCATTGGCGTACGAATCTCATGGCTCATGGTGGCCAGGAAAGTACTTTTTGCCTGATTAGCATTTTCGGCTTCTTTTCGGGCAGCCTCCGCTTCTTTTCGGGCCTGCTGCTCTTGTTGCCTTTGCTCTAGCAACTGTGAGTTTAACGTTTGTAAATGGTCGGTTTGTGCAAGTAATTCCTGATTAAGCTTTTGTACATCCTCAGATTGAGCCTTTAGTTCTTTCGACTGAACCTGCAATTTTTGGTTTAGCTCCTGAAGTGTTTCTGCCTGTTTTCTAACTTCCGCTGTGCGTGCTTTTACTTCTTCTTCCAAGGCATATTTCTGTGCTTTAACACTGTTCATTCTATATTTATAGAATGAAAATATTAACACGAGCGCTAATACAGCACCTGCTGCTCTAAACCACCATGTGTTAATCCATAAACCGCCTGAAACATCTATTGATGCAGTATTTTGCTCATTTTCAATACTCGTTCCCTGGTATACTTTATAAAAGACATGGCTCAACCCATCTGTAAACTCTTCATATCTAGGCAAGGACTTTGCAACAATATTTTGCGAGGGCAAATCACTATTGTTAGAATAAGCCTGAAGGCTGGAGATTACTAACAAAACACCTAAGAAAAAGAGGTTAAAAACCTTTGATTTATACTTGGTCATAATTGAGTTTGAGTAGCTCTTATACCTCATATTATTCTATTAAGTTACACCCCAAAGTACTGGAAAAGGTAAAAACCATTTACTGGAAAATCAAATGTTTAATTTTACATCAGCGGCCTTTATGAGAGAAAGGCGATTGGTAAACTAAATACTTTTAATCAGGCTTTGAATGCTCGGATCATTCTATGCTTCCCCTGTAAATCGCTCTTCAATTCTGCTTTAAATCCTTTTTCAATTAGCAACGCCGTGATATCTTCGCCATAATTTTCATTGATCTCAAAAAAGAGGCAACCTCTAGTGTTTAAATGCGAAATCGAAAAGTCCGCTATTGCTTTATAAAAAAGAAGTGGATTCTCATCGGGAACAAATAATGCCTCGTGTGGCTCATGCGTTAACACGTTAGGGTGCATAGCACCTTTTTCAGAATAAGTAATGTAAGGAGGATTGCTAATGATTATATCAAACCCCGAATTATTCATTAAATAATCAGTTTCCAAAATATCTCCTTCTAAAAGAGTTACCTGAACAGCGTTGAGCTCGCAATTTTGACGGGCAATTTCCAGAGCATCTTTCGAAATATCTATGGCGGATACGTTTGCTAAGGGCATATTTTTTTTGATACTAATAGGAATGCAGCCGCTGCCCGTTCCTATATCTAAAATATTAGCAGAAGAAATATTCTCTAACCTGATGCTCTCCAAAATCCAGTGAACCAATTCCTCTGTTTCCGGCCGTGGCACTAACACACGAGAATTTACCTTAAAACGCAGGCCAAAAAAATCTGCTTCTCCTAGTACCTGCTGTATAGGTTTGCCAAATCTTAACTCATCCAAAATACGAATCATTGCAGTTTCCTCACTCAGCAATAAATCCTTTCTTTTATGAAGCATGTAATAGCTTTTGCTTATTCCGCAAACATTTTGCACGGCAAGTCTGGCAATCGCTTTGATCTCTTCCTTATCATAAAAGCCAGGCATTTGCTCCAGAAATATTTCTTCGATTTCGGCTATCGTCATAAGGCAAAGGTATTATATGCTAACTTAGTGGCTCAGGAATAACAGCAAAATCTTAAAATTTGTTAGCACACGAAAAATATATTCAGCGATGCATTGAACTGGCTAATATGGGAGCCGGTAAAGTAAGTCCGAATCCAATGGTGGGTTCTGTAATAGTATTTGAGGATAAGATTATTGGAGAAGGTTATCACCAGGAACACGGAAAAGCACACGCTGAAGTAAATGCTATTAATGATGTATTGAGTCGATATCCGGATGGAGAAAACATCCTCAGACAAAGCACCATATATGTGAGCTTAGAACCTTGTGCTCATTTTGGCAAAACACCACCCTGCGCAGATCTGATAATAAAGCACGGGATTCCAAATGTAGTTATAGGCAGCCCCGACCCATTCGAACAGGTAAATGGCAAAGGAATTGAAAAGTTACGTGAAGCAGGAGTTCAAGTAATTTCGGGCGTGTTACAAAAGGAATGTGACTTCTTGAACCGTCGGTTTTTTACTGGTATAAAAAAGCAACGTCCATACATCATATTAAAATGGGCACAAACTCAAGATGATTTTTTCGCTCCGGCGGATGGAACACAGCGCTGGATAAGTTCCCCTGATGCTAAAGCTTTAACTCACAGGTGGAGGGCGGAGGAAGACGCCATTTTAGTTGGGAAAAATACTGCTTTAATTGATAATCCTCAATTGAATGTGCGCAGCGTTGAAGGTAAAAACCCTGTAAGAATCGTAATCGACCGTAATCTGGAATTACCAACATTTCTATACCTGTTTGATTACAGTCAAAATACTATCGTTTTTAACTCTAAAAGAACACATGTTGACGGAAATATTAAATACCTTAAATTAGAAGATTTTGACAATTTACTTCCACAGTTAATATGTTACCAGTTATACCTGATGGATATCCAATCGCTTATTATTGAAGGTGGAGCAAAAACATTAGAGCTTTTTATTAAGGCTGGATTGTGGGATGAAGCGCGGATTATTACTTCGCCGGTGTTGTGGGGAAAAGGCATTAAATCACCAGTAGTTGAAGGATTACTTATTAGCGAAGAAAACGTAGGGCCAGACCATCTGAAAGTTATACTAGCTCAATCCTGACCGGATCAGTTTTCATTCGCTAAAACTATACGATTGCATAATTGTCTTCTATAAAAAACGTCTATGCAAGCTTTCAAAACTCATTTCCCTGTAAAAGGTGTTAGAACCGATGTAACCGTTACCCCGGTAGAAGAAAACATGTTTGCTATAGAACTTGAGAGTGCTGATGCTTTCGAGGAAGATCGTGATCCGAAACATGAAACGTTAGCAGGCATGAAAGAACCCAGCATGATTGTTCAGAAAACCAAATCGCAGGATTGGGTTATTTTGAATGAAGGTTCACTGAATCTGGACCAGGAAGATTTGGCAGAACTCGGGAGAGCGATAGAAAATAATTCTTCGAATTTAGTGTAACACGCGGCTTCCCGTTGTATTATAGAAAGTTAACAACGCCAACTCATAGCTTTTCAACCCGAAGCCAGTTATAATGCCTTTGCAATTCTTAGCCATTAAAGACACATGCCGATATTCCTCCCTGGCATAAACATTAGAGATATGAACTTCAACGACCGGAGTGTTGATTCCGGCAATTGCATCAGAAATGCCGATTGAAGTATGTGTATATGCGCCTGCGTTCATAATTACACCATCGAACGTAAAACCGACTTCATGCAATTTATTAATTAGCTCACCCTCTACATTGCTTTGGTAATAAGAAAACTCAACAGCAGGGTATTTCGAACTTAACTCTTTTAAAAACGGTTCGAAACCACTTTCGCCATAAATTGATTTTTCTCTTGTACCTAAGAGGTTTAAGTTTGGGCCATTAATGATTTGTATCTTCATCGTTTCAAACTTAATTATTTAATAGTTGCTCTCAAAAAATTAAATGGCCGATTGGAACTCAACATTAAAAGGATTTAAGGCTTATTTAAGACTGGAGCGATCTTTATCTGCGAACACTATTGAGGCCTACATACGTGATGTAGAAAAGCTTTTTCAATTTACAGAAACAATCGGGAGCAAATCTCCTGTTAAGATTGAAAATGAAGATTTAAAAAACTTCCTCATCTGGATAAATGAACTGGGAATGCTTCCTCCGACTCAGGCAAGAGTTTTATCCGGCATCAAAGCATTTTACAGATATCTTACACTCGAGAATTTGATACAAAAAGATCCGGTGGCTTTAATCGAAAGTCCAAGGCATTCGCGAAAGTTGCCTGACACCTTAAGCATTATCGATATCAACAATCTCATAGCGGCGATTGATCTTTCGAAACCTGAAGGAATGCGAAATAAGACAATGCTGGAAGTTTTATACGGCTGCGGCCTAAGGGTTTCGGAACTGATTAACTTGAAACTATCCAATCTTTATCTCAATATCGATTTTATAAAAGTAACGGGTAAAGGCGATAAAGAGCGACTCGTACCGATTGGTGCGGAAGCCATTAAATACCTGCAGATTTATATAAATGAACATCGGATTCATGTTGATATTAAACAAGGAAATCTTGATTTTGTATTTCTCAACCGCCGGGGTGCGCCTTTAAGCCGGGTGATGATTTTTATTATCATCAAAGAGCTGGCAGAAAAAATTAGCCTCAAAAAAAGTATCAGCCCGCATACATTCCGGCATTCTTTCGCTACTCATTTGATAGAAGGAGGTGCGGATTTACGTGCTGTACAAGAAATGCTGGGCCATGAGAGTATAACTACTACCGAAATTTATACTCACTTAGATCGGGATTACCTGCGAGATACTATCATACAATTTCACCCTCGCAGTTAAACGCATATCTCAGAAAAGAAATTATTAACAAAATCTTAAATCTGTGGATATAATTTCTTTATATCTCTAGACTAATTTTATAGCATCAAACATATGCTTATGAAAATTTCTGCTATAGAGATTACCGAGAACGAATACCTGATCAAATTAAATAAAGAGAGTTTCGACCTGGCATTTATTAATGGGCTGCTTAAAAGAATTCAAACTGAACTCCTATTCTCCTCTTTTAAAAGTTCAGACACAGAAGAAGACCTAATAAGCAGAAATGCAAGTTTCGAAAGAAGCTCTTATTTTAGTCATTTAGACGAGAAATAGAAAGTCGAACCTACCTATCTTGAGGTTTAATATTTCTATTTTTAGCGAGAAGCTCTTGAAATAGAGGCACATCAACTGGGCTGTGATATTGCTGAGTTTGTTGGGGATATTTTAGTAATTTTCCTTTTGGCCTGATAGGCCGCTTCTCAAATCCGCCTCCACAATTCGGACAAACATTATAAAGTACACTGGTTACACAGTCTCGGCAAAAGGTGCATTCAAAACTGCAGACCATTGCTTCCAGGCTATTGTTAGGCAAATCTTTATTGCAGTTTTCACAAACTGGTCTTATCTCTAACATTACTGAAAATGAGTCCTGAATTACCTTCCCCTGTAGCCACCACCACCGCCACCCCGCTGCATAACCGTTTTATCCAACTGAACCATTTGGCCTTGCATCATTTTGATTTGTTCGGCAAGTAGTTTGTTTTTATCTGCTTTTTTCGCTTCCTGTAAATACATTGTCGCTTCGCGTTTGTTGCGTTTAGACATTGCTATTCCCGCAAGGCTGAGTTTAGCCAGCGCAATATTATGCTCCATAGTCATACCCAGAGTCAAAGCCTTTTTAAAGTATTTTTCTGATTGAAGTGGTGCTTTACGCGACTCGATTAAACCGATCAATAAATGATAATAGCCATGCTGAGCCTGGATAAGTTCTTTCTCATAACTCTTAATTTTTCTCAGCCACTCTTCAGCTTTATCCATGTTTTCTTTACGAAGAAAAAACTGTGCGATGAGCATTTTTTCGTTAAAAAAGAAAGTAACCGCCACCAGAAGTGCCAGAAAAATCAACAAAATTCCCCAGCCCCAATAACCGAAGAAGATAAGTGCAACGGCCGATCCAAGGAAAGCAAAGGCTATAATTAACCGAATAAAGTTTGGCATTATTTTATCTTAATTTGTGCTGCAAATATCCGCTTATTTAGCGGCTAAACAAACAAAAACCTAAATAATATGGCGGTGCAATTAGAAGAGTCGTGGAATAATGTATTAGGCGAAGAATTTGAAAAGGAATACATGAAAAAGTTAAAGGCTTTTCTTCAAAATGAAAAACAGGAAGGGAAAAAAGTATATCCGCCCGGTAACTTAATATTTAACGCTTTTAATCATACACCTTTTAATAAGGTAAAAGCAGTCATTATCGGGCAAGACCCGTATCATGGTGCCAATCAAGCTCATGGGCTTGCTTTTTCAGTACAGAAAGGAATACCAACTCCTCCATCTTTAAGGAACATTTATAAAGAATTATCTAATGACATCTCCGGCTTTAAGACTCCTTCCCACGGAGAACTAACTAAATGGGCTGATGAAGGCGTTCTACTTTTAAATGCCACGTTAACTGTACGTGCTGGCGAAGCGGCTTCTCACCAGAAAAAAGGATGGGAAGAATTTACTGATCAGGCAATAAAGGTATTAGCGGAAAAACGCGAGGATATCATTTTTCTGCTTTGGGGTAAGTTCGCTCAATCGAAAACCATCTTCATTGATTCTTCCAGGCATCATATTTTAAAAGCGCCTCACCCCTCTCCGCTAGCACAAGGCTTTATTGGCTGTCAGCATTTCTCAAGAACGAACGAAATTTTGGAAAGCAAAGGCAAAGGCAAAATCGACTGGCAAATAGATTAAGCATTGCTTGGTTGTTCTTTCTATCCTTCCTTCATTGAGCGGTAAAAATCTACCAAAAGATTTCACCGTTTCATATCTGCCATTCGCCGAGAAGTTCCTTTCGCTAACCTAATACTGATTGTCTGGGCTGCATCTGCACCATACTTTTGAGTCAACAAAAAGAAATAACTCAACTCAAAAAATTACAGACATGAAAACTTTACAAATTTTAACAGCTTCTTTAATTATGTTTTTTTCGCTTAATTCTTTCGCGGCAGATGATCTTAAAAGCGAGCGATTGAAAATGAATTACACTATCCAAACTTACATAGATGCCACAAGCTATGGCAAAGTAAAAGACATTGCCAGCATACTGGATTATGATGTTAAATATACCATCACCCGAGGAATGGAAATCAAAAATTTTGGAAAGACTGAAATACTTACGCAACTTTCACATACAAAAAACGTGGAGCAAAATTGTGTAACAGAATACACCGTACTTGAGCAGACTTCAAACCAATCTATCGTAAAAGTTTCGATGAAATATGAAGGCTTTACCAAGGTAGATTTAGTAAGCATGAGCAATACTTCTAAAGGCTGGAAAATTACGAATATCTCGAGCTCCTATTTGTAGAAAGAATTTATAGTGAGACTTTGATAGTGATCGGATGACTGGAGTCACCGGTCACTTTTCATTTAGAGGCAATATAAATAGCCAACTTAATACTCCGCCGGCAACACAGCCTCATTTTTACTGGTCGAAAGTATCATCATCGACTGGAAAGTTTTAACAACGCTAATTTTACTGATCTTCTGCATAATTAGCTTTTCATAGGCCTTAATATCCTTCACAAAAACTTTCAATAAAAAGTCGCACCCACTGGTTACATGATGGCACTCGGTGATTTCCTTAATTTTCTTCACTTCATCTACAAAGGTCTGGATTGCATTATCCTGATGAAAATCGAGTTGTACCTGAACAAAGGTTTTAATTCCCAAGCCCAATAGTTCCTCGTCAACTACTGCATGGTAGCCCTTAATAAAATCAGCATTTTCCAGTTTACGTACACGTTCTAAGGTTGGCGCAGGCGATAAACCAATTTCGTGCGACAATTGTAAATTCGTTATCCGGCCGTTTTCCTGGAGGATCTGTAAAATTTGTAAATCTATTTTATCGGGTTCAAATGCCATGATATGATAAATATGCTGAATTAAAACAATTTCGCAAGAATTTTTATTTTTAGACTAACCTAATTTAATTCTTAGATTTACAAAACAATTCCATGGCCGAGAGTAAATACAATGAGTCACTCGAAGAAGTCCATTCTTCGGTTAAAACATCCGGCAAAACCGGATGGAGAAAACTTTTTGCGTTTGTAGGGCCAGCCTATTTAGTTAGCGTAGGATACATGGATCCGGGTAATTGGGCAACCGATCTTGCCGGTGGAAGCCAGTTCGGTTACAAGTTGCTTTGGATTCTATTAATGTCGAACCTTATCGCATTGCTGCTTCAATCTTTAAGCGCACGATTGGGTATTGTGAAAGGCTTAGATCTGGCACAAGCGTCAAGAAACGCATATCCTGCCTGGGTGAATTATCCACTTTACGTGCTTGCTCAAATTGCGATAATCGCCTGCGACCTAGCTGAAATAATCGGGATGGCGATCGGTTTGAATTTACTGTTTGACCTTCCTTTAATCTGGGGAATTTCTATTACAATATTCGACACCTTCTTATTGCTTTTTCTCCTTAATAAAGGAATGCGAATAATGGAAGCATTTATCGTTTCGATGGTTTTTATTGTGGGGGTATCATTTTTAGTCGAAATGCTGATTGTGCAACCTGCCATAACAGAAGTAGTCCGCGGATTAAAACCATCGTTTTTAAGTGGCAACGCTCTATATATCGCTATTGGGATAATTGGTGCTACCGTTATGCCGCACAACCTGTATCTGCATTCATCGCTGGTGCAAACCAGGAAGATTGAGAAAACTAAAAAAGGGATTCAGGAAGCATTAAAGTTCAATTTAATCGATACTACAATCGCTCTTAATCTGGCTTTTTTTGTAAACGCATCAATCCTCATCCTTGCCGCTACAGCGTTTTATAAAAATGGTTTTTTTGAAGTTGCTGAGATTCAGGATGCCTATAAATTACTAGAAGATATTTTCGGATCGCTTGCCCCCACATTATTTGCTATTGCCTTAATTGCTTCGGGGCAAAGTTCTACAATCACCGGTACACTTGCCGGACAGATTGTAATGGAAGGCCATCTAAATTTACGGATCGCTCCCTGGCTTCGTCGTTCAATAACCCGACTTCTGGCTATTGCACCGGCATTTTTTACCATTATTTACTATGGTGAAGATTCGTTAGGAGAACTGCTTGTTTTAAGCCAGGTAGTATTGAGTTTACAATTAGGGTTTGCCATTATTCCATTGATACATTTCACATCCGACAAAAAACTTATGGCCGATTTCGCGATTAAACCATGGGTGAAAATACTTGCCTGGATAAGTGCCTTTATCATCGTTGGTTTAAATGTGAAGCTTGTTTACGAAGAAATTTTAGGCTTTTTATCTACAACAAATAACGCATGGTGGATTTATGCATTTGTTTTACCTGCGGCTCTATCTATCGGTTTTTTATTGCTGTATGTTTTACTGGCACCTGTATTTAAACAAGCTGCAATAAAGCCGCTAAATTTACCTCACGGGGAAGCACTTGAAATTGGAGAAGTAGAAAACGTTGCTTATTCAAATATCGGGATACCCGTTGATTTTTCTAAAAATGATCGTAATACAATTCGCCACGCATTAATTCAAGGTGGAAAAGAGTCTACCTATTATCTAATCCATATTGTAGAAACTGCTGGTGCCAGGTATCATGGCGAAAAAGTGATGGATTATGAAACCCAAAGCGATACAGACAATCTTCAAAAATATCAGTCAAACTTACAAGGTTTAGGTTATAATACTAAGGTTCTCATTGGATATGGGAATGCCGCCATTGCTATAGCCTTGCTTACAAATAAAAACAATCTCGATCTATTAGTGATGGGCGCACATGGTCACAAAGGTATAAGCGATTGGATTTTTGGAACCACTCTTGATTCTGTCAGGCATAAAGTCAATATTCCAGTTTTGATTATCCGCTAGCTAATTTTAATTTACAGCCATGTTATCGTTTACGGAGGAAAACTACTTAAAGGCGTTGCTTCATTTAACAAGTGAAGTGGAAGATAAAATTGAAGCCGGCACAAATGAACTTGCTTTCTACCTCGGTGTAAAACCTGCCACCGCAACAGATATGCTTAAGAAGTTGAAAGAGAAAGAGCTAATCGATTATGTTAAATATGGTAAAATATCCCTTTCGGGGGAAGGCAGAAAAAAAGCATTGGAGATTGTGCGGAAGCATCGCCTTTGGGAAACTTTTTTGTACGAAAAATTGGAGTTTACATGGGACGAGGTACATGAAGTTGCTGAACAATTAGAACATATCCATTCGGCAAAGCTAGTAGATAAACTAGACAAGTTTCTGGGTTTCCCCGAATTTGATCCCCATGGAGATTCAATTCCCAATGCGAAAGGAGAGTTAAAACAAACTTTCAAAAAAACGCTTTCAGAAGCAGAAACGGGCACAAGCTGTAAGATGGTAGCAGTGAAAGACAATACTGCTGCATTTTTAAGATATGTAAGTCAGTTGAATTTAGG
Source organism: Pedobacter sp. (assembly GCA_036399495.1). Taxonomy (GTDB): domain Bacteria; phylum Bacteroidota; class Bacteroidia; order Sphingobacteriales; family Sphingobacteriaceae; genus Paradesertivirga. The sequence continues at coordinate 25,989 of DASWMZ010000016.1, forward strand.
AATTGATACCTCGATAAAAGTAATATCGCGACAGGATTTTGATGGATCTATGGAAATTATAATCAGCAACGCGACAATAGTTGTGTCGCAAAAATTCGCCGAAAACATCCTGATTGTTTAACGTTAAGTAAGTAATCGATGACTGTAAGTCATCTGATTACTTCAAAAAATCCATTGATAAATGAAGAACGACCTCCACATAAAAAACAAGAAAGCATATTTTGAATACTATATACTCGAGACCTTTACGGCAGGTTTACAACTGTTAGGAACAGAAATTAAATCTATCCGCGAAGGAAAAGTTAATATCAATGATGCTTTTTGCACTTTCTTAAACGATAAGCTCTACGTTAGAAATATGCATATTGCCGAGTATTCACATGGCTCGTTTTACAACCACGAACAAAAGCGCGACCGGGCTTTATTGTTAAACAAAAAGGAGCTAAAAAAGCTGAAAGAAAAAGGCGAAGAAAAGGGTTTTACTATTGTACCACTGCATTTATTCATTAGCGATCGAGGGTTTGCTAAACTAGAAATTGGAATGGCGCAAGGTAAAAAGCTTTTCGACAAACGCGACACGATCAAAGATCGTGAGAACAAAATTGAGCTGAGTAGGGTATTGAAGAGTTAAACTCCTAGCCCTAAAGGGGATTTCAGGTTGGCAAAAGATAACGCAAAAGGAAGATATGATTGCGTATTGTGGATGCACAAGCACTGTTCAAGCTACTTTTAAGAATCGACGCTTTTTTTCAAGTTTTAAACTCCTCTCCTTGGGAGAAGGGGGGTATGCCCGTGCGCAAAGGCGGGTGAGGCTCGGATTGAGTAACTCTTTAGCTCTGAAACTTAGTGATTAAGATTACCAGGGGTTTTAATTATGTAGAGATATAAACAGGTTGAATTTCTAATGAAATATTTTATCGTTGTGCTCGTTTATATGCCCTTGGCCCCAAACAAACAACGTTTCCAAGACTGAGCGGACGGATTTACCATATTCAGACAAGGAATACTCAACCTGTGGCGGTATTGCTTCGACAACCGTTCGAATTACTATATTATGATATTCTAATTCCTGCAATGAACTGATTAGCATCTTTTCGCTTATTTCAGGTATAGCCCTTTTCAACTCTGAATAGCGTTTTTTGCTCTTAAATAACTCAGCGACAATTAAGAGTTTCCATTTGCCGCCTAATACTTCGATTGAGCAGCGAATCCCACAATAGTTCAATGGACGTCCATTATCAGTTTCTATATTTCTCGGATAAAGTGTTTTGAACTGCTTCTTCTTCATACCTACTTACGAAAATGTTAGTGCCTTACTTTTTATCAGCTGCTCAAATGTACCTACTTTTGAGAAATAAGATTTTAAACAAATGAAAAAAATAGCAATAATAGGTTCGACTGGCATGTTAGGACAGCCTGTGACCAAAGTATTTATTAATGCAGGCTTTGATGTAACTCTTTTCGTTCGCAATGCAGATAAAGCAAAAAACTTATTTGGCTCAGAAGTCCGAATAGTTGAGGGTGACTTTAAAGACACGAGCAGTTTAAAAGAACTTTTAAACGGGCAAGATGCTGTTTACTTAAATTTATCAGTTGAACAATCGAGCGGGATAAATGATTTTCAAGCCGAACGTGATGGATTAAAAAATATTCTTCAACTTGCGAGAGCATCAAATATCAAACGAGTGGGTTACTTATCATCGTTAGTTACGTCTTATACTGGCATAAATTGGTGGGTGCTTGACATTAAGAAAGAAGCGGTTAATAGCATTAAACAATCCGGCCTACCTTATTCTATCTTTTATCCATCCACATTTATGGAAAGCTTTGATAAAGGAGCATACAGACAAGGCAACACCATTAATCTTGCAGGAACATCAAAATACCCAATGTATTTAATTGCAGGTGCTGACTATGGTAAGCAAGTCGTAAAAGCATTTGAAAACGATAACGGAAATAAGGAGTATGTTGTGCAAGGACAGGACGGATATACCGCAGACGATGCTGCCAAACTATTTGCGGCCAACTATAAGAAAGCTAAAATAAAAGTGGCAAAACTTCCATTTGGTATATTAAAATTCCTCGGCCAACTATCAAAAAAATTCAACTATGCAGCAAATATTATTGACACTTTGAACAATTATCCGGAGAAATTCGAAGCAGAAAAAACATGGGAGGAATTAGGTAAGCCGCAAACGAAATTAATTGATTACGTCAAGACAGCTTGATAGAAAACTGGAACGACTACTACCCACGATTTGCGTCAAACGGGTGTAAAACCTCGCTTGGCGCTTTTTTGTATAATTTACTACGCTTCTTAACATCAAGTCTTTGGCAGTGGTCTAGTGACATTATTTTAATCACCATGCCCTATCTCCCACCAGCGGCACAAACCTAAAAGTATCCAGTTCGATTCTTTCATAATCATTGTCGCTTACGCGGATGACTGTAATCATTTTTTGGGATTTTTCATCGCCTACCGGGATGACGCAGGTGCCGCCAATTTTAAGTTGTTTCAATAATGTTTCAGGAACAAAAGGCGCGCCCGCTGTAACTAAAATCTTATCGTACGGTGCATGATCAGCTATTCCCATAGAACCATCGCCACAAAAGAAAACAGGTTTATACTTCATCTTTCCAAGAAATAGCTTGGCTTTTTCGTATAATTTTTCCTGGCGCTCGATGGTGTACACATCAGCTTTCAATTCCAGCAGCACACAGGTTTGATACCCAGATCCAGTTCCGATTTCTAAAACCTTATCACCAGGTTTTACATGAAGTAATTGCGTTTGATAAGCAACCGTGTAAGGTTGCGAAATTGTCTGGCCCTCTCCTATCGGGAAAGCAATATCCCGGTAGGCTTGATTCCAAAATGTTTCATCAAAAAAATAATGGCGAGGAACTCTTTCTATTGCTTCTAACACATCTGTATCTTCGATCTTTCGCTCATCACGCAGAAATGAAACAAGCTTTTTTCGGGCTCCCCGCTCACGATAGTTATCAATAAATTTGTAAGCCATTTGTAAGCGCTAAAATAAATCCTTTGTTGATAGATCAGGCAGCCAAAACATTATAATTCTTAGTTTATTTTTGACTTTATTAATTTGTTTAAGCAATTAATCTTTTACTATTTTTACGACATGCCCACTTCTCTCAAAAAGAAAATATTACTGTTAATACTCATTACGGTATCAACAACCATTCAAGCACAAATTAGAAGAATCGATACTGTTACTACAAGTAATATAAATTTAAAAACTACCCAAAGTCCCGGTCAGCAGCAATATCTGTACTCGATAGGTGTTAAGGCTTTCAGTATCGAAGAATTTCCTAAAATCTTAAATCAAATCAACTCTGATATGGTATTAAATACCTACATGAGCGGAGTCATTTTAAAAGTAAACGACAATCAAATCAGTTATCGATTAAGCGCTAATTTTTTCAAGAAAGACATGTCTTTCGATAACGAATGTGAAGGATGTGAGCAGGCAAATGGAAACCTAAAAGATTTTTCAACAAAAATTGGCTTTGAAAAAAACTTTATATATGGAGTAGTTCAGCCCTATCTTGCATTCGATCTCGGCTATAGACGAACCGGCTTTAAGGGCGATGTTAAAAGCCCGACAATTGCTAGTAACACCAATCCATATAAGGTAACTACTCTTAAAAACGGCTTTTTAATGTCTCCCGGTTTTGGCGTAAAGCTAAATCTGATTAATCATCTTACGCTTTCAGTAGAGACGGGAGTTGGTTTACTTTATAGCTACGAAAAACAGGAGAAAGATTTCGAAAATAAAGACCTTCCTAGGACTTCTAACTCTTATAATAAGTGGGAGTTTTTACTGAAGCCTGTAAGCATGGCAACGATACAATATAATTTCGGCTCAACATTCTAGTTAAAACGGATCGACATCTACCTGCACAAAAGCTCCTTTGTTTTTGCTACTGGTTTCCATATTAGATAACACTTCCTGCAAAAAACTCTTCACGCGCGCTATTGAAATGCCATTACGTTCAACCTTTATGTAAATCGTTTTGATGTAATAGTTTCTGATCCGGCTAACTAAAGGCTCCTCCGGCCCCAGCACTCGTTTACCCAGCGAAGTTTTCAATTCTGTAGCCAGCCTGAAAGCAATATCATATAACAATGATGAATCTTTGTGTTTGATATCTAACCGGATGAGCCGAAATATGGGTGGGTATAGAAAGGTCTTCCTTTCGGATATTTCCCTCAGATACAAACTCTCAAAATCATTTTTAATAACTTGTTCGATAACTCTGTGGGCAGGATTAAACGTTTGAATAATCACTTTCCCGGTCTTTTCTCTCCTCCCCGCACGGCCGGCAACCTGCGACAAAAGTTGAAAACTCCGCTCATAAGCTCTGAAATCAGGATAATTTAAAAGGCTGTCTGCATTGATAATGCCAATGATAGTAACGTTTCCAAAATCAAGGCCTTTAGCTACCATTTGAGTGCCAACAAGAATATCAATTTTGATGTCCTCAAAATCGCCAATTAACTTCTGGAAGCTATTTTTGGAACGGGTAGTGTCCAGGTCCATCCGGGCAATTCGAGCTTCAGGAATAATAAACTGCAAATCTTCTTCAATCTTTTCAGTTCCAAAGCCCTTCTGCTCAATATGCGTGGAGCCACAGGCGGGGCAGCGGGCAATAGTCTCCTGCTTATATCCGCAGTAATGGCAATGCAGCTTTCCCGTACTTTTATGGTAGGTTAAACTCACATCGCAGTTAATACATTTGGGCAAATATCCGCAAGTGCGACAAAGTAAAACCGGTGTATGGCCTCTCCGATTTTGAAACAAAATCACCTGCTCCTTATTTTCAAGCGCAAGTTTAATTTCATTAATCAGGACACTGGTAAAATTAGATTGAATTGTTTTTTTATTGGTTTCTTCGGTAATACTAACTACCTCAATCTGCGGTAGCTGGGCAGATCCAAAACGTTCTTTTAACTCTACCAAACCATATTTCCCAGTTTGAGCATTGTAATAACTTTCTAAAGAAGGAGTAGCCGAACCTAATAATACCTTTGCCTCATGAACTTGGGCTAAATAGATTGCCGTGTCTCTCGCGTGGTAGCGAGGAGCGGGATCGAACTGTTTGTAAGAAGATTCGTGTTCTTCATCAACTATAATTAAGCCGAGTTTAGAAAATGGCAGATACACAGCGGAACGAGCACCCAAAACAACATCGTATTCATTTTTCAGAACCTTATTCCAAACTTCTGCACGTTCGTTATCGCTAAATTTAGAATGATAAATACCAATCTTATTTCCGAAACACCGTCTTAAACGCTCAATCATTTGAGCGGTGAGCGCAATTTCGGGCAACAGATAAAGAACCTGATCTCCACTTAGAATAACTTCCTCTATCAGTCTGATATAAATTTCGGTTTTGCCGGAAGAGGTTATTCCATGAAGTAAAACCACATCCTTACTTGTAAGCTGTTCATTAACCGCATCATAAGCTTTTTGCTGCAGATCACTGAGGACGAAAGCAGTTGCAAGTTCAGCTTCTTCGGCACTTAAACGGCTTACAACCTGATCTTCCTGGAAAAATATCTCTTTTTCTATCAGAGTTTTTACTGCTGAACTACCACTTCCAGAAGCTTCCAAAAGTTCTGTTTTAAGCACTAAAGGAGATTTCTTAGCGATTTTTAGATAAGCTAATAAAGCATCTAACTGTTTAGGTGCACGTTCCAGCACTTGAAATAAGGCCTTTCGGTTTTCGGCTTCCGCAAAAAGAGGATTTAAAGAAATGTATGCTTTTTTGCGAGGCTTAAAACGTTCCGAAATCTCCTCAGATATATGGATAATTCCCTTTTCAAAAAGGCCTTTCAATAAGGGGAAAACGGTTTTTTGTCCCAGTAAACTTACAATATCACTTACTTTAAGCTCGGGCTGAATCTCCAAAGCATCAATGATCAGAAATTCTTTATCGCTAAGAAGAGCCTTGTCATAACTTACATCTTTAAGTAGTATAATCTTTGTCTCGCTTGCCAGTTTAAGTGCGGCAGGCAACGCAGCCTGCATTACTTCGCCAATAAAACACATATAGTAATCGGAAATCCATTGCCATAATTGCAATTGACTATTATTTACAATTGGTGCTTCATCGAGAACTTCAATGATATATTTTGCCTCGTAAAGTACGGGCGCCTGCTCAGATATATTATAGATAATCGCTGTATAAATGCGGCTTTTACCAAACTGAACAATTACTCTTTTGCCAATTTCAAGATCCTGATTGAGTGTATGAGGTACCCGGTAAGTGTATGTTTTTGAAATGGCTAAAGGAAGAATTACTTCAACAAAGAAAGTTTGCCGCTCGCCTGCCCCTTCATTAAATTCAAGCATTATTTATTTTTTAAAGCAGCCAACAACAAAAACACCCACCCAATGATAAGAAGCAATCCACCTACAGGTGTAAGCGGACCAAGAAACGACAGATTTAAGCCAATTAAACTACGCAAGGATAAAAGATAAATAGACCCCGAAAACAATATTATCCCTGCCGTAAACGCCCAATAGGAAAAACGGATGGAGCGGCTTCTGTATTTAGAAAAGGTAGACAAAAAGAGTAGAGCCATTGTATGATAGAACTGGTAACTAACCGCCGTTTTCCACGCTTCTAAACTATCAGCCGAAAGGCTTGCTTTTAACGAATGCGCACCAAAAGCACCTAATATTACTGCGAATAATCCAAAAAATGAGGCTGTAATAATAATTTGCCTATTCATACCATGTCATGATTTGCTAATTTACTAATCCCCGTAAGATTTCCTGCGCTTAAAAAGTTAATTTTGCTTTACTGATGAGGAATATCATTATACTTTGCACAGTTTTATTGATTGCCATAACGGCTCTGGCATCAAAATACTTTTCGGCTCTTGCCGGAAAAGACAATAACCTAAGTACGGTATTAAATTTTACTCCTGCAGATGCAGCTTTTGTGCTGAGTTTTAAAAACGACGAATCCTTTTTTGAAATCTTCAAAGACTACGAGCTATTCGATGCCATAATCGGCGATGAACAATTTCAGGAACTAAATCAGGTTAAAAACATCCTTAATCATCCCGCTTTCGCGGAAGCTACAATTGATAAAAATATTTTTCTTTCATGCCACCTAGTTAGCACGGATGCAGAGTTTCTCTACAGTATGAACCTCGATCCTCAATATTCGGCTGGGGATTTACATGAGTTTTTTTTAAAAATTCCTGATGTAACCGTCGAAGGCTTAAGCCAAAATGTTTACCGTTTAAACTTTAAATCTTATCAAAAGCCTTTTTACGTTTTCATTCAAAAAGGAGCAGCAATTGGAAGTTTTTCGAACACATTATTACAGAACTGTCTTCAGGAAAAAAGCGCACGTTTAAATAAAACTTTCGTTGATGAAATAGTGAAGACCAGCACTAAAAATCTCAATTCGCCGGTTAATCTTTTTATAAACCACTCGGCTCTGCCCGCATTTCTATCGCACTTTAATAGAAGCAAAACCCCTGAAAATCTGAGCTTGCTTTCCGACTTAAAAGGATTCTCGTCATTGAGTATGAACTTTAAAAGCGATGCGCTAATGTTTAACGGCCTTAGCAGCACAGAAGTAGCCTCCAAAAATTATTTAAACCTTTTCTTAAATCAAAAGCCGATTCAAAACGACATCAAAAAAGTTTTGCCTGAAAACACTTCGAACTTTATAGCCTTCGGAATGTCGGACGCAAAACGGTTTAGACGCGACCTGAAAAATTACCTAAATGAAAGAAATGAATTAAAAAAGCTGGAGGAGCAATTTCAACGCATACAAAACAGCACCGGAGTTAGCCCCGATCGCGATATAAAGCCTTTCCTGGATAAAGAATTCGTGCTGATTGAAAATTCTTATGGAGAAAAGTTTGCTCTGATAAAAGTCACAAACGGGCGCAATATTAATATGAAACTTCAGCTTATCAGCAATGCATTAAATGAGAAGGTAAGCCAATTAAACTATGGAGATCTGTTTTACTATTACTTCGGCGAGCCTCTTAAATCTTTCAGGCGGCCTTACTTTGGGGTAACAGATAACTATCTCATCATCGCGAACACTCCCGGGATAATTAGCAATTATATTTCTACCTATGAGAACGATCGGCTTCTTGTTAACACCAATCAATTTAAGGATTACGATCAGCTTGTAGCCAACCAAAGCAACATATTATATTTTGTAAACAGAAAGAACTTTAAAAGACTAGCTTCTTCAAAATTAAAACCAAAATATGCCGAACCTTTTTGTCAGGAAGATAGGTTTAATAAATTTTATGGCTTCTCTTATCAATGGACATCAGATGGTGATCACTTTTTCACAAATTTGTATTTAAGTTACAACTCTGCCGACAGTCTTACGTTAAAATAGTTGATCCTATCAGTCGACCTTTTAATGAGGAAATACCTAATCTTATTTGCTTTTCAGTTTTTGGTTCTCCTCAGTTACGGGCAGTTCAACCTATATAATACCAGAACGCTTTTTGATGCATTCGAAAATCCGGCAGAAAAAGCATTTTATGCAGACAGCAGCCGAAAAATCGCTTTCAATTTTTTTATTCCAACACTCAGTTTTAATGGCACAATAGCTGGTCCGGCCCAAAGACCAATTAAACAGCTGCTTTATACCGGAACAACTGAATCTGGAAGCTTCAATCTGGGTGCAGGTGAAAGCAACGAAATAACTCTTACTGAAAATAGCTATATATTAATGCTCAGAATTTTTCGATCCGTAAAATTTCACCGTGAAATGGGGTTTGCATGGCAAATAAGATCTGATACCTACGGAGATATTACGAATGAAACAATTGCCATCTTTCAAAATTCGAGGCAATTCGGCACAAGGCTATATGAGGATCCATTCAACAGCAAGGGTTATAACCTTAATTACCATCAATTCAGTTTCAGCTACCGCGAAGACTTTAATAAACAGCTTGGCTTAGGTGTAAAATTGAGTTATTTAAGCGGAATTGCTCATAATGAGCTCGATATAAAATCTTCATCGCTAAGTCCAGGATCTACTCCAAACTTATTTAATCTAAATTTGCAAGGAATGTACAGGAGCAATATTTCCTGGAGCGAAACACAAAACGATCTATTGGTGCCGGGATTAAAGAACCCTGGTTTAGCAATAACTCTAAGTAGTAACTATAAACTCCATAGTGGATGGACGGTTATGGGAAATCTGAAAGATCTTGGTTTTATTAAGTGGAACAAAAATGAGGCCTATATATATACGTATAACGATAAAACTACTTTCAACACCAGCTCTAACGCACCATCATCAGAACGCCTCAATTCCAAACTTCAGCAGCTATCCGACGACGGTGTTTCCAGAAAATCATATATCACATCCGTAAATAGCAAAGCTGAGTTTTTAATTAGTAAAGATTTAGGTTCTTATCAGCCACATTTATTTGTTTCTAAAAACCTGTTTTACCGTGGCGGAGACATTGCACTGGTAAACCGCGTGAAATATAGAGCGATGAACTTTAATTTGTCTACCGCTTATAATCTCAATAATTTTTTTCAGCTAGGCGGACAGTTTATGATTAAATCGCCCAACGCAGAATTCTTTCTGGGCAGCGACCAGTTCTACAAAACTTATTATACTACAAAAGGGCTTCTGTCAAAAAACGAAAATATAGGTAAACGAAGCACGGCGGCTTCTTTCTATTTCGGCTTCGGTTTAAAATTTGGTCGGGATATGCAAAGGCAACAAAACTCCACTAACATTCCCGGCTTTGGCGATAATTTAGAACCGAGCTTTTTCCAACGAATTTTCAAGAAGAAGAAATCTTAAGCTTCTACTTTTTAGATTCTATAATGAGGAAGTCTTTTAAATAATACGGTTCGAAATAAGCTACATCTTCAAACTGTTTTCCCAGATACTTTTGATAAGCAAGCGTGCTCATGTCTTTTGCGGAATTATTAAAACCGGGCACAAAAACCGCATTTGAAGAATAAGAAAGAACATCTTCGCATTTCATCGCGCCATCGCCAAAGAAGGTTATGCGTTGAATCCCTAAAATATCCGAAAAGGAATCTGCGTTTATAATCCGGGCCTCCACAGGTAATACTTCTTTCATATTCGCATCATAGATCGCCGAATAAACTTCCATTCTTCGGGCATCAATCATTGGACAATATAATCCAGAATGACTAGCATCAATCTTTTGATAGCCACCAGCCATCGCCTCTAAAGTATTAATTGCGATAAGCGGAATATCCAAACCATAACACAAGCCCTTTGCGGAAGAAACACCTATTCGCAAACCAGTATAAGAACCCGGACCCATACTCACCGCTACCGCATCCAGTTCGTGCATTTCCTTACCATACGAAAGCATGACCTCCTCAATAAACAAGGTTAAACTACTCGCATGAGCATTTCTTTCGTTTATTTCTTTAAGAGCAACGGTTTCACCATTGATAGATAAAGCAACCGAACAAGAAGTGGTGGAAGTTTCTAATTGAAGTATAAGTGCCATCGAAACAAAGATGCAAAAAAGATAAGTGTCAGGGAACCGGATCTGGCCCATGGCCGCCCCAGGGGTGGCAGCGCGAAATCCGTTTAACGGTAAGCCATAAACCCTTAAATGGCCCGTACTTTTTAATCGCCTCCACCCCATAATTAGAACAAGTGGGTGCATACCGGCATGAACCACCAAAAAGCGGCGATATTAAATATTGATACAACTTGATTAATAAAAGAAAGATAAAGCTGATCGGCCTTAGAATTATCTTACTGATTTTCATACGATTCGGTAAGTTTTTTAAAAGCCTGCTTTAATTTCTTATCGATAAATTGATATTCAGGAATCTCCTTCCCGATGTAATGAATGCTAATAAGAAGTTGAAGTTGATTTTCTTTAAGGAAGGAATAGAGTAATTCTTCCTTGTTCAATCGGTATGCTTCTCGTACCCTTCGTTTAATAAGATTACGATCAACCGCACGTTTAAACTTTCGCTTTGAAACTGCGATAACTACCTGCGATGGTGTATCAACCGTTAAAGCCTGGGGCAAAGAAACTACCCGGAAAGGGTAAACTAAAAAAGAAGAACCATTATGAAAAAGCTTATCTAAAAGCTTCTTACTACATAATCGTTCTTCTTTTCTGAATGTATACATTTTGATTGCTTAAACCTTTATCGCAGAATGATCTGCAGATTCCGCTAAACGGAAAGGACTGCAATCAAATTATGCTTTGTGGCGCTGCTCGCTCGAAACGCTTAATTTTCTTCTGCCTTTAGCTCTTCTCGCAGCTAAAACTCTTCTGCCGTTAGCAGTACTCATACGCTCTCTGAATCCGTGCTTATTTCTTCTTTTTCTTTGAGAAGGCTGGAATGTTCTTTTCATGACTTATATAAAACTAATGTAGCTCTTAAAACAAGAGTGCAAATATAGGATGATTATTTCTGAAATCAAATTGGTTTTTCAATTATTATGACCATTTAAAAAAAGTGGAAAATAAAACTCATTACTTATATATGGCGTACATCCAGATTAATATAGCGCTTAACTAACGATCTTAAGTAATCTATGTCGAATGGTTTCGATAGATAGGTATCTGCCCCGCAGGCACAGGCTGAAGAATAAAGTTCAAGACCTGTAGACGACAGAATCACTGGTATATTCACCTGGGATTTCAATTCTTTGCAAACATCACTGCCTCGTATGCCGGGCGAGTATTCATCAATTATAAACAAGTCGTACAAGGCCAATCTGTTTAGCATTGTATAAGATTTGAAAGCTTGTACCTCATAGCCATCCTCCTCCAGCACATACTGCATTATCTCGCGGCAGTCTTCATCATTCTCTACCAGAGCTACTTTCTTACTCATCTGTTATCTGTTTAATAAAAACATCGATTTAAATCCATTTTTCTTTTTGTACCAAACAATAGCGTTAAACATATCCTCTCTTGTGCCAGCACGCTTTCCTATATTCTCAAACACTAACACGCACGAATCTACAATGGCACATAAGTAATCTACAGGCAAAGAAAGAAAGTCGGATTTTGGTATCTTTGAAACTTTAAGCCTCATGTCTCCGCCATACTCGCACAAGAAATCAGTGTCGGGTATATCCCGGTAATTCACCATGAAGTAATTCGCCTTCAGACTAAGGTTTCTATCCATAAATACAATCATCTATAGTTTTCACTAATTCACTCAAATCAAAAGGTTTTGGTATAAACGAGTTGCAACCGTATGTGCCTAAAGACTCGAAGACTCGGGGGTAAGCCGACATAATGATAACAGGTATGTGTTTTGTTAAAGGATTGCTTTTTAACTGATGGCAAATTTCGCCACCATTCACATCCTTGATGATATAATCCAATAGCACTACATCGGGAAGGTAATACTCCACTTCCAGAAATACGGTTTGGCTGCAATTGACCGTTTTCACATCAAAATTTTCGTAAGTAAGCGCTTCGTGCATCATCTCCAAAACACTCATATCATCGTCCATTACTAATACTTTTCTCAACATATTATTTTCGATTTTTTAGTATTCCACTACGATGGAAATATCATCATTGCTAATGTGAGCACCTCTACAAAGGAGTGTTGTAACAATTCAATTTTCAATAGGCATAACAAATATAGACTCAGCATTTTTCCCCAGAAACGGGTTAAATACCTTAAACCAAGGAATAATTACCTGTTTAATCAGGCGCTTCTTAAAACCTGGGGATTCGAAAATAGAACGTTGATCCGGAGTTCTTTTCACTCTCAAACCAGATGTCTCCTTCATGTTTCCTGATGATTTCAGCGCTGATATACAAGCCTAAACCAATGCCGGAAATGTTTTTTTCATCAACCAGCCTGGTTCTGGAAAATCGCTTAAATATTTTTCCATGTTCTTCTTCTGATATTCCTATACCAAAATCGCGGACACTTATAATTGCCATTCCGTACTCATCATCCGGAGAAACATTTACTTGAACAGTTTTAGAATCCGGAGAATACTTGATAGCGTTAGAAAGCAAGTTGGCCAGAACCTGGTTGAGTTTCATCTTATCGGCGTTCACGCGGCACTCGGAGGAGCTCGTCAGCTGAATATCGATATAGGGATGAAGAATCTTAAAATCATCAACCGTATCCGACAAAAGGTCGCAAAGATTGAACGTTTCTTTCTTAAGAGAGAACCTTCCTGTCCGTATTCTGGAGACGTCCAGCAAAAGGGAGGCGAGATGCACCAGCTTGTCAGACTGTTCGTTTATCTTTTCAAGATATCTTTTAAAAACAGGGGAAGAATTTCCGCGGCCTTCGCGCTCCAGAATTTGGCAAGATGCTTTAATCACCGTAACCGGACCCCTCAACTCGTGAGTAGCAATACCTATAAAATCGTCTTTCTCCTGCTGGATATATCGCTCTTCGGTCACATCTTCAACAGATAGCATCGTAATATCAGACCCATCCATAAGTGACGATGTTCTGGTAGCGTGAAGCATAAACACCTTATTGTCGCCGGAAGGATAGGTATAATGGAACTCAAAGTTTTTTACCGACACTTCTACAGGCAGTATCGTTTCGAATAATTCCTTCAGACGGTCTCTATCAAGTTTTGGAGCGAAATCATAAATGTTTTTATTCTTCGCATCTTCTTCTTTTACCTGAAACAACCTGTATAAATTTTTGCTGGCTAGCTTGATAGACAAATCTTTTGTCAGGATTGCCATTGGTTCTTTGGTAGTTTCTACAAGATTTTTTGCAAGCGCCTTTGCTTCTTTAACCTTTCTTTCAGATAGTTTCTGCTTTTCGAGGTCATGCACAACCTTTGTAAATCCCTGATGGGTGTTGCGATCATCATATAAAGGAACCATTACCCCGCTGGTCCAAAACAAAGAGCCATCTTTACGGGCATGAAAACATTCATTATCTGCTCTGCCATGCTCGTGGGCATCATTAAGAAGACGCTCGGGAATATTATTTTGCAGATCTTGCGGAGAGAATAAGACAGAAAAATTCATTCCCAGAATTTCCTGCCTGTTGAAATTAAACATGCGCTCTGCGCCGGTATTCCAGCTGTTTATTTCACCGGTACGATTGGTAGTAAAAACTGCATAATCTTTTATACTGTCTAATACCTGCTCGAAAAAGTCTTCACTGTACCTAAAGTAAAAATCGTCAAGGAAATCATTTTCCGCTACCTGGATACCCCCCTCATTGTTAAACGAAACCAATACTTTGGTATCAGAATTTCCTGAAATTATTTGTAAAGGCTCTTGGGTGAGCTTATAAAAGGTCTGGAAACCGTCTGGCAACTCCCGTAAGGCCGGTTGTTTTTTAACCGGATTTAACCTGATAATTTCGGTCGAACTTTCCTCGTTGCTGTCTTCAATCTTCGCCAAAGCATAGGTATATCCCTGATCCAGCAATGCTCCGAGTAAATAAGGGGTTAGTGTCTTTTCCAATCTATGCTTTAAATCGTTGTATTTATCATCTTGCGTCCATATAATAAAGAATTGTTTTATTAATGCAGTTTTGCCAAATTGGTACTTTCAGACTTTGTTAACACTCTTTGAATTCCATCTGTTAATTCAGTAAGATTGAAAGGCTTTGCTATATAATCATTGAAACCGCAACTTCTTAGCAGTTCAATTGAAGGTTCTCTACCAGAAATCATCATTGCCGGCAAGTGCCTTGCGCAAGGATTAGACTTTAATTGTTTACACAACTCCCCTCCGTTTATGGTATCAATTAAATCGTCAAGAGTTTTAAAGATATTATAAGTTCGCCCGATGGTTTTCACCTCGTAGCCTGAATAAGGCAATGCAATTTCAATTGCCTCCAAAACAGCAATATCATCGTCAAGAACTAAAACACGTTTAGTCATAGTATAGATTTTGGAATTGATTGCGGGAAGTTTGTATTTGCCGTTATATTTAAAAACTATCAAGTAGAAAATCCAACTCAGCAGCTCGTTTACAACTTGTGGCTATTTTACCTATATCCCTCGAAATCGATACAAATTTACTTCTTAGGATAAATCCTGCTTGCGTGGAAACTACCTAATTGATAGGAAGTTATACTTGATTTAGGAAATCGCGGAAGCGGATGATGTGGCTTTAATATAGACACAGAAACTAGCCGATTTTTGAGATCCGCAAAAGCTCAAGCGTATTGATTTTCAATAAATATGGCAATTCTTTAAGCGACTTGTTTACAGAATCGGCATGAAACTGCCCGGAGTTCAAATTTGCAATAACTTCAACATGCAATCTAATCGTTTGGCTCGTTCATGTTTATAGATTGCAGCACGCTTTTTAACCGCTCAATGTGAACAGCTACTTCTTCAGAACGCCTATTTTTATCAACACCACCACCGTTGAGGCCGGCTTGCTTTTCGTGATTGGCAACATTCAATAAAAGGTTCCGGCGTTCTTCAAGTAAGCGTATAGCTACCCAAAGCGTTTCTTCTATCTCTTCAGACTGAACCTGCATCAACACTTTTTCTGTATATACATGGCCGGTATGACAGCGGTACCTTGCAACAGTATCATTTTTTATTTTCCACAAGCCTCCTCCGCAATCCGGGCAGTTAAATATCGAATGATCGGCAATTTCTCCAAGATCCTGAATCTTTGTCGAAAGTCGTTCGGTCAATTGTGCTTCCAGCTTTATTTCCGGAGGCACTTCAACAGGCTCAGCTGCGGGTTTAGAAAACAAATCCTGTAAAATATATTCCATATCGGCTACCGATACGCGATAATCAACGTCAACATTATTCAAAACATTATTAGGCATATCAGAAAATTCAGCTTCGTTGGGCTCTTGTACTATACAAATACCACCACTACGCTTTATTGCTCCCATACCCGAGGTTCCATCATCAAGCAAACCCGACAACACAATGCCAATTACCGCAGAATTATATGCAACCGCTGCAGAACGAAAAAGTACATCAATTGAAGGTCGCCACCTGTTTTCATGCGGACCGTCATGTACCACAATTTCGCCATTTTTCACCAGCATGTGGTGGTCTGCCGGTGCTACGTATAAGTATCTGGCTTGTATCTGCTCCCCATTTACAGGAACTTTGCAGGTTAACGAGGTGTGTTTCTGAAAATGATGAACAATCACTTCGCTCATTGAACTTTTGGATATGTGAAGCACCACAAACACGGTTACCGAATCTTGTTCAGGAAAATTACAAAGCAAATCAGTTATTGCTTTAAAGCCTCCTGCTGAGGCACCTATAACCACTAATCTTGAAATCTTATTCATCTTTATAAATTGGGCACGTCTTTAAACCTGATATACACGACTGAACCATCTCCTTCACCAGATTTAATCTCCATAGTTCCGTTCAATACATCCAAACGATTTTTAATACTATGCAATCCTGAACCTGAAGAGTCTAATTCTGCCGGCTTAAAGCCGATGCCATTATCTCTTACACTAATATTTAATAATTCGTTTTTCTTTGTTACTTCCACCATAACTTCAGTGGCTTGTGCGTGTTTTATAGTATTATTTACTAACTCCTGTATGATGCGGAATAGGTTGATTTCAAAATCAAGGGGTAGCCTTGTTTGCATACCAGAAACTCTTGTTTTGATTTTAAGCTTACTGGTACTAAGCTTATCGGCCATTTCTTTTAAAGTAATTGGCAAACCAAAATCTGAAAGAATGGATGGAGCAAGTTCAAAGGAAATATTGCGTGTTTCGGTAACTGCCTGCTCTATCAACACAAAAACGTCGTCAAAAGAGTAATTGCCTTCCTTGTTTCCCTTAAAATGCTGGAGTTTAAGCTTGATACCATATAACAACTGGCTTACGCTATCATGAAGTGATTCACTTATTCGTTTACGCTCCTTTTCCTGAGTTTGCAGCACCACATGCATAATATCCTTCCGCTGGCTTTCTTTTAGCCTTATTGCCTCCACCTCTAATAACTTCCTTGTGGTTATGTTCATTAAAATGCCAATAAAGCACATCGCTTTCTCATCATTATCTATCAGGTGGCCCCTGGCAGAAATAAATCTGATTGTTGAATCAGGCAAGACAATACGGAACTCCACATCAAGATCTTGTTTTTGGCTAATGGCTTCTCCAAACAATTTACTGGCTAATTTCCGGTCATCCGGATGAATGATATTGACGAACGACTGGAGGCTGATGTTTGCGTCGCATTCCTTGAGCCCATAAATTTCACAACTAAAATGATCGAGTGAGATTTCTTCTGTCCTCAGGTCCAATTGCCAGGTACCAGTGGCTGAAGCGTCCAGAGCCATTTCAAGGCGTCCATTAGTTTCTGTAAGCTTAAGTTCGGCTTGCCGCTGTTCCGTAATGTCAATTACTGCGATATAGTACTGCTCCTTTTGAAGCAAGGCATTACGAACGGCAATACCTTCTATCTGAGCATGCAAGGTATTGCCTTTAGGGGTAACGAGAGCTAATTGGCAACTTTGCTTAATCTCAGTTTTGGATATTCGCTGTAAGAAATGATAAAAAAAATCAGTATCATTACTTTGAATGAAGCCTTGAAATCTCCGGTTAAGAGCTGTGCGCTTTGTTGTTTCGAGCAGATTGCAACCTGTTGTGTTAACCTCTTCGATTAGCCCGTGTTTATCCAGAATAAAATAACCAACTGGTGCAAGATCATATAAACCCTCGAACCGATGCCGCTGATTTTCTACCTCCTGGTTAGAGATTTTAAGCTCATCATTTTGCATTTCCAGCTCAAGGTGCTGTACCTGAATCTGATGTACAAGCTCCTGAATTTCGTGATTGGTATAACTTGCATTTGCAGGCACGCTGTCATTAGAAAGCAATTCTTCGGCTGCCTTCCGGAAACGGTCAATCATCTCCTCATTGGTATATAATGACTTTTTTACCTTATTCATTGCAATCTGCGATCACATCTCTACAACTATAAAAATGGCTAAGGTGTCTTTATTGTTTTTATTTATTAAAGGGCTGGACTTGAGAGTGATTGTTTTAGTCCCAAGTTCGGGATGTTCAAATGCGAATTTACCGGAACCATCAGCTGTGAGGCTCTTTTGCAAAAACTTGTCCAGCTTACTGTCGAAAATTAATTTTTTAATAGAAATACCCTTCTGCTCTTCTCCCTTTAAATTAAATAGTTTAATAAAATGCCGGTTTAGATTGATTATACGTCCGCCTTTGTCTAAAATAATCGCAGGTTTATCTAAAGTATTCAGGGCTTTGTTGCTATACTCTTCTAAAATTCGCCGCTCGTTCTCTAACTGCCTGATATGAGTTATTTTATGAATGGTAAGAACCGCACCACTAATAAAGTTGTCCGTTGTACGATAAGGCATAATACGCAGATTAAACCATTCTCCATCTTTGGTATTCACCTCCAGCTCTCTGACAGACAATCTTTCAATCACTTTCAGGATCTCGCTTTCCATATCCACATTATCGAAGTTGGAAGCAATATGGGTAATAGAGCGACCTACGTCGGTGGGGATTACGTTGAATATTTTTTTAATTTGAGGAGTAAAACGTAAAATATTGAGGTTGTTATCAAGAAAAATGGTGCCGATTTCCGTATTATCGAGCATATTTTTCATGTCGTTATTCAACAGTGTAAGCTCTTCGCCTTTCAACTGATATTGAATATTGATCGTCATCAGCTCTTCATTTAAGGATTGCATCTCCTCCTTTGTGGTAAGAGCCTCCTCATTGGTACTTTGCAATTCTTCGTTAGTGCTTTGCAACTCTTCATTAGTAGATTTTAATTCTTCTAAAGAAGTTTCCATTTGCTCAATGGTGGTATGAAGCTGCTGTTTGGTGTAGATTAGTTCTTTTTCAAGTTCTTCTACAGCCACGTTCTGAACTCCTTTGGGACTTTTCTTTCTGATATCTGCTTTTTTAAGCAGGCCCTTATCTTCAAAAACAACCAGAATGAGGCCATGCAACGGCGTGTTTTCCAGGAGGTTGATGCGGATGTTAATGACGCGTGTGTTTTGTTCTTCTTTTAATTTGATTTCCTCCAGGAATACCTCGGCTTTGGATGCGCGCGCCTGATGTACAGCATTACTTAAAACATATTTCAGTTCTTCCTTAGCCATACGGTACACATTCATTAATGCTTCGCCGGAATTTAATTCCAGATACCTGCCGGTTTTCCCGTTGATATATACAATGTCTCCTTTGTCGTTTATTAATATTGAAGCCGGAGTATAATTTTCCAGAAGAATCTTATTAAATGTATCTGCCAGCGTTTTGGATTGAGGAACTGCATCGGTAACCTCGGTTCGGGCCATAGGCTGCCTGGAAATATGAAAAGGAAAATCCAGCATCTTCCCAACCGTAGATGCACCATCTTTTCGTTCAAAAAGTTTCCATTTCGACTCCAGCGGACTAAATAGGTCGGTAAACCCTCCTACCGTTTCTGCCGGGCCCTGGAACAGAATTCCTTTCGGATTCAACGAGTAATGGAAAATTGGAATAATTTTTTTCTGAAGTTCTGTCGTCAGATAAATCATCACATTTCTACAGGAAAGCAGATCAAGCCTCGTAAAAGGAGCATCTTTTATAAGGTTATGCTGGGCAAAAACAATCATCTCCCTTAGCTCTTTTTTTACCTGATAAGAATCATTTTTCTTTACGAAGAAACGCTCAATCCTGTCTTCAGAAACATCGGCAACAATATTGCCATGGTATAATCCTGTACGGGCAAATTCAATCGCATCAATATCCAGGTCGGTGGCAAATATTTGCACCTTGGGCATACGCCTTGCTTTTAATGTCTGAAGGTGCTCCATCAGTAATATGGCTATAGAATAAGCTTCTTCGCCGGTAGAGCAGCCCGCCACCCATACACGGATAGGCTCATTTTCTTTTTTATATTGCAGCAGGGGGAAGAGTTTGTCTCTTAATGCGTCAAAAGCCTGAGCATCTCTAAAAAACTTCGTTACTCCAATTAATAGTTCGTGGAACAGAACATCTATTTCGTGGGGGTTTTCCCGAAGATAATTTACATAGTGTCCATAATCAGGTAATTGATGATAAGCTACGCGCCTGTCTATCCGGCGGGTGATGGTGCTTTTTTTATATAGCGTAAAGTCGTGCCCGGTATGAGTACGCAACAGCATCAAAATTTTCTGAATGGCGTTGATGTTTTTTATTTCCTTTATGGCATCTTCACTAGTGTCATCCAGCAATATGGGATGATTGAGAAACTGAATAAGTTTCAAAGGCATCTCTTCGGGAGATAGCACAAAATCAACCATATTGGTATCAATAGCAGCCTTAGGCATGCTGTCGTATTCGGCCGTTTCCGGATCTTGAACCATAACCAGGCCCAGCTTCTCTTTGACCAATCGCAAACCTGTTTCGCCATCAGAACCCATTCCCGAAAAGACGATACCTACGGCTTTGTTCCACTGGTCTTCGGCAAGGCTTTGCAGAAAATAGTCAATCGGCAAACGGTAACCATTCTTTTTAGCCGCATTAAGCAGCAGAAGCTTACGGTTGTGTATACCTAAATCTTTATTAGGCGGAATAACATATACCTTATTTCGCTCTATTTGAATGCCATCTTCGGCCTCACTAACGGGCATTGCTGTAAAGTTCTGAATCAGCTCATGCACCTTTCCTTTGTGTTCAGGGTCGAGGTGCATGATGATGACAAAAGACATCCCACTGTCTGTAGGCATGTGGTGGAAAAATTTCTCAAATGCTGAAAAAGAGCCCGCCGAGCCTCCCATGGCCACAATCGGCCCGGTTGCTTTATTTTTGTTATTTACGATAGAGTCGTCTGAAAGCTTATTGGACTTGGGTAGTTTATCTTGGGTATTTTGTGGCATGAGTTCGAATGATGCCTAAAATTAGCTATAAAAAATTCGATTAATGCTGAGTGGATGATATATTAATCGATGAGGCCATGGTTTACCGAAAACCGAATTAATGCCGCAGTATTGCGCGCCCCTGTTTTTTCCAAAAGATTTTGTCGGTGACCTTCTACGGTGCGGCGGCTCGTAAAGAGTTTCTCGGCAATTTCATTGTTGGTTAGGCCATCGGCTATTAATAAAAGCACTTCAGCTTCCCTTTTAGAAAGGTCGATTTTCGATTTAGATTCTCGAGTGGATGGATCGGGCGCTGCAGATAACATTGACATCATCTTTTCGGTGATATCGGAACATATATAACTGTTCCCTGCCATGATATGCCTAATGGCAAACACCATTTCCTCTTCACGAACGTTTTTCAGGATATATCCCGATGCACCGTTTGCAAGAGCCTTAAGCACATAATTTTCATGGTCGAGCATAGACAGGATAAGCACCTTAAGGTCTGGAGCTACCTTTTTAAGCGGCTCAATCAGATCCATCCCGCTAAGGCCAGGCATATTGATATCTGAGAGCACGATATCTACGTCGACACCTCCTTCTAAAAGTTCCAAGACTTCCAGCCCGTTATTTGCCTCTGCAATTACGTTTAAACCATCCTGCTTTTCGAGCAAGGACTTAATCCCATTGCGTACAATAGTGTGGTCTTCCGCTAATAAAATATTTATCAAAATTTGAGAGTTTAACGTTTGTAATTAATAGGATAGAATGTTAACACGAATATCCTATTAAAAGTTTCCCCCGCCCGGAGTAAGAAATACGGGGTTATACTGCGTGAAATACCTGTTTATCTTGACATTCCCGCACCAGCACTTGCGGAATAAATATTTCTGACTTTATTAAATAGGCAAACAACATTAATATAGTAATTACTCTTTATGTTTAATAGCTATCATCCCGCGCAAAAATTATAAATTTGCTTCGTGCAACAGGCTTCTCAACTAACAGAATTCGGCAAAATATTCATCTTCCTGATAGCAGGAATTGTATTAGTATGCGGAACGTTATTGTTATCAAAACTGCTCGCTATAAATAAACCCACTCCTTTAAAACTTAGCTCTTATGAATGCGGTGAAGAACCAACCGGCAATTCATGGCTGCAGTTTAATACAAGATTCTACGTTATTGCCTTGATCTTTTTGTTGTTCGATGTTGAAATGGTTTTCATTTTTCCATGGACGACAGTGTTTGCACAAAAAGCGCTTATTCTTGCCGACCCAAGATGGGGCTGGCTTACGCTGATAGAAATGTTCATTTTTGTCGGAATATTACTAATTGGCCTGGTGTATGTTTGGCGAAAAGGTGATTTAGACTGGATACGCCCTAATCAAAAACTACCAGTAGTTGAAAATGCAATACCCTTATCTATATACGATTCGATAAATAATCATACGTATAAGGTGAAACCGTTTTCTTTAGAAAAACCAGAAGAATCACTTGTTGTTGATATTCCGAGTACTAATACAGCGCCTGTTGCAAAACCAGCTTTTAAACCAACATTCACAAAACCACCACAATCATGAGTTTAGAAAGAATGTCGCAAGATGGCGGAGTAATTATCACGAAAGTGGACGATTTGTTGAACTGGGCGCGTTTATCGTCATTATGGCCCATGAGTTTCGGGATTGCCTGTTGCGCTATCGAAATGATGGGTTCGTACGCTTCCACATTCGACTTTGATCGTTTAGGTGTTTTCCCCCGTCCTTCGCCAAGACAATCAGACGTAATTATTATTGCGGGCACCGTTACGTTCAAAATGGCCGAAAGGATTAAACGCCTTTACGAACAAATGCCTGAACCAAAATATGTAATCTCGATGGGATCTTGTTCAAATTGCGGAGGGCCTTATTGGCAGCACGGATATCATGTTGTAAAAGGAGTAGATCGCATTATACCTGTAGATGTATATGTACAAGGTTGCCCACCTCGCCCCGAAGCACTTATTGGCGCGATACTCGAATTACAAAAGAAAATCAAGGAAGAAAGTTTGTTAACATCAAAATAAACATCGGGCAATAGCCCATTGGAAATAAAACGATTTAAGTATTTATGAAAGCATTTTATGGCGACTTACGTGTTGGAATACTTGGAGGCGGACAGCTTGGAAGGATGCTTATACAGCAGGCGATAAATTACAATACCAATATTAAGGTTCTCGATCCGGATATTAACGCTCCCTGTAAAAACCTTTGCGATACGTTTGTAACAGGCTCACTAACAGATTTTGATTCGGTATATAAATTCGGCAAGCAAACCGATTTACTAACCATAGAAATTGAGAAGGTTAATGTCGAAGCTCTTCAGCAATTGGAAGATGAAGGCGTACTGGTTTATCCGCAATCAAGGATAATCAGACTAATACAAGATAAAGGTTTACAAAAAGAGTTTTTTAAGCAGAACGAAATCCCTACTGCTCCTTTTCAACTTATAGCTTCTAAAGAAGCTTTAAAAGCCTCTGAAATAGAATTTCCATATATTCAAAAACTACGTAAAGACGGTTATGATGGCCGTGGTGTATATAAAGTAAAATCGGAATCGGATCTGGAAGGTGCCTTTGATGCTCCCAGTATTGTAGAAGAATGGGTCGATTTTGAAAAGGAAATAGCTGTTATTGTTGCCCGGAACGAAGATGGAGACGTAAAGACCTTTCCTTGCGTCGAAATGGAATTTAACCCTGATGCAAATTTGGTTGAATTTCTAATTTCACCTTCAACCCTACCTGTTGAGTTACTTAAAGAAGCAGACCAATTAGCGATTCAAATCGCGGAGGCTTTAAAAATTACAGGTGTACTGGCTGTAGAAATGTTCCTCACAAAAGACGGGAAAATTTTAGTGAACGAACTTGCTCCTCGTCCGCATAATAGCGGGCATCATAGTATTGAAGGAAATCTGACTTCTCAATTTGAGCAACATCTACGGGCGATATTTAATTTACCTCTCGGAGAGACTACGGCCGTTGGAAATGCTGTAATGATTAATTTGCTTGGGGAGCCGGGATACGAAGGACTTGCAGAATATGAAGGCATAGAAGATATATTAAAAGAAACAGGAGTTCACCTGCATTTATATGGAAAGCAATTCACAAAACCTTTCCGTAAGATGGGGCATATTACAATTGTTAATGCCGACCGTGAACAGGCCATTGCGAAGGCAAGACATATTCAGAAAACGATTAAGGTTAAAATTTAAATATATTTTCTAACACAGACGCATCATGAAAGTAGGCATAATAATGGGCAGCAAGTCAGATTTACCTGTTATGCAGGATGCTGCTGACATACTTAAAGAGTTAGGTGTTGACTATGAAATAACGGTGGTATCAGCACATAGAACTCCAGAAAGAATGTTTAACTATGCGAAGACCGCATCAGAGCGTGGATTAAAAGTGATTATCGCTGGTGCAGGTGGTGCTGCTCACCTTCCGGGAATGGTTGCGTCCATAACTCATCTGCCTGTTATTGGCGTACCTGTCAAATCATCAAATTCGATAGACGGCTGGGATTCCATTTTATCCATTTTGCAAATGCCCAACGGCATTCCGGTAGCAACCGTAGCATTAAACGCCGCAAAAAATGCGGGCATCCTTGCTGCACAGATCTTAAGTACCTGTAATGAAAATCTTACCGAACGCCTGAAAGCTTACAAAGAGGACTTAAGAAACAAAGTAGAGGCAACCGCAAGAGAAATGGAGAGCCTTTAATTCGGCATTCTGGTTCGACCGGCTACGTTAAAAAGATCAAACCATTATATCGTTGTTCATGCAGCTTACGTTATTGGGGTTGTTTTCCACATGTGTTAATTACTCCTGTGGACTAACCGCTTGTTAATCTGTTAATTTCGCACAGACTTTAAATTATGCTCAACAAAACCGCCCGGATAATAATTATATTCCTGTTTGTTTCCCTTGCTTCACTGGCTCAGCAAACAGAATGGTACAGGTTAAATCAAGCTTATAAATCTGGAATTGAGCTTTTAGGCAAAGGCAAATATGTGGCCGCGAGCGAACAATTTAGCAAAGTTGAACAGTCGAACACGGCTCCTTCAACCCAGCCTGCGGATAACCGGCAGGTATCTTTGCTAAAAGAAAATGCCCAATTCTATCAGGCAGTTTGCGCCCTAAAATTGGGAAATCAAAATGCTGAAGGCTTATTCTTGAAATTCATCAGAGAGTATCCTGCAAGCGCCAATACCAAATCCGCTTACTTTTATGTTGGAAGTTCTTATTTCGAGAACAAGAATTACGAAAAAGCCATTGAATGGTACAAACAGATAGATGCCAACAGTTTAACATCTAAGGAAAGTGATGAATATCGCTTCAAATTAGCTTATTCTTATTTTGCTACCAAACAGTATTCAGAAGCTGAACCCCTATTTGCTAAACTTAAAGATCAAAAAACCGAGTATACCGAATCATCTATCTACTATTATGCATATCTAAACTATCTCGATGCTGATTACAAGACAGCATTAAGTGAGTTTGAGCGCTTAAAGGATTCAAAGACATACCAGGCAAGCTATCCTTATTATATCTCGGCACTGTATTTTCTCGACAAAAGATATGATGATGTAATTCGCTATACTATTCCGGCAATCGAAACAATTGATGCAAAGTACAAAGCTGATATGTATCGGATTGTGGGAGCTACTTACTTCGCCAAAGCAGATTATAAAACATCAGCCAACTATTACCAGAAGTTTCAGGATTTAGATCAGGGGAAGACCCAAAACAATCAGGATTCTTACCAGATAGGGTATTTACATTTGAAGCTCAAGGACCCGAAAAGAGCAATTAGCGAACTTGAGAAACTTGAAAACCCTGACGTTTTCTATCAAAACGGAATGATTGTTCTTGGAGAAGCCTTCATCAAAACGGGCAATAAGCAAGGTGCCCGAAATGCTTTTTTCAGAGCCTCAAAAATGGATTTCGATCCTGCCTTAAAAGAAGAAGGTCTGTTCAATTACGCTAAACTTTCTTACGAGCTTGAATTTCACTCGGTTGCATTGGATGCCGTTCAAGAATTTCTAAAAACATATCCGCGTTCTGCGCGATTAAATGAGGCCAAAACCTTATTAGGCCAGGTGCTTCTTTCAACAAAAAATTACAAAGATGCGGTAGACATACTCGAAACTATTAAAGATAAAAACGAAGAAACACGTGAAGTTTATCAACGTGTTACATATTTCAGAGGTTTAGAATTCTATAATGAAAGAGCCTTCGAAAACAGTATTTCGATGTTTATGCGCTCAATCAGAAATCCAATTGATCCGGAGATTGAGGCACTCGCTACTTACTGGCTGGCTGAAGCTGGATTTGAGGTTCGAAAATACGGCGAGTCGGTTGCAAACTTCGAGAAGTTTTTAGGCATGCCTGCTGCTAAAAATACCGAGGTTTTTAATTTCGCTAATTATGCACTCGGGTACTCGGCCTTTCAAAACGATAATTACGCAAAATCGGCTAACTATTTTCAGAAGTTCTTAAGTGGCGATGAAAAAGATAAGAACACCATTAATGATGCTACTTTAAGATTAGCAGACTCTTATTTCGTAATCAAGAATTATCCTCAGGCACTGGCTCAATATAATAAGATTATAGCCTGGAATGCGCAAGGCGAAGATTATGCTTTATTTCAACGAGGGATGATCCAGGGATTACAAGAACAGAACGACGCGAAAATAAGCACACATAAATCCCTTTTAAGCCAATTTCCAAAGTCAAATTACGCGGATGATGCCACATTTGAAATTGGATATACATACTTTGTGAAGAAGGAGAATGAGGCTGCAGTTACTGGTTTGAATGATCTTATCACCAATTACCCAAGAAGCAGCTATGTACCCCGGGCGTTGGTTACTATCGGACTTATCCATTACAATCTGGATAAAGATGCAGAAGCACTTGAGGCTTTTCAGCGAGTTGTAAAAGAATATCCGGAAACGGATGAAGCAAAACTTGCGTTGGAATCTATCAAGAACATTTACCTCGATAAATCTGATGCGGAAGGATTTTTGACCTACGCAAATACAACTAATATTGGTAATTTAAGCACCGCCGAACAGGACAATATCACGTTTCAGGCATTAAACAACCGCTTTTTGAAAGGTGACTATCAAGGTTCTTTCGAAGCTGTGAATGCCTATTTCGATAAATTCCCAAAACCAATTCACGAAAAGCACGCAAGGTTTATCCGCGCGGAAAGTCTTGTAAAAATTAATCGCCCGGATGAGGCAATTCCTGACTATACCTTTGTATTGAACGATTGGACAAGCGAATATACCGAACGCTCTTTGATCAGCATATCAAAATTATACCTCAAACAAAAGAAATATAATGAAGCTGTGGTCTATCTCAAAAAGCTAGAGCTGACTTCGGAGTATAAAGCCAACTATGGTTTCGCAGTTAATAATTTGATGGAAGCTTATAGCCAGATGAATATGCCTGATGATGTGTTAAAATACGTGACGATTGTGAAAGGCTTTGAAAAAGCGTCGGCAGAAGATAAATTCAGAGCAGGTTTGTATTCTGGCAAAGCCTATCTGGCAAAAGGAGATACAACTAGTGCGCTAAAGGAACTTACTGAAGTTTCTACCAAAACCACTACGGTTGTTGGAGCCGAAGCAAAATACCATGTAGCTTATCTACAATACACTAAAGGCGATTACAAAACTTCTCAAAAAACAGCTTTTGAGTTAATTAACAAAATGCCGTCCCACGATTATTGGGTGGCGAAAAGCTTCTTACTGTTAGCTGATAATTACGTTGCATTAAAAGACCCGTTTCAGGCTAAGAGCACCCTGCAAAGTATCATATCAAATTACGAGGGTGATGATGACATTCTACCAACCGCTAAGGCTAAGCTGGAGCAATTAAACAAAAAGAAATAAGATGAGATCAGCATATTTCCTTTATATATTCCTGTTAACAATGCTCTCTGCTTTCGCAGGATTTGCGCAAACCCAGCCCGAACCAAAGAAGGAGGAGCCCGCTAAGGAAAAAGCATTAACCGAAGAGATTGAAGTAGTAAGACCTTACATGCCGGTGCTTGCAGATGCTTCAAAAATCAGGAGAAGCCCCGATTTAAACAGCCGAAAACCATTTAAGCCAAATCTGAATTATAGCATACTTGATAAACGCCTGGAGTTAAATAGTGATTTGCGCCAGCTCCAGGCTGAAGAACTTAACCAACTTGCGCCGGCCATTTTAAAGAATAACTATGCTAAGCTTGGTGCAGGAAATGCAGGTACGGCGTTGGGTGAAATCTATATTAATACAGGAGCCGACCCAGCTTTACAGGCGGGTGGATACTTAAAACATATTAATCAAAGCGGAGATCTTGAAAAGCAAACGTACTCCCGTCAGGAAGCTGGAATATTTGGCAAAAGCATTCAGAACCAAGTTACCTGGAACGGAGCGTTGAATTACGATCGCTTTTCTACTTTTCTTTACGGATTTGATCCGGATAATATATCTGCAAACCTCAAACCAAGCCGCCAACGATTTGGTACATTAAACCTAAAAGGCGAAGTTTTAAAAAACTATACGGATTCAGCTCAATCTGATTATGCGGGAAAGATTGATGCGTATATGTTGCGAAACAGTGGCGACACAAAGGAAAACTCTTATACGTTAAGCGGATTTTTCAACAAGGTTTGGAGAGACTTTAATATCGGCGCTAACACTTCGATCGATTTTACTGCTTCCAAAGATTCGGCTTATGATATCAGTAATAACCTGATCAGGATAAATCCTTACATTAAATTACAGGGTAAAAACTATAAACTGTCGCTTGGTATTAATCTGGTTAAAGAATTTGGCACAGAATCAAGAACCAATTTATTCCCGACAGTTATTGGCGAATTACCAATCGTTCCTGGTTATGCCACCATTTTTGGAGGTTATACTGGCGACGTTTTAAAATCTACTATCAGGAATTTTAGTCAGGAAAATCCTTTTATCGGAAGTAATATCCCAATCGAGAATGCCATCGAAAAATCAAATATCTACGGTGGAATTAAAGGCAATGCAGGTGCCGGTTTTGGCTACAAAGCGATGGTCTATTTAAAAACGATTGAAGGAATGCCACTTTTCACCAACAGTAAAAAAGGCTTTCAGATGTTTGATGTGATTTACGATAGAGGGAACAGCACAACATTCGGACTCGAAGGTGAACTCAGTATTAAAGCTTCAGAAGTTTTAGATCTAAGTGGCCGTGTTCAAATGAATGAGTATAAAATGGGCACAGAAGAGCAGGCTTGGTATAAACCAAATTTCAGACTATTCTCAAATGCGCGCTTATCAATTAAAAAGAAATTTATTCTGGATGCAGAATTAGTGCTTAACGGGGATTCTAAAGGATTAACATATGATCAGCCATCCCTTACTCGCAGAGTAATAACTGTAGCCAGTTACGTAGATCTAAGCGTTGGGGCCGAGTATGAAATCAAACAAAAAATTGCTGTATTCCTGAGAGCGAATAACCTTTTTGGAAACGAATACCAACGTTATCTGTATTATCCAAATCTTGGCTTGAATGTGCTGGGCGGTCTTAATTATTCATTTTGATGCTAGTTGTGGTGTCAGAAAATTAGATTAATTTTACCCTTAATGGATATCGCTCAATATATTTCTGATCTACTAAAAGAGCACGAAGAAGTCGGACTTCCGGGTATTGGAATCTTTTTCAAGAAGAAGATAGCTGCCTACTTAAATCAGGAAGACGGGCTGTATTACCCGCCATCGTATAAAATTGATTTCAAGGCTGAAGAAGGATCTGACGCAGTTTTAGTAAAACATATTGTCGCGAAAAAACGTATCTCAGAATCCTCTGCTATCTATTTCTTAGATCGTTTCATTGAAAATATTAAGAACGACCTGGACAAAGATTCGAATGCAAATGTTGCTCCGCTCGGAGAGTTGTTAAAGTCAGATAAAGGATATACGCTTAGATCAGCGCCGATTGTGGCGAGTATCGATTTGTATGGTCTGAAACCGGTCGAAGAACTTGCGACCGTTAATAAAGCCGCACCAATGACGGCACCGGCCCAGGAAGTTTACTATGACGTTTCTGATGAAGAATCATCTAGTTCAAAAGCACTTTGGATAGTTCTTGTTTTGGTAGTGGCAAGCTCTCTTGCCGCACTGGCATATTTTTACTACCCTCAATATTTTAGAACATCAAACCCGGCACCGAAAAAGCCAATTCCCGAAAGGAAGGTTTTAACCCCAATTATTAAACCTGAAACAAGTAGTGATTCACTTGCTTTCGCCGACAGCATAATGCAAAACCTGGAAAAGGAAGGTATAACTGGAGCTCAGGTTGAAAAAGCTCCTGACTCGATTAGCATCACAACCAACAGCACCCCAGCGAAAGTAGTTAAAGAAGAGCCTAAGCCAAAAAGAGTATTCGAGGTAATTATTGCTTCATTCTATTTAAAAAACGAAGCTGAACGATCTGCGAAAGGTTTCAGGAGGAAAGGTATTGATGCCAAGGTGGTAGTCGACACTGGTAAGCCGAAGTATAAGATCAGTATCGGTACGTTTAGAACTATGAGTGCCGCCAATAAGGAGAAGAAACGCATCCAGGCCGGGGTATATAAAGATGCCTGGATTCTAACCGTAAATAATAAAGAAAATTAAACCACACACATGTTTTTATTACAATCAGATTCACTTAATGGTATAATTCCGGATACGGTAGCAACGTCTGCTACGCAAACAGCGCAGGCTGTTCAGGAGCTCCGCTTCCTCGATCTTTTAATGAAAGGCGGCTGGGTAATGATCCCTTTAGCATTATTGTTTTTTCTTGCCCTAATTATTTTTGTAGAACGCTATTTAACAATCAGAAAGGCATCACGAGACGAGTCAAACCTAATTACTCAGGTAAAGCAAAGCATACTATCTGGCAAGCTCGACGCGGCAATTGCTTTATGCCGAAACAGCAATACTCCTTTGGGAAGAATGCTGCAAAAAGGTTTAACGCGTATTGGCAGGCCAATCAAAGATATTGAAGGTGCAATTGAAAATATCGGAAAACTAGAAGTATCAAAGCTTGAAAAGAACATTAGCATTCTTGGAATTATTGCCGGTATTGCGCCCATGTTTGGTTTCGTTGGAACGATTTCGGGTGTGATCAG
This sequence comes from Pedobacter sp., assembly GCA_036399495.1. GTDB lineage: Bacteria > Bacteroidota > Bacteroidia > Sphingobacteriales > Sphingobacteriaceae > Paradesertivirga. The sequence goes on from DASWMZ010000016.1 coordinate 56,989, forward strand.
GATATTTTACAATATTTCATTATCTGATAATATTAGCATGGGGATTATTGCGGGCGGTTTGTATGAGAAGATGATTACATCTGCAGCCGGTTTAATGATTGGTATTGTGGCTTACATTGGCTATCACATTCTGAACATTATGGTAGACCGCGTAATTTTACGGATGGAAACTGATGCGGTAGAGTTCATTGATTTGTTAGAAGAACCAGGGCGATGAATTTCAAAAAAAGAAAACGACCTCATGCAGAATTACACACTTCTGCCATGAATGATATCATGTTTTTTTTGATGTTGTTTTTCCTGATTGCGTCTACCGTAACAAACCCGAACGTGATCAAATTGATGCTTCCTAAATCTGATTCGGGACAATCAGTATCGAAAAAAACCGTTACTATTTCAGTTACTAAGGAGTTGCAATATTATCTTGAAAAACAAGAGGTTACGCTTGAAGAAATCCCCGCCCGACTGGGAACGTATCAGAAACAGACTGAAGAGCTAACCATTGTATTATATGTTGACAAGACTGTTGCAATACAGGATGTTGTTCAGATTTTAGACATTGCAAACAAAATGGCTATTAAATTAGTATTGGCAACAGAGCAAAAGTAATATGCACTATCAGGAAGAAAATAATTATCCGAAAGCCTTAGCCATCTCAACAGGCTTAATGGCTTTGATTATTTTGATAAGCTATTTAATTGTATTTGGCATGTCGGTTCCGCCGGAAGAACAAGGCACTGGTGGCATTGTGGTAAACTATGGTACTGTGGCCGAAGGAATGGGAGATGACTTTACCAGCATGGAAGAGCCTTCTGTTGCACCAAATGCCAACAATACTCCTCCCGACAAAGTAGTTCCTGAGACTGAAACGCAAACTGCTCCATCTGCAGAAACAAGTGATAAAGCAGTTGTTACACAAAATTCGGAAGATGCGCCTGCTGTTACCACCTCTAAAAAAAGCACAACTGCAACACCTTCTACATCGCCTGCTAAAGTCAGCAAACCGGCAGTTAACCAGAACGCGTTATATAAAGGAAAGAAAAGCACCGGAACAGGTCAGGGCGATGGAACCGGAAGCACTCCTGGTAACCAGGGCGACCCCGATGGTTCCACCTTAGCTTCTAATTACGGTGAAGGCGGATCTGGATTTGGTAATGCCAGGCTTGCGAATAGAGTTTCGGTGGTAAAACCGAAAGTGGAAGATTCTGGTCAGTCTACAGGACGAATTGTTATTGATATACGAGTTGATAAGAATGGTGAAATAGTTTATGCCCGTGTTGGAAAAGGCACTACTCTTGCCGACTATCAACTACAACAGAAATGCATCAGTGCTGTAAAAGGCGCAAGATTTAATCGTTCGGAAACTGCGCCCGAAATTCAGGAAGGCAGCTATGTTTTTAGTTTTAAAGTAGACTAAATACTTTTCAAGCTCAATGAACTACGAGCAAACTCTCCAGTATCTTTATTCCAGGTTACCCATGTTTTCCAAGTTGGGTGCATCAGCTATTAAAAAAGATATCACTAATACCATTGAGCTTTGCGAACGCTTAGATAATCCTCAAACGAAATTTAGAACTATTCATGTTGCCGGCACAAATGGCAAAGGCTCGGTCTCGCATATGCTGGCCGCTGTTTTGCAACAGGCCGGGTATAAAACCGGTCTTTATACATCGCCACATTTACGTGATTTCAGAGAACGAATTCGAATTAATGGGGAGATGATTTCGGAAAATAGCGTGCTCGACTTTGTGCAAGACTTACAAGGAACGATCGAAAAAATCGAACCTTCATTCTTCGAAGTTACCGTGGCGATGGCATTTCAACACTTTTACAAAGAGCAGGTTGATGTCGCTATTATAGAGGTTGGTCTTGGGGGAAGATTGGATTCAACTAATATTATTTCTCCCCTATTATCAATCATCACTAATATCGGATATGATCACACCGATATTCTGGGCACTACTTTACCCGAAATAGCTTCAGAAAAAGCGGGGATCATTAAACCAAATACTCCTGTAGTAATCGGCGAAAGACATCCTGAAACTGAAGCGGTATTTATTAAAAAGGCGACACATAATTCTTCCCAGATTTATTTTGCTGAAGATGAGTGGAGAGTTGAAGTTATTCAGGATGACTTGTCAGATTCTTTAAATCTTAAGGTAACTCAGCTATCTGCAAATCAAGTTTTACAACTTAAAATCGATCTAAAAGGATCGTATCAAGTGAAAAACGTCAGGACGGTCTTAAGCGCAATTGAACTTTTGAAAGTTCAAGGCTTTAATCTTACACCTACACACATTAAAGAAGGCTTAAGCCAGGTTACTTCCCTTACGGGACTAATGGGCAGGTGGCAAACTCTTGGTACAAATCCGCTTGTAATTTGTGATACCGGTCATAACGAACATGGAATTAGAGAAGTGATTAAGAATATAGCTTCAACCAGTTTTAAGCATTTGCACATGGTGATCGGAATGGTGAAAGATAAAGACATTACGAAGGTGCTTTCCTTACTTCCGGTAAACGCCCGATATTATTTTTGTGAGCCGGATATTAAGCGAGCAAAACCGGCTGAAGATTTAGCTAAAGAAGCCGAGACGTTTGATCTCAAAGGGAACTTTTATCCATCTGTTAAAGAAGCATTTAATGCCGCAAAAGAGCAGGCTGGTAGTGAGGATATGATCTTTATTGGCGGCAGTACATTTGTAGTGGCCGAGATTGTTTAACTAGAACAACTTGCCAAAAGTTCTAGACTTTTGGCAAGTTTAGTTAGAATTTACACCGCCGGTTCCTGTTGACTTAAGCAATGAAAACTTCCCAATCCCCAGATAATTTCGGTAGAATCAATACCAATCACTTCCCTATCAGGAAAACATTGAGAGATAATTTCTAATGCCTTCTCATCTTTTTCACAACGATAAGTTGGCACAATTACATGCTGATTACTGATATAGAAATTGGCATAGGATGCGGGTAAACGCATGTCGTCATAAACCACCGCATCAGGCATGGGCAATTCGATGACATTCAATTGCTTACCATTAAGCAACCGCATTTTACTTAGCGATTTTAAGTTTTGCTGAAGCAGATGATAATTATCATCGTTCACTTTGGTTTCGACAACAGAAAGAACCGTGTCTTCGTTCACAAATCGAATCGTGTCATCGATATGCCCATCGGTATCATCACCTACAATTCCTTCTTCAACCCAAAGTATCTGGTCTACTTCATAATAATTAGAAAGATATTTTTCTATTTCTCCCTGATTGAGATGCGGGTTTCTATTTACGTTCAGCAGGCAACATGTCGATGTTAATACCGTACCTTTTCCATTAAATTCAACTGAGCCACCTTCCATCACAATACTCGGGTTGAAAACCGGAATATTAAAGTGCCGACCAATTAAAGTGGGGATTACATCATCTAAATCAAACGGTGGATATTTGTTACCCCAGGCGTTATAACCCCAATCAACAATTACCTTTTTTACATCAGCCAAAGGATTGACCAAAAAGGCAGGCCCATGATCCCGGCACCAGGCATCGTTTGTAGGATGAAAGAAGAATTCTATCTGACTAAGATCTACACCCGCTTGTTGCAAATGGCCAAGTGCTTGGTCTTTCATAGCCTGATTAGCTACGTTAATACGTACCTTTTCGCTCAAGGCCAAAACCTTCACAAACTGACTATAAGCAGGATAAACTTTGTGTATTGTTCCTGGCCAGCTTTCTTCCTTATGGGGCCAGCTTAACCAGGTCGCTTCATGCTGTTCGAATTCTGCAGGAAAACGGTAACCTAGCTCTTTAGGGGTTTTTGATGTATCCAAGTTAAATAGGAATAATTAGCCTTCGTCGATGTATCGTTTAGTAATCGGTTGGTACGAATCTATTCTACGGTCTCTTAAAAACGGCCAGTGTGTTCTATAACTATCAGACTTATTTAAATCAAGTTCTTCGACATGAATTTCTTCGTCTGTATGTGAAGCCTGATATAAAACCTTCCCGAAAGGATTTGAAACAAACGATCCTCCCCAGAACTTCATAGGCCCTTCATCGCCTGAACGGTTTACGCTCACAACATAAACCCCATTTGCAACGGCATGACTCCGCTGAATAGTTTGCCAGGCGTTGTATTGTTCTGTATTCACGTCTACCTGCTGAGAGGACGACCATCCGATTGCTGTGGGATAGAACAGTATTTCTGCACCCATTAAAGCTGTAATTCTGGCTGCTTCAGGATACCATTGATCCCAACAAATGAGAACACCTATAGTGGCGAATTTCGTTTTAAAAACTTTATACCCTAAATCGCCTGGAGTGAAATAGAATTTCTCGTAATATCCGGGATCATCAGGAATATGCATTTTACGATACTTTCCGAGATAAGAGCCATCAGCATCCAAAACTGCAGTTGTGTTATGATATAATCCTTCAGCACGTTTTTCAAACAGGGAAGCAATAATCACAACGTTAAGTTCTTTTGCTACTTGCGACAAAGCATCGGTTGATGGTCCGGGAATGGCTTCAGCTAGCAAAAAATTATCATACTCCTCAACATCACAGAAATATAAGGATGTAAAAAGCTCTTGTAAACAAACTATTTGTGCGCCCTTAGCCGCTGCTTCGCGTGTTTTAACAATTGCCTTTGCGAGATTTTCTTCTTTGCTGGCAGTGCAATTCATTTGCACCAGTCCTACTTTTACGTTTTTCTTCATTTAATAAATCAAATCAGAACTAAGGTAGCTCGGGCTACTATCTTCCTTCCACCTCTAACACCCTGGTTGTCTTTTTTAGTGTACGAAGCGTAATAAAAATAACAAAACTAGCAAAAAGCAATATATGCCAAAAAGGGTCAATGTGGAAAGCCCCATCATAAAAGTAATGAGCGGTAATATTAAATAATGCGAATGTTATGGCTACAGCGAATAAGCCATTATACTCACGCTTTAGAACAGTTTTAGGCGAAAAGCTTAATCCGGAACTGCGCCACAATGAAAAGTTGGGAATAAAAGCGGGAGTTTTTGATGCCCAGGACTCGTATGAACTACCATATTTTTTTCTTAAGAATTCTTCCTCGGCTATCATAATGCGCTCATAGTAAATCCAGTATAGTAAACAGCATAGTAAAACAAACCACCAAATGCTTACATACATAAACAGGCCAAGCCACATTAAAAAGTTTCCAAGATACAAAGGGTGTCTGACTGTTGAATAAATACCGGTTTGATTAAGCACCTCGGCTACTTGTCCACCCGCTGTATTACGGCCAGAGGTTCCTTTTGGTGTAAACCCAATAGTTAAAGCCCTGATAACTAAGCCACTAATTGACACCAAAAGGCAAATAACGCACCAGGTAAAATCAGTGATTGGTGGATAGGCTTCGTCCAGGTAAAAATAAAGCACTGCTATTGCGACTGGATACAACGTAATGGGCAACCAACTTCTTCTCACAAAAAGCCAATTGCCGTTTGATTCTAACTCTTCTCTTAGGGGCATCTTCTAATTTATTCGGGCAATGATATTAAATATTTTCTGGAATAGCCGTTTTGCGCCATATATAATAAACGGGCAATCCAATCAAAACGATAATGAGCCCGGGCCAGGTGTATTCAGGTTTATAGATTATTAGGAGCGTACAAAAAGCTAGTCCCATTATTATGTATAATATAGGTAGAAAAGGATATCCAAACGCTTTGTAAGGTCGTTCTGTATTGGGCTGAGTTTTTCTCAAGATGAAGATTCCAAAAATAGTAAGTACATAAAAGAGCACCACCACAAATGAAATCATATCTAAAAGATCGCCGTACTTACCGCTAACACAAAGAATACAAGCCATTATTGCCTGGATCCAAAGCGCAAATTCCGGCACAGCGTTTTTATTTAATTCGGTAGTTCTTTTGAAAAATAAACCATCTTTTGCCATGGTGTAATAAACCCGGGCACCCGATAAAATAAGCCCATTGTTACAACCAAAAGTCGATACCATAATCATCAGGGCAATAAGCGTTGTGCCTAAGCTTCCAAAGATTTCGTTAGCTACCGATAAGGCAATTCGATTGTCTTTGGCAAAAGCAAGCTGCTCAATTGGCAATACCGAGATGTACATCACATTTGCTGCAACATAAATTAAGGTAACTATAAGAGTTCCCAAAAACAGGCTTAAGCCGATATTTCTTTGCGGATTTCTGACTTCTCCTGCTATGAACGTTACGTTATTCCATGCATCGCTGCTAAAAATTGATCCTACCATTGATGCAGCAATTGCGCCGAGAGCAGCCACCATTGTTAACGAGGTAAACGAGCCATCGGTATTTAGGTTGTTAAGGCTCCATGGATTCGCCC